>DAIUED010000084.1:0-11194 GCA_036845295.1 Bacteroidota bacterium
ATGTTCAGCAACGCTATGGCCGGCCCTGCCCTGGTTGTGATGCCTTCCTGGCATACGACGAGCTGAATAAAAACATCAGCCTGCGCAAGGAAGGCCTTCTGTTCAACCGGCGTAACCGCTTTGCGAGTATGATCTGCGAGTATAATATCGGCACGCTGAAATTAATCGAAAGCCGCAATGTGGAGGATTCGCTTGGTAAAGTCACGCTCATTGACACAGCCATGGCCTGGGAAGAGCGAGCCAGGGCAAGTCTGTACCAATCGGCGCTGAACATCGAGCAGGATTTTTATTTGCAACGCAACAAAAACGGGCACAAGGCCGATTTGTTGTTTGCTGAAAATACAGCGTTTGCCAATTTTTTACGTGGCGAAAAATTCAATATCAAGGTGCAAAGTAAATCGGTGAAGGATCTGCAACGAAAAACGACGCAGGTTCAAAGCCAATTGACGCGAAGGCTTGGACGGGTAAAGTCGTGGTCGGACAAGGAAAAGCCAAACGCCAGGGTCAAAAACACGCCCGCCAAGTTACTGGAATTGCAAAACAAGCTGCGTCGTGCAGATTCGCTCGTGTCTTCAGACAACCGGCGCATTGATTCGCTGCGCGCCTTGCTGGAAAAGACGATCCGGCAGCTATCCGCGAATCTAAAACTGAAGTTGCTGGAACACGATTCGGTATTTTCTCTGTTCTCGGCCTCGGCCAGATTACGTTACTACATGCGCGACAATTACAAAAAGGATATCGTGGAATTACGGAAGTCGATCAATGCTTCCCAAAACCGATACATGAACGACCTGGAGATGATGATATACAAACCCTCCGCGCAATGCGGCGAGCTAAGCGAACAACTGTTTTCGGCGATTGCCTCAAGGAACAAAGCGGAAGAAGAGGCTTTTGTATGGCGATCGGAGCTGACACGGCGTTCGCAAAAAGACCCGGAGGAACTCAACACCGCGAAGAAGTCGGCGATTGATCTGAACCGGAGCGAATTGTGCTGGTTTGAAAAAAACGCACCTGCGTTGGACGCCTTGTTCAGGATGTTCGGGCAATTTACCTCCCGGCAGGCCGATGCAATGGCGATGATCCGCATGGAGAATGGCGTTGAAGTCTATCGCGAGAGGAAAGTAAACAAGGAGCTTGCCCGTCGCAAGAAAAAATACAAGAAGATCGTGTTGCACAATACCAAGGCGACAAATTACCTGCTACGCATTACGCGAAAAGAAAAACGCATGTTCCTGAAAAAGCTCCGCGACGAACGACGCGAAGCCGCCAAGAGACAAAAATGAAAACCATATCCTTATTAATTAATATCTTTAACCAATTACTATGACGAACAAAACAAAAATCACCGAAATCAAAGAGACTTACACGGTGAAACGCCGTATCAAGGGTGCGCAAACAGCAGCCGACGGCAGCCATCTGGAAGAAGCCACACTCACACGCTATAAAGAAGTCATTACAGTAGATGGCTGGGCCAGGTTTGGGCATTTTATGCTCGATCGCATCTTCTATTTTATCCTGACTTTGCTTTTCGGTGTATTCCTGGGTATATTGTCGGCTATTTTCGGGTTTCATGAGTTCTGGGATTCGCCTTACGCGGATTTAAGCATCAATGTGTTTAATTACCTGGTGCTGTTCCCAGGGTATTACCTGTTTTTTGAATATTTCATGCAAAGCACGCCTGGTAAACTTATTCTGGGCCGCGTGGTGGTGAATGAATATGGTGAGAAGCCTTCTTTTGGACAAATACTCGGACGCGCGTATGCACGCATCGTTCCGTTCGAGGCATTTTCATGCTTTTCGGGCCTGGGCTGGCACGACGAATGGACACAGACCATGGTTATCCGCAAAAAAGACTTGCATGAACTGAATCTCGCGCTGAAGGTGCAGAATTTCGACAAGGAGTCGCCCGGGCAAAACGCCTGAAATGCATTAGTTTTTTAGTACATTTGTGCCCATGGTAATTCAAGTGATGAAATCCAAGTTGCATTGCGTAACGGTTACGCAGGCAGAGTTGGATTATATAGGCAGTGTGACAATCGACGAAGATCTGATGGATGCTGCCAACCTGATAGAGAACGAACAGGTGCACATCTTAAATAAAAACAACGGCGAGCGGTTTATTACGTATGTGATCAAGGGCGAACGCGGCAGCGGTGTTATTTGCCTCAACGGGCCTGCTGCCAAAAAGGTTAGTTTGGGCGACGTAGTTATCATTATTTCTTATGCCGATATGGAATTCGAGGAAGCCAAGAATTTCCGTCCGTGGGTTGTGTTCCCAGACACTAAAACCAATACGTTAAAATAGAAACGCGGTGAACAAGCGCACAAAATCGATCATTCAGTTTGCGGCGCTGTTCGGCGTGGCTATTTTACTTACCTGGCTTTCGTTAAACTCGGTGTGGGCCGAGCGTGACAAAATTGTCAATTCTTTTCTCACAGCCAATTATTCCTGGGTGCTCGTATCCGTGCTGATTTCTGTTTTCAGTCACTTTCTGCGGGCTTACCGCTGGAACTACCTGTTGAAGCCTGCTGGCCATTCTGTAAGGCTTCCCAATGCCGTTGGCGCTGTGTTGGTAGGCTACTTTGCCAACTACGGCTTGCCGCGCATGGGCGAAATTACACGTTGTACCCTGGTAACACGCTACGATAAGGTGCCTTTTGAGATAGCCTTGGGTACTGTAATTACCGAACGCATTATTGACACCTTATTGCTGCTGTTGATTTTTGTATTGACGCTCTTTGCGCAGTTTACGCAACTACGAGGGCTGGCAATGGAATATATTTTCGATCCGCTAACGAAGAAACTGGGGGGCATTTCGCAAAATCCTTTACAGATGGTTGTTATGCTGCTGCTACTGGCGGCGGTAGTACTGGCTTTTTTCATCCTGCGCAAACGCATTTCCGGCCTGCTCACCGGTAAGTTCGGAAATATTCTGAAAGGTTTCGGAAAAGGCCTTAGCTCCATAAAAGACATGGAACATAAATTCCAGTTTATCGTGTTGAGTCTGGCCATTTGGGCAGCATATTTTTATAGCTTGTATTTTTGCTTTTTTGCATTTGAGGGTACGTCTCACCTGGGCCAAGCCGAGTGCCTGGTGTTGCTGCTCTTTGGTACTTTTGGCGTGGTATTTTCGGCCGGCGGGCTTGGCGCGTATCAGACTATCATTACCAATTTACTGATCCTGACGTATGGGGTAGATAAGATTTCGGCGGTGGCCTTCCCCTGGATGTCGTGGACGGCGCAATTCATCGTGATTGTTCTCCTGGGCATTGCCAGCCTCATCATACTGCCGTTAATTAACAAAAACAACAGCAAGCATGTCGTTTCATAGCAGTTTATCCGAGAAATTTAAAGATAACGAATCACTCCAGGTGTTGTTGAAAGACTGGAAAGCAGAGGGTCGGAAAGTGGTATTCACCAACGGTTGTTTCGATATCCTGCATCGCGGGCATGTCGAGTACCTTTGCCATGCGCGCGACCTGGGCGATAAACTGGTGTTGGGGCTGAATACCGATGCTTCGGTAAAACGGCAGGGAAAATCGCCGGAACGCCCGGTGAACGACGAAGTAACACGCGCCACTATTCTTGCCGGGTTGGCTTGTGTAGATGCCATTGTTTTGTTTGATGACGATACGCCGTATGAGTTGATCCGTATGGTACAACCTGATGTGTTGGTGAAAGGCAACGACTACAAAGCCGAAAACATTGTTGGCTACGATGTGGTTACAGCCAAGGGCGGGCAGGTAATTACCATTCCGTTGGTGCAAGGTTTTTCCACTACAAAACTCATCGAAAAGCTGTCGCACCCGGGCAAATAACATCAACTGGCCGGACCTGGGCGTATTTAGGCACCTCAAGCCGTTAATATCTTGTAGCCCGCGACTTTTAGCCTGTGCTAAATAAACTTTATTTTTGAAGTTTAATCCAAAAGACTTGTCAAACCCGCTCAAAAAACTCGCTTCGCAAACAGTTGTCTATGGTTTAGGCAGTGTCTTGCCAAGGGTTATTACCTTTCTTTATTCCTTTGTTCTCACCTATATTTTCAAAGAGCCTTCAGAACTATCGGCCAACACAGAGTTTTATTCTTACGTTAGTTTTTTCAACATCTTGTTTACGTATGGAATGGAAACGGCTTTTTTCCATTTTTCAAGCAAACTGGAAGACAAAGAGCGCGTGTATTCAACAGCCCTGATCTCGATATTGGGAAGCACGGGTGTGCTGACGTTGTTATTGTTGCTGTTCTCGGGCTCGCTGGCCGCAATGGTAAAGGAACCGGATCATGTAAACTACGTCGTGTGGTGTCTGCTCATTGTTGCTACCGACGCCCTGATGGCCATTCCGTTTGCGCGTATGCGCCTACAGAACAAGGCTCGACAATTTGCCGGTCTGAAACTTCTTAACGTTTCTGTATTCATCTTGCTTAACATCTTTTTCTTTAATGTCTGCAAGCCTGCTTTTTACAACGATCCCGAGTCGACACTTGCCGGGTTTTACGACCCCGGCGTCGGTGTCGGGTATGCATTTTTGGCCGGTCTGCTGGCCAACGTGGCGTCGTTGTTATTTTTGGCAAAAGATTTTTTGCGGGTCACTTACACATTCGACAGGGAATTGTGGCGGAGCATGCTGCGGTATGCCTGGCCATTGCTTATTCTGGGGTTTGCCGGAATGATCAACGAAACCTTTGACCGCTTTGTTCTCAAATACCTGTTGCCGGAAGATATCGCCAGGCACGAACTCGGTGTTTACGGTGCTTGTTACCGTATCGCCATGCTTATGACTATTTTCACCACAGCATTTAAGTATGCTGCCGAACCTTTCTTTTTCAATCATGCGGCCGGCAAAGACTCGAAAAAGCTCAATGCCGTGGTCATGAAATATTACGTGCTGTTCTGCTGGTTTCTTTTTTTAGGTATTATGATGAATCTGCCCTGGTTGAAATTCCTTGTCAGCGAGCGGTTCCGGGAAGGCTTGGATGTGGTGCCACTTCTGCTGCTTGCCAATTTATGCGTTGGGGTTTACTGGAACCTGTCGATCTGGTTTAAACTTACCGGGCAAACCAAATATGGCGCCATTATTACCGTACTGGGTGCAGCCATTACCTTATTCCTCAACTTTTGGGGTATTCCCAAATTCGGGTACATTGCCTGTGCCTGGGCTACCCTTGCGGCTTACAGCAGCATGATGGTGTTGTCGTATATTTTTGGGCAGAAGTATTACCCGGTAAAATACAACCTGAGAAGCATTTCGGTATTTTCCTTTCTTGCGCTGGGCTTATACACTCTTTCTACTACTTACAGCGGTTGGGAAAGCACTTGGCTGAAGCTCCTGTTGAATAACCTTCTGCTATTCTTTTTTGCCTGGGTTTTTTACAAACTCGAATTCGATCACTTAAAAAAACTTAAACACCTGGAGGCTTAATCATGATGAAAGTAAAAGTTGTCAATCAATCCAAACACGAATTGCCGCATTACGCCACCGAGCTGTCAGCGGGTCTTGATTTGCGTGCCAACCTGGATGCGCCGGTAGAACTAAAACCCCTGGCACGTGCGTTGGTGCCTACCGGTTTGTTTATTGAACTGCCAGCGGGCTACGAGGCACAAATTCGTCCGCGCAGCGGCCTGGCATCTAAGCATGGTATCACGGTGCTGAATTCGCCGGGCACCATCGACGCCGATTACCGCGGTGAGGTAAAAGTACTTTTGATAAACCTGTCGGATTCACCTTTTGTAATTAACGATGGCGAGCGTGTGGCCCAAATGGTAATTGCCCGCCACGAAAATATTTCCTGGCAACTTGCCGATTCGCTCGATGAAACGGAACGCGGTGCCGGAGGATTCGGACACACCGGTACAAAATAGTTTTCCGGAAATCCGGCTGTTCTTATTTGGTAAGCCTGCCCCAAACCCCAAGCGGTAGTTTCACGCCGCTTTTGGCATCGAGAAATAATTCGCCGATATTGAGCGACGATTGATGCTTGTTGGCAAAGGGGCGGAGGAGGTTTTCCGGCACAAGTGCAGAGAACCCAAGCGAGTAGGCATTCAGTATCAATAAGTGCTGCTTTGGGTCGAGGATCTGAAGGACGCTTTCGATCATCTCGAGGATGTTGTCTTCCAGCTTCCATTTTTCGCCATTGGGTCCATGTCCAAACGCAGGTGGGTCGAGAATAATCCCTTGGTAAAGGTTGCCGCGACGCTGTTCTTTTTTGGCAAATTTCAGTGCATCGTCAATCATCCAGCGGATGTTGTCTAGGTTGGATTTCTGCATATTTTCGTTCGCCCAATTCACCACTTGTTTAATACTGTCAACGTGAGTAACGTCGGCGCCTGCCGCGCGTGCGGCCAGGCTGGCACCACCGGTATAGGCAAAAAGATTCAAAAATTTAGGCTTTTGAAGTGCCTGCAAATAATTGTAAATCACATCCCAGTTACAGGCCTGCTCTGGGAATATACCCACGTGCTTGAAAGAGGTGAGCCCCAACCGGAAGACGATGTTGCTATCGGCGCCACTGCCTTCACCTGTCAACGGGTAGGATATCTGCCATTGCTCCGGCATTTTTTTCAGCATTTTCCAATCGCCGCTCGAACTGCTTTTAGGAACGAACTTCACGTGGGCTTGTTTTTCCCACTCGCTGTTGCTGTATATTTTTTTCCAGACGGCCTGTGGCTCTGGGCGTATGGTAATGAATTTTCCGAAGCGTTCGAGCTTTTCAAAATCGCCGCAATCCAGCAATTCGTAATCTTCCCAGTGGGCCGGGCTTAATAATTCCATGAGGTGAAGTTAGAGAATTATGCGCGTTCCGGTATCTTCCATGGGAAAAGAAGTAAAAAAAGCCCTGTTGATAAAAGGATTTAGGTGACTGTGATTTCGAAATAAAAATCTTTACTTTAGTTCAACTCTTCTCTATGCAGAAACTACAGTCATCTTTTGTGGCGCTTATCAGCGTCTTTTTCTTTTGGGGTTTTGTGGCAGCCAGCAATGGCATCCTTATCCCGCTTTTCAAGGAAAAATTTACACTTAGCCAGTTTCAGTCACAGCTGGTCGATTTTGCATTTTATGCCGCTTATGCAGTTGGCTCTTTGGTCTATTTTGTTCTGTCGCGCTGGTCTGGCGACCCCATCAATAAGATCGGCTACAAAAAAGCCCTGATCATCGGCTTATTGATTTCAGCAGTGGGTTCCCTGCTCTTTATCCCGGCCGCCAGCGCCAGCTCTTATGGCTTGTTGTTGGGCGCGCTGTTTATCATCGGTTTGGGCTTTGCCCTGCAGCAGATCGTTGCCAATCCTTTTGTAATCAATTTCGGGGCGAAAGAAACCGGTGCTCACCGCCTGAGCCTTGCCGGTGGCATCAACTCGTTTGGTACGACCATCGGGCCGGCAATCCTTAGCTATGCCTTATTTGGCAACATCAATGCGCCGGCAGTAGCCGACCGTAGCCTGGATGCTGTAAAAACACCGGCGCTTGTGCTCTTTGGCTTGTTTGTGTTGTGCGCAGGTATTCTTTGGTTCTCAAAACTGCCGGCTGTTACCACTAACGAAAAGTCCGATAATGATCTTGGCGCGCTCAAATACCCGCAGCTTACATTGGGCATGCTGGCAATTTTTATTTATGTTGGGGTAGAGGTTACCATACAGAGTAACATGGGCGCTTTGTTGGCCATGCCGGAAATTAAAGGGATCGATCATACAAAGATCTCGCATTTTATTTCCCTTTATTGGGGCAGTCTCATGATTGGGCGCTGGACCGGTGCCTTAACGGTGTTCAACTTGAGTAAAACCACTAAAGTACTGATGCAGATCGTGACGCCGCTATTGGCGTTCGGTGTTATTTATGGCGTGAATTATATCAATGGCAGCAAGGTAGAAGATTACCTCTATTACATTCCGTATGTGCTTATGGGTATTGTTATTTTCATCCTGTCGGGCGATCATCCGGCGCGCGCACTAATTGTACTGAGTCTCACCGCTTGCGTGATGATGCTTATCGGTTTATTGAGCAGTGGTAACCTGGCACTGTATTCGTTTATCAGCGGCGGCCTGTTCTGTTCGGTGATGTGGCCCTGTATTTTTGCGCTTGCGATTCACGGCCTCGGCAAGTACACCACACAGGGTTCTTCGCTGTTGGTAATGATGATCCTGGGAGGAGCCGTTATTCCACCGCTACAAGGTCTTCTCTCCGATTGGCTTAATCCCCACCAATCCTACATTGTTACCGTATTTTGCTTCGCTTACCTGGCCTGGTATGCATTTAAAGTGAATGCCATCTTTAAAAAGCAGGGCATCGAATTGAACACAGTTAGTAACAGCGCACATTAATCGTCAATAAAAGAACCAACATGAAAGTAACCATCAACGTCAAGCTTGTCAATTCGAAATTCAACCAGGCTTATGCCGATAAGGAAAACGAGGGCGAAGAAACGGAAGACAACATAAAATACCTGTGGGAAGACGAGTTTGAAGTACAGGGAGATGTGGCCCAGTTTAAGGTATTGAATAACGCCACCTATTTACTAAAAGGTCTTTATCCGAATGACGATGAGTTTTGTTTCGAAATACCGGATATGACTGTTTTGGAGTGCACCATGGAAGATGGTTCCGTCACGCAAATGCCGTTCTCGAAGAAGGCTATCAGTAAAACCGAAAAAGATCAGAATAAAAAAGGCATGCTTTTTCAGGTATATCTGAAAAGCTCACGGGAAGTCGTCAATCCTATGACCGGCGTGTATATTTTAAAAGACGACTACCCGGAGGAACTGATGGCATTGCTGAGCGACGATGAAGAAGAGTAGAATATTTTTGGCTGGCTTTCTGGCCCTTGCAATCAGCTGTCTGGGGCAGCAGGTGTCTGAGGTTCTGCCGGCACTGATTCCTAAGCCTTTGCGCCAGGAAATGCAGCCCGGAACTTTCACGCTTTCTTCCAGCACCAAATTGGTTGCGCCTGCCAACGAAAACCTGCGACGTGATCTTCAGTGGTTCAACGATTATCTCGAACGCTATTATCACTTTCGCCTGCAAGTTGTAGAGAAAGCACCTGCAAACAATTACATTCTTTTTTCGGAGCCGTTGCAGTATAATGATGGCAACGAAGCCTATGAACTGTTCATTGAAAAAAATGGCATCCAGATAAATGCTCTTTCGGAAGGTGCCGGGAATTTCTATGCCTTGCAGAGCCTGATTCAACTTCTGCCTCCCGATACAAACAACGCTATCGTGCTTCCGTGCCTGCATATAGAAGATGCGCCGCGCTTTCAGTGGCGCGGAATGCACCTCGATGTGTGCCGGCATTTTTTTCCCTTGTCGTTCGTAAAACGCTACATCGATCTGCTGGCATTATATAAAATGAATACTTTTCACTGGCATCTTACCGACGACCAGGGCTGGCGCATCGAAATCAAGCGTTTTCCTTTACTGACCCAGCACGGCGCCTGGCGGAAAGGAACGATGGTAGGCCGGTATAGCGATCATCGTTACGACAGCATTCCTTACGGGGGCTATTATACGCAGGAGGAGATCCGGGAGCTGGTTGAGTACGCTGCGAGCCGTCACATTACCGTCGTGCCGGAAATCGAAATGCCCGGACATTCGGTAGCAGCTATTTCTTCTTATCCTTGGCTTTCATGCACAGGTAAGGTAATTGATGTGGAGCGAGGTTGGGGCGTGTTTGAAGACGTATTTTGCACCAAGGATTCGGTGTTTGGATTTTTGGAACAAGTGCTTGATGAGGTCATTGCGTTATTTCCCGGAAAATACATTCACATCGGAGGCGACGAATCGCCGAAAACCCGTTGGAAAGTTTGTCCGGTGTGCCAATCTGTAATTAAGCTTGAGAAGCTGAAAGACGAGCATGAGTTGCAAAGTTATTTCATTAAGCGCATCGAAAGATATGTAAGTTCCAAAGGCCGGAAGGTCATCGGCTGGGATGAGATTTTGGAAGGTGGCCTCGCGCCCAATGCTGCGGTGATGAGCTGGCAAGGCATAGAAGGCGGCATAGCTGCCGCAAGACAACAACACCCGGTGGTTATGTCGCCGGGATCGCATTGCTATTTCGATCATTACCAGGCGCCGCCGGTTGGCGAACCTTTGGCCATTGGCGGATTTACCCCTCTCGAAAAAGTGTATGCCTTTGAGCCAGTGCCTGCTTTGCTCACTCCCAAAGAACAGCCTTATATTCTGGGTGCTCAGGCAAACCTGTGGACAGAGTATATTTTGAGTGAAAAACAAGCGGAATACATGGCATTGCCGCGTATGGCGGCACTAGCTGAAGTCCTCTGGACACCTAAAGAACAAAAGGATGAAACTGATTTTTTAAAACGCATACAGCAGCACTTCCGGCTGCTGGATCGGCTGGGCTATACTTACGCCAGAGCACTTTACCGCATAAACTATACCCTGTCTCCGTCGTCGAAGGGCAATGCAGTGTCGTTGCGGTTATCGGCCAATCCGGTACTTGGTGAGTTGCGCTACACCACCGACGGAAGTGATCCTGGTCCGGCATCAGTTCTTTTTGAACAGCCGCTTGAACTGTTGCAAAACACGCTCGTAAAGGGAGCGTTGTTTCAGGGGCAAGCGCAAAAGAGCGCAGTTACTTCCAGGCACTACGATGTGAACAAAGCAACGAATGCGCAGGTGATGCTTAAAAATGCGCCGCATACATCTTACAACAGTGGCGGAGCATTTACCCTGGTAAATGCCGAACAGGCAAGTCTTCCCCGCATCAGCGATCAGTGGCTGGCCTGGCGCGGCAATGATATGGAAGCTACCCTCCGCTTATCAAAAACAGAAGAAGTAAGTCAGGTAGATGTTGGCTTCTTGCAGGAAGAATTGAGTTGGATTTATTTTCCCGCCGAGGTACAGGTATATATATCTCCCGATGGAAAGAACTTCCGGTTGGCTGGCAAGGCGACGATCAGCAACGGCGAACGGATTGCGAGGCTTAGCATGGCTCCGGTTAATACCCAATACATTAAAATCGTTGCGCGAAACCACGGAAAGATCGCTTCCGGAAAGCCCGGAGCAGGAGAAAATGCCTGGCTCTTTTGCGATGAGATCATGATCAGATAAGCATGAAAACGAACAGAAGACAATTTATTAAACTCGGAACGGTGATGGCTTCGCTCTTTGCTGTGAATAAAAGCAAAGCCGGCGAGCTACTCGAGGCGCAAACCAAAGAACCGGTGAGGCCTATCGTGATTTCCAC
>DAIUED010000085.1:0-11189 GCA_036845295.1 Bacteroidota bacterium
GACGATCGCGAACTCACCATCGGTTGTGCCGGAGGCGTGGATGTAACAGCTACAGGGACATACGAAACGGCGACTGCCCGGTTCTCTTCGGCATTCCGTATAACGTTGAAAGGGCTTACCGGTGGACACTCAGGGATGGATATTCACCGTGGACGCGGAAACGCCAATAAGCTCATGAACCGCTTACTCTTCACGCTACACAAAACCATTGACATAGAAATTGCATCGCTCGATGGAGGAAGTCTGCGTAATGCTATTCCGCGCGAGTCGGCTTGCGACGTGCTGATCGATGCATCAGCGAAGGCAAAGTTTGAAGAGGCAATGAAAGTGCTGACTGAAAAAATGAAAGCGGAGTATCAGGTTACAGACCCTGGGCTCACCGTTGGCGTTGAATCGATTGTGGCTCCGGCCAGCGTGTGGAACAAAGATTTTCAGGATCGATTCCTGCGCGCGGTGTATGCCTGCCCCTGTGGGATATACCGCATGAGTCCTGACATTGCCGGCCTGGTGCAGACGTCGAATAACCTGGCGCGCGTATTGGTAAAAGACGGGACTTACCAGGTACAATGCCTTACCCGAAGCTCCGTGGATTCGGAAAAAACCGACTTGCAGGATGCGATCCTTTCGACATTTGAATTGATAGGTGCCGGTACAACAACCTCAGGCGCTTATCCGGGCTGGACACCTAAACCATCATCAGCTATTGTAAAACTCATGAGTGCCTTGTACGAAGAACGGTACCAGGAAAAAGCGCAGGTAAGTGCTTGCCATGCGGGACTTGAATGTGGTATTTTAGGCACCAATTACCCACAGATGCAAATGATCTCTTTCGGCCCTAATATTACCGGCGCGCATTCACCCGACGAAAAAGTGCAGATCAGTTCGGTGCAAAAATATTGGGGATTTTTATTGGAGACACTCAAACGTATTCCGGTTGCTAATTAGCCGGCACAAAAAGTGCTGCAGGTTTTGCAAAAAAAAAGGAACGAGCAACTCGTTCCTTTTTTTTATTTGAGGAGTTGATTATTATCCCCTTCCTTGTCCTGGTTTCACTTCGTTAGCAGGTGTTTCTTTAGGAGTAGTTGTTTTTGTAGGAGCTGGTTTTTTAGCCGGAGCTTTTGCAGCAGGTTTTGCAGCTTCAGCAGCAGTAGCAGCAGCGATAGAATCAGCAGCAGCTTGTGCTTTTGCAGCAGCAGCTTCTGCTTCAGCAACTTTAGCAGCAGCCTCAGCTTCAGCAGCAGCAGCAGCTTCTACAGCAGCTATTGAGTCAGCTTTAGCTTTTTCACGGGCTGCGATTTCTTCTTTAGATGGACCGCAAGCAACGAAAGTAGCTGATAAAGCAGCTACAGCGATGATAGACAATACTTTTTTCATTTTTTTCTTGGATTTTAATGATTAAAATTTTATGCAAAAATAGATTTTATTTTGTACAAACTGGTTTTTAACTAAAAATAATTCCTATTGGAGCAAATAACGTTTTTTTAAAGTCGAAACCCGGTTTTTTTCTATTAAGAGTATTTATGGCCTGGTATGAAGTTTGAAATGCCCGTGTTTTTACTTGTTTATTTGTTAAATTTCTGCGCTTTTGCAGGCCGATCCATTAAATTTAAATACATTTGCCCTAATAATTTAAAAAATAATAATCAACCTCATGAAAAAAAACATTTTAGCTGTAGCAGCAATTTTATTAGCAGGAGCAACCGTTTTTACTAGCTGTAAGAAAGACGACATCACTGATCCGGTAGTGACGTTAAATGGTAGTAGTGACATGACTGTATCTTTACAAGGTACTTACACTGATCCAGGCGCAACTGCTGACGACAACAAAGATGGCGCTATTACGCCGACTATCTCAGGAAGCGTGAATACAAACCTGAAAGGTGTTTATGAAATTACTTATACAGCTACTGATGCAGCAGGCAACTCTGCTTCTGTAACCCGTAAAGTTACCGTAGTAAACGATGCAGACGGAATGAACGGAACTTATGCTTGTGCAATTGGAACTTATAGCTATACCCAATCAATTGCCGCTTCAACGACCAGAAACAACCGTATCATCTTCGGTAAATTCGGTGACTACGCTGGAAACACAGGTATTTACGCAGATGTAGTTGGTGTAAACGTTGATATTCCTTCTCAAACAGCTATCATGGTAGGTAACCCTGCTACAAACAGAACCTTTGCTGGTACTGGTACTAAAACAGGAAGCACACTTTCTTTGAGCTATTCTGAAACGACTAGCGCTGGTGTAAACAACTACGTTGAAACAATGGTTAAACAATAATTTAGCCTGATCATAGAAAAAAGAGCTGCGATACCGCAGCTCTTTTTTTTTGTCGTTTTATTTGAAAATACCCTCAATCTGGGCGGTATGGTGCAGGCCATGCCAGGCATAGAGCTGCGTGGCCTCCGACAGAAGATAGGTCTTGTTGTATTCCGGGTGAACATACGAGCGTCCAAAATCAGCTTCACTCATCACCTTTAGCAATTCCGAAAACCGGGCCTGTATGCTTTCGAATACATTTAGCGAACTTTCCACGGGCAAACGGTAATCCGGCAATCCTGCCCAAAGGTCTTGCTTATATGGTTTGATTGCCGGGCTGTCTTCCGTTAAGGCAAGTTTAAAGCGCACGAGCATGTTCATGTGCGAATCAGCCAGGTGATGCACAATTTGCCGCACAGTCCAACCGCCTTCGCGGTAAGAGCGTTCCAGGTCTTTTTCGCCGATGCTTTCCAGGATTTTTCGCAGCCTGTGCGGCGCTGTTTCAACCATAATGATAGATCGGTAGAGAACTTCTTTGGTAAATACCTCCTGTTTTGCTTTTCCAATAGGATAAATGGTTGGGTTTTCGGTATCGTTCATCGTGAGACGTTTTTAAAAGAAAAAAGACAGATTAAAAATTTAACCTGTCTTCTTATTAGACATGAGTGACAATGGATTTTGGTTAAATGTTAAGGGCGCGATTGCCTGTAGCATTTAGGGCCGCCTCTTTAAAGGCTTCGGTAAATGTAGGGTGCGCATGGCTGATACGGCCAATATCTTCGGCGCTTGCGCGGTATTCCATGGCTACCACCGCTTCGGCAATAGCGTCGGCCACACGTGGCCCGATCATGTGGACGCCCAGGATCTCGTCGGTAGCTTCGTCGGACAATACTTTAATGAAACCGTCGGTATCCATGCTGGCCTGCGCCCTGCCACTGGCTTTGAATGGGAATGATCCCGTTTTGTATTTAATGCCTTTTTCCTTGAGTTGTTCTTCCGTAAGACCTACTGCTGCCACTTCCGGCCAGGTGTACACCACGCCCGGAATCAGGTTATAGTTTACATGCGGTTTTTGACCAGCCATCAATTCGGCAACGTACACGCCTTCTTCTTCGGCTTTGTGCGCCAGCATGGCACCTGTTACCACGTCGCCAATGGCATAAATGTTATCGACACTCGTTTTCAGGTGAGCATCCACGGCAACGCGTCCGCGTTCGTCGAGCTTTACACCGGCTTTTTCGGCATTCAGGCCTTCTGTATATGGCCTGCGGCCCACTGCCATCAACACATAATCGCCTTTCAATTCCACCTTTTCACCCTTATCGTTAGTGGCAGTTACCGTCGCTTCTTTGCCTTTGCTACTTACTGTTTCCACTTTGTGCTTCAGGTAAAACTCCACGCCCAGGTTCTTTTTCATTACGCGTTGCAGTTCTTTGCCCAAGGCAGCATCCATCGAGTAGATGAGGCGGTCCATGTATTCTACCACCGATACTTTGGATCCCAGACGGGCGTACACGCTTCCAAGCTCAAGGCCGATCACGCCACCGCCAATGATGATCAAGTGTTTCGGAACTTCGCTTAATTCGAGCGCTTCCGTCGAAGTGATGATACGTTTTTTGTCGATGTCGATGCCAGGAAGAGACGAAGGCTTGGAGCCCGTAGCAATAATGGTCTTTGTCGATTCGATTTGTTCCGTTTTTCCGTCTTCTTTCGTGATATTGATGATTGTGTTCGATTCGAAGCTGCCGACACCGTGGAATACCGTGATCTTATTTTTCTTCATCAGAAAAGCAACACCTGCATTGTTGTTTTTAATTACGCCGCGCTTACGTTCAATCATTTGTTTGAAGTTTACTTTCGGCGATTTGATCTCGATGCCATGCTGTTCGAATGTATGAACGGCATTGTGATAATGTTCTGAAGAATCAAGAAGGGCTTTCGAAGGGATGCAGCCAACATTTAGGCAAGTGCCGCCAAGCACCGGGTATTTTTCAATGATTGCAGTCTTCATGCCGAGCTGCGCGCAACGGATAGCGGCAATATATCCTCCGGGTCCGGAGCCGATCACAGTAACATCAAATTTTTCCATAATATAAGTTTGGGTTAGTTTATGAGTAAGTGTATGAACACAATTTCAGGGTACGAAGTTAGTATTTTTTAAGACTTTCTGATTTTAAGACTTTCTGAAACGTAAGACCTGACTCCATACCACTAGTAAAATAGCCATAATGGCTGATAAGTAGGAGATGAGGTCGCCGAAACGCACGAAAAAGGTCCGGATGCTATTAGGTTTCATCGTTTTCATGATCAAAGCGTCTTTCCAGTATGGAGTAGCCTGTTCAATTACACCAAGCGGGCTGATAAAGCAGGAAATGCCGGTATTGGCACAGCGGGCAATTTCTTTTCGCGTTTCGATGGCGCGAAGTTTGGCATAAGCCAGGTGTTGGCGATGTCCTGGTGTATTTTCCCACCAGCCGTCGTTCGTAAGAATAAAGATCATGTTGGCTCCGTTCCGCACATATTCTGCAACGTAATCCGCGTACACGCTTTCGTAGCAGATCACGGGCGCAATGCCCGCTTTTCCGCCATGGCTAAAAAATACCGAACGCTCATCCTGCATGCCCAGGCTGCCTGTGGTGCCGCCCATATCGATCGCGAAATTCTCGAAGTACCGGAAAAACCAGGGAAAGGGCATTTGCTCGACACCCGGTACCAGCTTCGATTTATGGTAGAAGCTTGCAGATTGCTGGTTGAGCTGAAGCCCGGTGTTATAAGATTCGTAATAAGCGTCTGCATCGCTGTACCGGCGGGCCGTGGAAGCGCGTTCTTCACCGGCTTTATAACGGTACATGGTGTTGGCGCCGCTTACAATGGTGAGGCGCGGATAGGGTTTGAGCAGGCTGTCTTTCAGGAAGTGAAACGAGAGCGATTGCCACTCATCTCCTTCGTAAACATCTTCGGTGAGGAAGGTTTCCGGCAAGGCCAGGAAATCTACCGTAGTGTCAAGGGTTCCGCGAACCTGCTGCATCAGCAATTCCAATTGCTTTTCGGGCTTTGTGTAAAATTTGTCGTTATAAGGATCTACATTTGGCTGCACGATAAGCGTCTTGTAACCTGGTTCGTTCGTGGATGCATTGAGCGACGTCTCACGAACAAACAAGATGGCATAAGAGCATATCACGGGAATAAGGATCACCGATATGGGCTTCAAGATGGCTGCTCTTGTATATTTCCTGTTTTTAAAGACCTGGAAAAACAAAATATTCACGGTCAATACCCAAAGGCTACCGCCCGAGGTGCCGGTGATTTCGTACCATTGCACCCAATTGTGAACGTTGGCAAATGCATTCCCCAGAGTCATCCAGGTCCAGGTAAGACTCCAGAGAGTATGGCCATATTCGAATCCAAGCCAAAGCGGAATCAGCAGCCAGATTGCCCATGGGCGGTTTACACGTCGTTTGAGGTTGTGCCAGATCATAAAAACAGTGCACATGAGCAGAGAATTGCAAATGAATGCCAGCGCCGCGCCGCCGAACGATGCATAATAAACCCACCAGGTAACGCCGATGTTCCAGATGAAAAAGGTGAGATAGCTCAGGCCAGTAAGAAGCAGGCGGTTGCGGCCCGTTGAAGGCAGTGTTGCCACGCGTTCTTCGGCAAACAACAGCGGCACCCAGGCAAAAAAGATAAGGAATGAAAAAGGACTGAACCAGGAGGCGCAAAGCAGAAGACCGCTAAGTGACGCCAGAACGACGTTAGGTATTTTCGTTAACACGGGTTTAAAGATAGCAAAAAGTCCGTCTGCCAGCAGGCAAACGGACTTTTGTTTTTGGAGATATCCCGTGTTTCTTAGTTGATGTCGAGGTCTTTGGCTCCCATTTTTAAGAGGTCGCGGTCGTTCACAGTATTTTGCGGGAGGTTTTCGTCAATTTTGTTTGACTCCAGTCGCTGACCTTTTATGCTGCCGCTGTTTTGGCTGTAAGTACCGTTACCTGTTGAGTTCTGGCTGCTGCTTTTTCGCTCGGTGTACCCGTATGTGTCGCCCGAAGGCATATCGTCGATTGTTGGTTGGTTGCTTGACGTACCTTGTCTGTAGTACGGGTTGTTCGGATCGCCGTATGGGTTAGGGTAGGCGCCAGCACCGTAGTTATTATAGCCATAAGCGCCACCGTTGAAATAAGCTAAGGTATTCCAGGCCAGGTATCCGGCTCTCTCGGCATGGTTCAATGCGCCAGCGTAGTCGCCCCAAAAATACAGTTGCTTCGCATATTGTTGGTGCCTGATGGCTTTCGCCAGCCATGGTGAATAGATGTCGTTCCATTCAGTGAACTGCAATGCCTGTCCAATGAATCCGGCAGACTGGTGAATAGAATTGCGGGCAGCTCTTTTAACATTATAACCATATCCTGAACCATAATAAGAGTTGTAGTTGTTGCCATAATAGTACCCGCTGTTATAACCACCACCATAATAGCCACCACCAATGTTGATGTTTACGTGGCCACCGCGTTTGGTATCGTTACCAGAGTTTCCGGAGCTCCAGTTATCGTTAGAGCCGGAACCCTGACTTTGGCCATTTCCATGGCGAGGATCGTTGCCGCCATAGCGGGTTTGGGCGAGGGTACTTAAACTGATAACAGTTAATACACTTAACAAAAGGTTGGTAGAGGTTTTCATGATACAAGTTTTTTAAATAGGTGAATCCAAGGGCTGTGCCAAAAACCCTGTTTCATCTAAATTTTAGATTTCGGCTTCATATCTGGTCGCTTTTGAGCGATAAGTGGTAAGAAAAAGTCTTTTTACGATTTAAGCCAAGGGGAGAATCCGGCTGATTTTTGGAATTTTTACCAATCCGCTTTCCGGCAACCAGGTCTTTCTCTTACGAAAGATTGTATCTTTGCCCGGATATAAATCCTATTGTTTGAAATTTTCATTACTTCATAAAGACCCACACTCCAAGGCCAGGGCCGGTGTGGTCGAAACCGATCACGGGGCTATCGAAACGCCCATTTTTATGCCGGTTGGCACTGCGGCTACCGTCAAAGCGGTACATCAGCGAGAGTTGAAAGACGATATCAATGCGCAGATCATACTTGGTAATACTTACCATCTATACCTTCGCCCGGGTCTTGAGGTACTCGAAAATGCAGGCGGGCTTCATAAGTTCAATGGTTGGGATCGCCCCATTCTTACCGATAGTGGCGGCTACCAGGTGTTTTCATTGGCAGCTTCCCGGAAGCTCACAGAAGAGGGAGCAATCTTTAAATCTCACATCGACGGCAGTAAGCACATCTTCACGCCGGAAGGTGTCATGGATATTGAGCGCACAATTGGAGCAGACATCATGATGGCTTTCGATGAGTGCACGCCGTATCCTTGTGAATATAAGTACGCGAAAAACTCCCTGGGCCTGACGCATCGCTGGCTCGACCGTTGCATCAAACGTTTCTCGGAAACCGAGCCTAAATACGGTTATTCACAGGCTTTATTCCCGATCGTGCAGGGTTCGGTTTACAAAGATCTCCGCATTCAATCCGCGGAATATATTGCATCGAAAGGCGCAGAAGGCAACGCCATCGGTGGTTTGTCGGTTGGTGAGCCTGCCGAAGATATGTATGCGATGACGGAAGTCGTGTGTGATATTCTGCCAGCTGATAAGCCGCGTTACCTCATGGGCGTGGGTACGCCGGTGAATATCCTCGAGAGTATTGCCCTCGGCGTGGATATGTTCGATTGCGTGATGCCTACACGTAATGCAAGGCACGGCCTGCTGTTTACTCAAAACGGTATTATCAATATCAGGAATGAGAAGTGGAAGAACGACTTCTCTGTGCTTGACGAAAACGGCACCAGCTATGTCGATCATCAATATAGCAAGGCTTATTTACGCCATCTGCTGATATGCGGCGAGTTTCTGGCAGCACAAATTGCGAGCATTCACAACCTGGCATTTTACCTGTGGCTCGTTACCGAAGCCCGCAAGCGCATCATCGACGGTACGTTTTACGACTGGAAACAAAGGATGGTAAAACAACTCGCAACCCGTTTATAATTAAACCCATCCCGATCTATATTTGCTAATGCTAAAAATTCTCGATAGGTATATTCTGAGGCGTTTCATCGGAACGTTCTTTTTCTCTATCGCGTTAATGTTGAGCATTTTTATTGTTTTCGATCTATCGGAAAAGCTGCAGGATTTTGTGGCGAGCCATATTCCTGTGCGGGAAATTATCTTCGAGCATTACCTGAACTTTATCCCATACTACGGTAACCTTTTCAGCCCCCTGTTTACGTTTATTGCCGTTATTTTATTTACCTCGAAGATGGCCTATAAAACAGAATTTGTGGCGATCTTGTCAAGTGGTACCAGCTTCCGGCGTATTCTAAAGCCCTATATGATCGGCGCCGGGCTCATTACGGTAATGTCGCTGGTATTGAATCACTTTGTGATCCCGCGCTCGAACAAAGTACGCATCGCATTTGAAGACCGTTATATTAACGATGGTTATAATACCGAAGAAACCAGCATTTACCGGCAAATAGCACCCGGGACAGTATTGTACCTGGCCGATTATAATAATCATACGAATTTTTCGACGCAAATGTCGATCGAAAAAGTGGAAAACAACCGGCAGGTATATATGATGAAAGCGGACAACATGAAGTGGGACAGCCTCACGGGTATGTGGTCCATCGAGCATGTGTTCGAGCGGGAATTGGTTTACAGCCAGGAAAAGGACTCACTCCATCCGGGTAAGACTCATATTGTTTTTAAAGAAAAGCATAAGCTTACACCTTCCAAAAAGATCAAGATCGACTTTAGTCCGAAGGATATGGCGCGCTTCGAAAGCAAGATCGAGGTATTGCCTTACTTCGAGTTGAAAGAATACATCATCAAGGAGAAGCAGAAGGGTTCAAGCAGGATCGAGTTTTTTGAAGTGGAAATGTACAAACGCACGGCATTTCCGTTTGCGACATTTATTCTTACCATCATCGGTGTGTCTATTTCATCACGAAAGATACGCGGTGGCGTCGGCTTGCACATAGCTTTAGGTTTGGTGCTAAGCTGCATTTATATTTTGTTCATGCATATTTCCACTACCTTTGCCACATCCGGGCTTGCGCAACCCTTGCTGGCTGTGTGGATCCCGAATATATTATTTTCTTTCGTTGCTTTTTTCCTGTATAAGCGGGCGCAGCAATAAAATATCCTTAATTTTAGCGGACATAATTATTACTGATGATTGCTTCGCTGAAACATTATTTCAACCTGCACCCGCTGCGTTCTGTTTTATTCCTTGGCTTACTTTTTCGCCTCGTTTCCGTTATTTTTTCCAAAGGTTTTGGTTTTTTCGATGATCACTTCCTCGTGCTGGAAGCTGCCCAATCGTGGGTAGATGGTACCGATTACAATAACTGGCTACCTTCGGCCGACGATCCCGGGCGCGAGCCGGGCGGTCATTCTTTCTTCTACGTCGGCATTCATTACCTGATCCTGAAAACGCTGACGGCAGTGGGTCTTACCGATCCGCAAGGGAAACTCTACGTTATCCGCTTGCTTCATGCCTTATGGTCTATGCTTACTATCTATTATGGATTTAAGATAGCATACAAGAGAGCCGGCCACAAAGCCGCTTCGTGGACAGGCCTGGCCCTGGCCTTGTATTGGTTTTTCCCGTTTTTGAGTGTGCGCAATCTTGTAGAAATAGTATGTATTCCGCCTATGATGATCGCTACCTGGCTGGCTTACCGCGACGATTTTAAATTTTCGGGCAAAACAGCTCTTGCAATAGGAGCATGGTTGGCGGTGGCTTTTTCAGTGAGATTTCAATCGGTTATTTTCACTGGTGGTTTTGGCTTGGCATTGTTGCTTCTGAGAGTGCCTTTCAAAAATATTGTGCTGGTAGTATTGGGTTTCCTGCTAGTGGCAGGTGCTACGCAGGGCTTATTGGATATTTACGTTTGGCATAAGCCTTTTGTAGAGTTTATGGCCTACGTACAGTATAACATCGATAATGCCACAGTTTATGGTGTAAATGTTTACCACATGTACCTGTCGCTCATTCTCGGCTTGTTGATACCACCGCTCAGCATTCTCCTGTTTGTGGGCTATTTCAAAAACTGGAAACGCGATCCGCTGTTATTCTGGCCAACGTTTTTGTTTTTTGCTTTCCATACGTATTTCCCAAATAAGCAGGAGCGTTTTATTTTGCCGGTATTGCCATTTATCATCATCCTGGGAATTGTAGGCGCATTGCAAATCATCGAAAGCAAAGGCTGGACGCAAAAAAAATGGTTCCGGCCCACGTTTATAGTTTGCATGTGTCTTAACTTGTTTTTATTACCCGTGCTCACTGTGTCTTATTCGAAGCGCAATCGGGTCGAGGCCATGTGTTACATTGCCAAGCGCAAAGACTGTGTGCGGTTGATTATCGAAGACTCCAACCGTTGGGACGATTTTACGATGCCTCCGCAATATTACCTCGGCAACTGGAGTTCGACCATCGGTGTTACAGGTGTGTTTACGCCCGACAGCGTAAAAGCGTTCTATGACGGTATCCCTGTGGCGGAGCGCCCGAATTACGTTGTGTTTATGCAGGAAAAGAATATTGTGGCGCGGGTGGATTCGATGCGGAAACGCTTTCCGACCCTGCATTATGAGGCAACCATCGAACCTAGTTTCATTGATAAAACGATGTACTTCCTTAATCCGGTAAACGACAATCAAACCACTTATATCTACAAAATACGTTAACATGTCTTTTATTTTTATTTTTTTCTTTGTGGAGAAAATAATTTGATTTACATTTGTAGCCCGTTATTTGAAAGGCTTACTGCAAGTGAAACAAAAAGAAAAATATTTTAAAATTTTTCTTTGCGAATAAAAAAAGATGTTTACATTTGCAGCCCGTTATTTGACAAGCGA
>DAIUED010000086.1:0-11174 GCA_036845295.1 Bacteroidota bacterium
TAACGCTCAGCAATGCTGTGTTCAGGATGGGTATAAATCCAATGTTGGAATTTGTCGATAGAGGCGATCCAGGGCAGGCCTTTCAGCACGCTGTCGAGCTGTTCTTTCTTAGCACGTTTCAACTCTTCTTTGTCCGGGAAAAAGGCGTCCCAGTGCTCCATGCTGATAAGCTCCATGCTCATGATGGCAAGTTCGGCCACTTCGCTGGGCGTGCTTTTAAACTCTGTAAGTTCGAGGTTGGCTGCCAGGAATGCATGCACGGCATGTCCACCCTCGTGCACCATTGTTACCATGTCGCGGTGAAGTCCTACAGCGTTCATAAAGATAAACGGCACATCGGTTTCCATCAGCGGGTAGTTGTAGCCGCCTGGTGCTTTGCCAATGCGCGATTCGAGGTCGAGGCGTTTCATGTTACGCATGGTGGCAATGCATTCCGCAAAATAGGGATCGATCTCAGCGAAACAGCCAACGGTTTTAGCCGTCAGGTCGTCTCCGCTTGTAAACGGTTTAAGCGGGCTTTTGCCGTCCACATCCACTTCCTTATCCCAGGGCCGGTAGCTGTCGAGGTTCAAGGCTTCTTTTCGGGCCTGCTCATTTTGTTTCACCAGGGGCACAATGTGTTTTTGTATGGCGTCCTGGAAATCGTAGCAATCTTTTACCTGGTAGTCGAAGCGGCCAAGCTCTTCATGCTTATAGTCGCGGTAATTGGTAAAGCCGGTGTTGAGGGCAACCTGGTGGCGCAGCTTGATGAGTTCGCTGTACAACAAATTCAGGGTATCCTCGTCCTGGCCTTTGCGCTCCTGTATTTTGCGGTAAATGGTTTCGCGCAGGGCGCGGTCGTTATGTTTAAAAAAGGTTGAGGCCTTTTGTATCGTCATTTCCTCGCCGTCGTGGGTAATGCTTTGTGCCGCGGAAATGGTGCCGAACTCCTGTTCTTTCTGGCGGAGTTCCGTGTTCAGGGCAATGTTCTCTTCGCGGTATAATTCGATGCTTTTCTTTACCCCGCGCACATGCACAAAGTAAGTGTCTTTCTCCAACTCATTCACATAAGGGCACTCTACCAGCTTTTTATTCAGGTCGTTGCCATAAGGAGACATGTGGGGTTCAATTTCGGTAACGAAAAAATTGAAATCGTTTTGCAGTTTTTCATCCTGTGTGTTACAGGTCATCTTGATGTAACGCCAGGCGCCGTCTTCGCTGATCACCGCTTCAAGTTCGCTGTAGTCACGCATCCATTGTTTCAAATCTAATACAGAGTTGATACGACGATTTTTCAGTTCTTCGAATAGGGGTTTTAAATTTTCCCAGGTTGTTATTTTAAAATCGGACGGAAGGTAATGGCGCTGCATACAAATGAATTAAAGTGATGTGTCGAAATTAGTATTTATAAGCCAAACAGCGCACAGGCTTCTTTGTTTTTTTAGCAAGCCTGTTTTATGTTAATATGGATGTAAAGGGCTTGGTTCCTTTACCACGGTTGCTCCTGGCGTGGTAAAGAACCGCAGCGCAAGCGGAGTCCGTCGCAGCCCGCCCGGGCGCCCACATAAATAGGGCCGTTGTCTCCACGACGCAGTTTCGTCAAATGGTGTTGTGTGGAAGGCGGCTGTAAAAACAAAAAAGGCTGCCTTTCGACAACCTTATTCAAAATGATATGCGTAAAACTTATGCAGAACCCGTTTTCCTTACGCCGGCAGTTTTTTTCACGCCTGCACTGGTTTTGGCTTTGGCGGTGTCTTTGGCAACCGCTTTTTTAGCAGGTGCTTTTTTCTCAGCAGCAGCTTTCACTTTTTTCTCAGGAGCGGCTTCTTCTGTTTTTTCGGCCTCTTTTTCTTTCAGGTTTCCGGTAGTTTGCAAACCGTTGTACCAGGTAAACAATTTGCGCATGTTGCTGGTGTAAACACGCTCTTTGTCGTACTCCGGAAGAATAGCGGCAAAATAATCAGTAATGGCTTTGTCATCGGATTTTGGATCGATGGCAGGACCGCCTTTTTCTTTATCAAAAATGGATTTCATGATCTCAGAAACCGGTTTGTCGTCGCCAGTTGTAAACATGCTGATGTCTTCCAGCGAGCTTACTTTGGCAGTGGAGCTGATAGAAGTACGTTTTTTATCGGCTAAGCTCTCTACAATAATCCCGTTCTTTGCTTGTGCAACCACCTTGTATAAGCCGGACTGTCCGCTGATGGCAATAATTCCTGTTAAGTCAATCATGATATGGTTTCAAAAAAATTAGATAACAAAAATACTATTTTTTTAATATGTTGAAACGAATAGGCTAAAATACTTTAAGAAGCATGTCGCGTATGGTTTGCATCGCGAACGGCCTCTTTCTGTTCAGGTCCCATGCTTCGGGCAAGCTACCAAAGAGGTTTGTTGTAAAATGCAAGCCGTCGTGTTTTGCACTTATTCAAAACGGGAATCAGGCAATTTTATCTTTATGTGCAGGTAAAATTACCTGCTTCTTTCTCAAGTAGGCGGCATAGCATTGTTGTTACGCGTCGGATGGTGCAGGCAAGGCGGCTTTCGCACAAAGTAACATCGTGAAAACCGGTGCTTCTTAATAAAAAAAATTACAGAACCAAACCTCTTTCCGTATTATTTTTCATTTTTTTTGATGTCAGGTTAAAAGGCTTATTCACCGGGCCTTTCAGCGTTTTGTGTCGATCAATGACATTTTTTCATTGTTAAAAACAAGCGCAACAATGTTGATTTCATTTTCGGAAATAAACCTCATTTTTTTTCAGTTTTGTAGAACGTTTTTTTGAAACATCTCTTTGGCGTTTTGAATAGCTGACATTGAAAACGAAAAAGACCACTATATACGAACTATGACGACAGAACCCATTTTAGCAGAAAACAAAGACCGCTTTGTTTTATTCCCCATCAAGTACAATGATATCTGGGAGTTTTATAAAAAATCGGAAGCCAGTTTCTGGACAGCCGAGGAAATTGATCTTTCTCAGGATTTGGCCGACTGGAATAATAAGCTGAATGATAACGAGCGTCATTTCATTAAACACGTATTAGCCTTTTTCGCTGCCAGCGACGGGATTGTAAACGAAAATCTCGCCATCAATTTTCTGAACGAAGTGCAGTACCCGGAAGCACGTTGTTTCTATGGTTTCCAGATCATGATGGAGAACATACACTCGGAAACGTATTCTTTGCTGATTGATACATACATTAAAGATCCGGCAGAAAAAGATAAACTATTTCATGCGGTGGACACTGTGCCGTGTGTTGGTAAAAAAGCCGACTGGGCACTGCGCTGGATCAGCAATGGTTCGTTTGCCGAGCGCCTTATTGCGTTTGCTGCCGTGGAAGGTATTTTCTTTTCCGGTTCATTTTGTTCCATATTTTGGCTCAAAAAGCGTGGCCTGATGCCGGGATTGAGCTTTAGCAACGAATTGATTTCGCGCGACGAAGGCTTACACTGCGATTTTGCCTGCATGCTCTACACCAATCATGTGAAAAACCAATTGCCGAAAGAGCAGGTTACCCGCATCATTACCGACGCGGTAGATATCGAAAAAGAATTTGTATCAGATGCTATTCCGGTGAAACTGATCGGGATGAATGCCGACCTGATGTGTCAATACATCGAGTTCTGCGCCGATCGCCTGTTGGTGGCCCTGGGCTGCCAGAAATTCTACAATGCAACAAATCCTTTCGACTTCATGGAAATGATCTCGTTGCAGGGTAAAACCAATTTCTTCGAAAAACGCGTGGCCGAGTATCAAAAATCGGGCGTGATGAACAACAAAGAAGAAAACAACGTGTTTAACTTAGACGAAGACTTCTAAGAAGGCTCTGTTCGTCAGATTCCGCTACGGATTCGTATCTCCCTGAAAATCATTAAACAAGGCGATGGCCTTGTAAGGGAATACTAACCCCCGATGCGAAACGTAGTTAAATGTTAAAACCAGGGAAAACCGCGACAGAAGCGTATTTCCCGAAACAAAAATAATTAACCGTCACTTTGTGAATATCACGTTGTGACGCATCAAAAAAAAAAGAATTATAGTTATAACTTCGGTAGTAGCTCAAAACGATCTCAAAAACTAAGTAAAAAACCCTTTAAAAACCACTGGCAATGTTTGTAATTAAAAGAGATGGCACAAGAGAGTCTGTGAAATTCGATAAGATCACAGCACGTGTTCAAAAGCTCAGCTATGGGCTCGATGCACAACACGTAGACCCTGTTCAGGTAGCTAAAAAAGTAATCGATGGCGTGTACGACGGTGTGACCACGAGCGAACTCGATAACCTGGCTGCTGAAACGGCTGCTTCTCTCACAACCAAGCACCCGGACTATGCGCAGCTGGCTTCCCGTATTGCAGTGAGCAACCTGCATAAAAACACGATTAAATCGTTTTCGAAAACGATTGATATCTTATACCATTACATCGATCCGAAAACGAACCAGAAGGCTTCGTTGATTGCCGACGACGTGTACGAAATTGTGATGAAGAACGCGCAATTGCTCGACTCTTCAATCATTTACGATCGCGATTTTGGTTACGATTATTTCGGCTTCAAAACCCTGGAGCGCTCTTACCTGCTTAAAACTCATGGTAAGATCACCGAGCGCCCGCAGCACATGCTCATGCGCGTAGCTGTGGGTATTCATAAGGAAGACATTGCTGCTGCCATCGAAACGTATAACCTCATGAGCGAGCGCTGGTTTACACATGCTACACCAACCTTGTTCAACGCAGGTACGCCAAAGCCCCAAATGAGCTCCTGCTTTTTATTGCAGGCCAAAGACGATAGCATCGACGGCATTTACGACACGTTGAAGCAATGCGCTCGCATTTCGCAGAGCGCCGGTGGTATCGGCCTCGCTATTCACAAAGTGCGTGCAACCGGTTCATACATTAAAGGCACCAACGGTACTTCCAATGGCATCATTCCAATGCTGAAAGTGTTCAACGAAACGGCACGTTACGTTGATCAGGGCGGAGGAAAACGCAAAGGCTCGATTGCCGTGTACCTGGAGCCATGGCATGCCGATATTTACGAGTTCCTTGATATCCGTAAAAACCACGGAAAAGAAGAACTGCGTGCCCGCGACCTTTTCACGGCTCTTTGGATCCCGGATCTGTTCATGAAACGTGTGGAAGCCGAAGGCGAATGGTCGTTGTTCTGCCCGAACGAGGCACCTAACCTGTACACAACACATGGCGCCGAATTTGAAGCCCTGTACACCAAATACGAAGAAGAAGGCCGAGCCCGTCGTGTGGTAAAAGCGCGCGAACTTTGGGCAGCCATCATCGATTCACAAATCGAAACCGGTAATCCGTACATGCTGTTCAAAGATTCCTGCAACCTGAAATCGAATCAATCGCATTTGGGAACTATTCAATCGTCGAACCTCTGTACCGAGATCGTTGAATACACCAGCCCGGATGAAGTAGCGGTATGTAACCTCGCATCCATCGCACTTCCGCGTTTTGTTGATGAAAAAGCAGGCACCTTCGATCACCAGAAATTGTTTGATGTGACTTACATCATTACCAAAAACCTGAATAAAGTAATTGACCGCAACTTTTACCCGATTCCGGAAGCGCGCAACTCCAACATGCGCCACCGCCCGATTGGCTTAGGTGTGCAAGGTCTGGCAGATGCGTTTATCCTCATGCGTTTCCCATTCGAAAGCGAAGAGGCGAAAAAGCTGAACGCCGAAATTTTTGAAACGATTTACTACGCTGCGATGACAGCCAGTAAAGACCTCGCCATCAAAGACGGTCCTTACGAATCGTTCCCTGGTTCGCCTTTATCAAAAGGCATCATGCAGTTTGATATGTGGGGCGTAACACCTAGCCCACGTTGGGAATGGGATGTGCTGAAAGAAGAAGTGGCTAAATACGGTGTACGCAACTCGTTGTTGCTGGCGCCAATGCCTACCGCTTCTACATCGCAGATCCTTGGAAACAATGAGTGTTTTGAACCATACACTTCCAATATTTACAGTCGTCGCGTGTTATCTGGCGAGTTTGCTGTGGTAAACAAGCACTTGTTGCGCGACCTCGTAAAACTGGGTATGTGGAACGATGCACTTAAGAACAAAATCATCGCATCCAACGGTTCGGTTCAAAATATTCCGGAAATTCCGCAAAACATCAAAGATATTTACAAAACAGTTTGGGAGATCAAGCAACGTACCATCATTGATATGGCTGCCGACCGTGGCGCTTATATCTGCCAATCGCAATCACTCAACCTCTTCATCCAGGATGCTAATTTTGCGAAACTGTCTTCAGCACACTTCTATGCCTGGAAAAAAGGCTTGAAAACGGGTATGTATTACCTGCGTACCAAAGCGGCTGCCGACGCCATCAAATTTACCGTAGATCAGGCCGCTTTATCGGTACCTGTACTTGGTAATGAAGATGCCCTGGTAGTAGAGCGTGGACAAGCCCAGCTCCTGAGTTTCGAAGAACAACAGGCACAGCTTTCCTGCTCGCTCGACAATCCGGAAGGATGCGAGGCTTGCGGATCGTAAGGAGAACTTTTCCCGGTATAGTTTCATGCTACCTGCGTGTGCTTTGCCGGCCTCGACTGCGCCCGACCTGACAGCGGTTTGTGGAGCCTTAGACGCTTTACTGCCATAGTCACGTCGGGCGTTTTGTTAAGATGCTCACCGTGGACATGGTTGAGAAGCGTTTCTGTAACTAATTGAAACTGCTCCTGATCATTCAATATTCGAGCTGCCGACGATTTTTACGATCGAAATGGGCGTATTATGAAACATTTTTCCTATTTCGACAATTTTGTGAGGCGGAACCAGCTCAAATTGATGGAGGAACCGCCATAACTGCCACCGGAGCCGCTAATTTCCGCCAGGTCTTTTAGCGGCCGTTTTGCCGACCGATCGAAAGCGGTATCGTGTTCCTTGTCAAACGCAGGCCTCCGGTATTTTGGTCTTCAGGAGCTGGTTTGCCCTTTGGTTACCTTGCTCTTAGTTGCTATATTTGTATATACCGATTTTTGGCCATGTAGGTGAAATTCGCCAGCAAATCGTCTTAGGGAAGCAATTTTTCAATTTAAACTTTCCGGGAAGCAGGAGAACTGCCGGTAGAGAATTGGTTGAGCTTTCGGCAGGCGTACAAACAATACTAACAACCCGTGAACCAATGCAAGATAAACTCTTTGAATTTATATCAAAATACATCTCTCTGACAGAGGAAGAGAAAAACGTAATACGGTCGTTAAACCTGTTTCGATCGGTTAAAAAAGGAACAATTTTGCTCAAAGAGGGCCAAAGGTCACAGGAAAGTTATTTCGTATTGAATGGTTGTATCCGGGTTTATTACGTTATAAACGGCGAGGAAAAAACGACGGCTTTCTATACAGAGATGGAGGCTTTGACACCGCCTTGTGTTACAACGAAAATGCCTTCGGAATATGTTGTGAGCTCTTTGGAAGACTCAATACTTCTGGTTTCCAATTCCGATATGGAAGAGGAGGTGAACCATAAATTTCCAAAGTTTGAACTCATGTGCCGGATGTTGTCGGAAGAATTGTTAGCTAAGGAGCGTATAGATTTTGACGAGTTTAAAACCTCTTCTCCCGAACAGCGGTATCTGAATTTGCTTCAAAAAAGGCCGGATCTCATTCAACGCGTCCCTCAGCACCAGTTGGCCAGCTATCTGGGCATTAAACCTCAGTCCTTGAGCCGGCTGAGAGCCAGAATTCTCGAAAAAAAGAGCTAACGTGCATTTCTTCACTTAAGTGAACGCTTCTTGACATCTCGCCAATCTACTTTTGCAGTATCATTCGAAAAACAGAAAAGATATGCAAAAGAAAATGTTACGGGTTGCGCTAGTTCTCTTGTTGGGGAGCGGGTTGCAGGCAAATGCTCAAAATGCGAAAAGAGACAGTACCCATCGGAAGTGGTTTGTGGGAAGCACTTTATTGATGTTGGGAAATTTTATTCCTGACGATCCAAATCCACCTCAATTTCTGCAATTAAATGTAGGGTACAGAATAACGCCTAAAAATGTGGTTTCTGTTGAATTTAAAAGATCCATTTATAAGTGGCCATTAGGTATTCCCTGGGGCTCTTCCTTTGATGCGCCAGGGCTTGATTATCCCGGACACGCACGCATACTTGCCCCAACAGTGGCCTACCAGCATTTTTGGTGGAAAGGCGTGTACACATCCGTTCATGCATTGAATGCTTTTGAAAAATATGTCGATGAGAATAATAAGAAGATTGGAAACGGCTACACCTTGTACCTGACCTTTCGTTTAGGCTACCAGCTTAAGTTTTTCAACAACCGTTTCTTTTTTGAGCCATCGCTGGGATTAACCTACTGGCCGGTAAGGACGAATGTGCCTGAACCTTTTAAAAAGGTCGAAAAGAAATGGCCTAACTATTTTCCGTTTGAGCCCGGTCTTCATTTCGGTTACAATTTTGATTTAAAGCGGAAACATAAAAACAAGTAGCGCATTTGTTAAAGCCGTTTTGAAATTGCGTAGTCGATGTTTCCGACCCGAATCTAAAACAGTCGCCTCTTGCAAAATGGCTTAACACGCATTTCTTAACTTAAGTGAACGATATTAAGTGCCGGCCTCTCTACTTTTACACAGGAATTACAATATAAAATATAAAACGATGAGAAAGAGAATTTTACACATTACAATTGCCTTGGTATTCACGGGCAGTTTGCAGCTGAATGCGCAATATGCCAAACAAGACAGTACGTACAGGCGTTGGTTTATTGGCAGCACCATCTTTTTGTTGGGTAATTTAGCTTCTACAAATCCACCCGATTTTGTCCAACTCAATATAGGCTATCGGCTAACCGGAAAAGATGTTGTGACGCTGGAACCAAAAACATGGAAGTATGCCTGGCCAAATGGCATTCATCCATTTCTTGATAATGCTTACGGAAAGCCCGAAGAGAAATTTCCGGGCTATGTTCGCGAGTACGGCATATCGTTGTCTTATCAACGGTTTTGGTGGAAAGGATTATACGCAGAGCTTAACGTCATGCCCACCTTGCAAAATTTTGTGAACGATAACGGCAAAAAGATAGACGACGGCTTTCAGGTTTTCAACACCTACCGGATTGGTTACCATATAAAACTCTTTAAGGACAGGTTTTTTATTCAGCCATCCCTTGCAATTACCCATCGCGCGTTTCATACCACATTGCCTGATGGATTTAAGCAGCTGGATGACAAATGGTCGAAATTTGTTTTTGGCGAGCCGGGATTTCATTTTGGGTTTAATTTTTAATTGATAGTTATGAGTACACAAAAAACAATGGAAGATGTAAAAGTAAATGTGAAACTAAAGCTCGCAGCCCTTTGGACGGCTCTTATGTTTCTGGTCATTTACGTGGATTATTTTGCCTTATACATGCCAGGTAAAGTCGAGTATATTATCAAAGGGAAAGTGTTTGTGTTTGACATCACCCAGGGATTCATTTTAGGAGCACTTACCGCAGTTACAATTCCGGGCCTGATGATTTTCTTTTCCGTAGCCTTACGGGCAGCAATGAATCGGCTTCTGAATATCATCATTGCAGTGTTGTATATCCCTTTTATACTATTTAATCTTTCCGGCGAAGCGTGGATGCACATGTATTTTGCCGCTGCCATAGAAGTTATTCTTCTGTGTTTAATTATCCGGTACGCATGGAAATGGCCTCGCATTAACGGGTAAAACATCAAATAAATCTTACTTTTTTTAAAAATGGGCGGTTTACCGCCCATTTTTTGTAATTCCCAGCCTTTATATTAGTCGCCATGGAAAAGGCTCCTGCTTTCTGTAGTTCGGCTTGCTACTTTCCCGTTCCCTGTCCTTGGATCATTAGAGTTAAACGTTTATTTGATATAAAAAAAACTTTTTATGGCAACAACAGTAAAAACCCAGAGCATCGGATTTGTGATCGACGTTCCGAAAGTGTTTGAAGCAGACATCATTAACATGACCGTGGTTAGTGGTAAAGTATCATCGCAAAAGCAATTCAATCCGGCATCGTTCGTCAACACCATCATCACATTCGATATTGCAGCATCCATTGCTGCAGGCACTACCAAGCCACTTGCGGACAATGCGGCGGTTCAGGTAAAAATTACCATTGGTGGCGAACCTTTTCAAACCCAAAACTATTCAGCCGCCGAAGTAACGGCAGCCCTCAACAAAAAGTCGCCTCTGCGTTTGGCACTTAAAGCCTATGAGGCACCGCTGGAAGAATCGGAAGTGGAATTCAGAGCCGTTGCTTTTAAACTGAAAAATCAGGACTTGTATCAGCGTAAACTCACCTTGAGCCTGGGCTACGAGTTTACGTATAAGGGCGCCACGGTTTACGAACCCGCCAAAGTCATATTCAATAACAATGGCGAAGCAACCGTCAACCTGCCACTCGATCGCCAACTGAGCAATCCGTTGCTCATCGGTATCAGTGATCTGTTGGATACAGATTACCCGATCAAGACCATCAATGGAAACGCAGTAAAAGATGGCAAAAGCATCGATAAAGCCATTATTAAGTTCAACGCAACGAATGAAATTGAAGTGCAGGTGGCGCCAGTCAAAACGACACCTGTAGATCCGCTCAAGCAATTTCCGGCAAGGCTAAGAGGTAAAGTAATTGATGTGGCAGCCAGTAAAAAGATAGCCAATGCACAAGTACTACTGTTTGTAGAGAAAGAGGAAACCAGCGACAAAGCCTTTTTGCTCACCAAAACCAATCTCAGTGGCGATTTTTCCAGCCCTTATCCGGCAATTAATTTTGAGACGCCTCAAAAAATTTACGCCATTGTATCAGAACGGCCTGATAAAAAAGTGTACATCGATCTGGAAGCCTATCCGGCGAATGCCACCAAAGCCCAGACCGTTTACCGCCTGCCGGAATTTATTTTTATCGTACTCGATAATGTGCATGACGACGTCAATACAAGTAGCGACGACAGCGATTGCGGTTGCCATAAAACAGGAAGTAATGTAGAGCGCCTGGCGGAGTACGCCGATCTCATTAACGACGATCAATACACACAGGACATCGGCGGCTCTTGTGTGAATTTCACAAAACCCAACCGTACCCTGAGCGAGTCGGTGTTCTATTCTGTAGTACGCACCACGGAGCCTGAGATCGTTGGTCTCGATCTCATGATGGTGGATGATTACCTGAAACAGCTCGAAAGCAACAAGGCCAGCA
>DAIUED010000087.1:0-11081 GCA_036845295.1 Bacteroidota bacterium
ATTACGTCATTTCCTTAACCGTCTATTCCGAAAATGGGAAACAGGTAAGCCACAGCACCAAAACCATCGAATCCAAAGATCTCAATGGCAGCGTTATTTTTTATACCACAGGCAGTACCTCGACATACTATTACTCCGTTTACGCTGGCTCAAACGTTCTGGGTTATGTAAGTCCTCGGTCTTCCGGTGGCGTGCCGTCATGTGGCGCCTTAAACTGTTACACCTATAGCAACGTGGCAGGAACCTATGTACTTACTGTCATAAATAGCTATTTCGGCGCTTCTCAGACTTACACCGTTAATATTATGACTGGTGTTTGCCAGAAGCAAGCAGTCAACTTTTAATTAACCCAAAAAACAACACACAATGGACTTCAACTTTGCAATCGTTCTCGCAGCAGCCTTCATTCCACTGGTTATCGGCTTCGTATGGTACAACCCAAAGGTATTTGGCAAAGCCTGGATGGAGGCTACGGGCCTCACCGAGGAAAAGATCAAAAACGCCAACATGGCCAAAATTTTCATCGTGAGTTTCATTTTCATGCTGTTCATTGCCTTTGTGATGCAAATGCTGGTCATTCACCAGATACACACCATGGCCATCCTGTATAACCAGCCCGACTTTGCGGAACCTAACTCGACCTCATCCCAACTGCTGAAGCAATTCATGGAACTGTATGGCAACAGCTACCGCACATTCAAACACGGCGCATTCCACGGCACCTTTTCCGGTATTATGATCGCCTTGCCTATTATCGGCGTAAATGCGCTTTTCGAGCGCAGAGGCTTCAAATACATTGCCATTAATGCCGGTTACTGGATCGTAAGCATGGCACTCATGGGCGGCGTGATTTGCGCGTTCTCGTAATGTTCCGGGTTCCTTCCCGAAAATAAATCATTGGCGACACATAGGGCGCCCGGCGGGCTGTTCCGGGCTCCGCGACGCTGCGGTTTTTCCAGGGCGTAAAAAGCAGCGCCCTGCAAAGAACCAAGCCCTTCACATCCCTGGCGCAAGTGGGTTTTCCTGCTTGACATTCATGCCACCTCTCCGGCAACGCCGCCTGCTGAAAAGTACTCGCAGGTATCGTCTCAAATATGTATCTTTGCCCCCATGCCTCGCTATTTTATCCAGCTTGCCTACAATGGCGCCAACTACAACGGATGGCAGGAGCAGGATAACACACCGCATACTGTGCAGCAGGTACTCCGCGAGAAACTATCTCTTATATTGGGCGAAGCTATCGAAGTTACCGGCTGCGGGCGCACCGATACCGGCGTGCATGCCAAAGACTACTACGCGCACTTCGATACCACGAAACCAGCCGTGCACCTGCCCGACTCCAACGTGTTGTACAAACTCAACAAAGTATTGCCACACGATATAGCCATCAAGCGCATCCGGCAGGCAAAACCCGAAGCCAATGCGCGCTTTGATGCACTTTGGCGCAGCTACGGTTACTACATTCACCGCCACAAAGACCCTTTCCTGACTGACCGTTCGCTTTATGTGTTCGGAGAACTTGATATAGACCGCATGAACCAGGCGGCCGCACATTTGCTTACGGTATCCGACTTCACGAGCTTTAGTAAAGTCAACACCCAAACCTTTACTAACAATTGCACCGTTACGGAAGCACGTTGGGAGAAGCTGAATGAGAACGAATACGTGTTCTGCATTACCGCCAACCGCTTTTTGCGCAACATGGTACGCGCTATCGTAGGCACGCTGCTCGAAACCGGCAAAGGCAAGCAGAGCATGGAGCAATTCAAAAAAATCTGCGAAAGCAAAAACCGCTCCGAGGCCGGCATGTCGGCGCCTGGGCACGCCCTGTATTTAACCCATATCCATTATCCGGAAACGATCTTCAATGTCTGAAACCACTCCAAAACGCCAGCTCAACCTAAACTTGCTGAAGCGCATATTGTCTTACAGCAAGCCCTACAAAGGCTTGTTTATTGGCGCATTGCTACTCACACTCACACTATCGGCACTGGCAATTGTTCGTCCATTACTCATCAACCACGCACTCAATGCCGTTGGTATCGATAACCCGGCGGCGGCGGGTTATAAAGAACCGGCTGAACGTATGCATTTTCTAAACAGTATTGGATTGGCCTTGGTTGGCATCTTGTTACTTGAAGCTGTTTTACAGTTTACCAACATCTATGTAACAAACCTGTTGGGTCAAAATATTGTGAAAGACCTCCGACTCCAGGTTTACCGGCACATCCTGAAACTGAAAAATACTTACTTCGACAATACGCCTGTAGGCACACTCGTTACCAGATCGATCTCGGATATAGAAAGCCTGAGCGATGTATTCTCGCAAGGCTTTATTGTAATCGCCGGCGATATCTTAACCATCATCATTTTTGTAAGTGCCATGCTGGCCAAAAACTGGGCTATTGCGCTGGTTACACTCAGCACGATTCCGGTCTTGCTTGTTGCCACTAACATCTTTAAAAACGGGGTTAAAAAGACGTTTACCGATGTGCGCAATGCAGTTGCCTCACTCAATGCATTTACCAACGAGCACATCACCGGCATGCGCATCATACAGATCTTCAACCGCGAAGCTATTGAATATGAAAAATTCAAACAGATCAACGAAAAACACAAAACAGCCAATATCCGGTCTATATGGTATTATTCGGTATTCTTTCCGGTAGTAGAGATCTTGTCTGCCATCTCCATCGCACTATTCGTATGGTTTGCAGGCTTTAAATCCAACTCTTACAACCTTGGCCTGGGCGATATAACCTTTTTCATCATGATGATCAACATGGTATTCCGCCCCATCCGTATGCTGGCCGATCGTCTCAACACGCTGCAAATGGGGATTGTGGCTTCAGAGCGCGTGTTCAAGGTGCTCGACACCAACGAGGTAATTGTTGAAACCGGCTCCAGGCCTGCGCAGGACATCGGCGGAAAAATCGAATTCAAAAACGTGTGGTTTGCATACAAAGACGATGACTATGTACTCAAAGGCCTGTCGTTCGTGATCGAAAAAGGAAAAACGGTAGCCATCATCGGTGCTACCGGTGCAGGAAAGTCCAGCATCATCAACCTGCTCAGCCGTTTTTACGAAATCAACAAAGGCGAGATCCTGATCGACGATGTGAATGTGAAAGACTATAAACTCGACGAATTACGTAAAGCAGTTGGTGTTGTGCTGCAGGATGTGTTCCTGTTCAACGACAGCATTCTCAATAACATCACGCTCCACAATCCTGCGATTACCGAAGCCGATGTAATCCGCGCTGCCAAAGAAATTGGCATTCATGATTTTTTCAGTGCCTTGCCGGGCGGCTACCACTATCCTGTAAAAGAGAGAGGCGCTACGCTTTCGGCTGGTCAGCGCCAACTGGTGGCCTTTGTGCGGGCTTATGTGTATAACCCGCCCGTATTCGTGCTCGACGAAGCCACCTCGTCGATAGACCTTGAAACCGAAAAACTGATTCAAAAAGCCTCGCTTGAATTATCGAAAAACCGTACGTCTATTATCATTGCTCATCGCTTGTCCACTATTCACCATGCCGACAGTATCATCGTGCTGGAGAAAGGACAGATCCGTGAACAGGGCGATGCTGCGGTGCTTAAGAATAAAGTTGACGGTGTTTACCGGAAAATGCTCGAGATCTCCTGATCGCCGCAACACCTTTCACACGCACACACTGCGTGAAGGATAGAACGGAAATTGTTCGGTGCTCTTCCAACACCGAACATTGAAGTGATAGCCTGGCCGCTTGCGGCACGCCCTCTCCTCAATAATTTCTCTGTTTTTCATTTAAAAAGGGGCGCCGATCAAAGCCTCCACTCAAAACTGCGATACTTAACGCACCCTAAACCTGTTTAGGGCAATATTTACTATTTAAGTAAACGGATTTTTTATATTTTAGACAGTACAAACCTCTTTATATGAAAAAACTACTACTGTTTCTTTCTATCCTCCTAGCCAACACGGCATTTACCAACAACCACGAATTACTGATCAACAACCCGCATGCTGCCGTTTTCCGAAAGGCTTACAGCCTCAATCCCTCTATTCCCAAAGGCGTGCTCGAATCGGTTGCCTGGTCACAAAGCCGTTTTTCGAATCTGAACATGGCATTTATAGAGCCTAGTTGCATTGGCTACCCCACGGCCTACGGCACGATGGGCCTTACGGAAGACGGCAAAGGCTACTTCCGTAACAACCTTATAAACGTTGCACAACTTTCGGGTTATTCGGTTCAGGATATTAAAAACAATCCGGAGAAAAACATCCTGGCTTATGCCAAAGCGTTTGCGCAAGTACAACAACAGCTCCATGTGTTTGGCAATGACCTTGCCAATTATCAGCCGGTTTTTGTTGCCCTCAGCGAACTTCCGCTTAGCAATGACCTTGCCAACGATTTTGCGATGAATGCTCATCTCTATCAGTTATATTGGTTCCTGAATAATGCTGATATGCAGGATTTTTACGGTTTCCCCGACTATGGTATTAATCTGAAAACCATTTTTGGAAACAATTACCCTGTACTCAGCGCATCTTCTGTTGTAGTAAGTCCGCAAACCGTTACTAACGGTTTGGGAAATACCTTTCACGCCACACAGGCATCCAACTCGGTCGTTTCTGTGGACTACGGCCCTGCCCTTTCCAATTTCACCACTTGCAACTACAGCTCGCGAAGCGGAACAGCCATTACCATGGTGGCCATTCACGACGTGGAAGGCAGCTACGCCGGCTGCATTTCCTGGTTCAAAAACTGTAGCGCCAACGCATCAGCTCATTACGTGATCCGTAGCTCCGACGGACAAATAACACAAATGGTACTCGAAAGTAACAAGGCCTGGCACATCGGCTCTGAAAATCCATATACCTTAGGCATCGAACACGAAGGATACAATAACAGCGCCTCCTGGTACACCACAGCGATGCTTACCTCAAGTGCCGACCTGGTGCGCGATATGTGCGCCGACAACAACATCAACCCGCTACGCTGTTACTTTGGCCCGGGGTGCAGCGGCACCACACAGCAGTGTCAGCAAGGCACCTGCGTCAAAATTAAAGGACACCAAATGTTCCCTAACCAAACACATAACGACCCGGGGCCATACTGGAACTGGGAAAAATATTATAAACTCATCAACAATTCGCCGGTAATTACAACGATTACCGCCACATCCGGAAGTTTTTATGACTCGGGCGGAGCTTCTGCGAACTATTCGAACGACGAGCGGAAACTCTGGCTTTTTCAACCCGCCGGTGCCACGTCTATCAGCATGAACTTTACGGCTTTCGACCTTGAAAACAACTACGACTACCTCTTTATATATGACGGCAACACAGTGAACTCGCCCCTGATCGGCAAATATTCCAGCACCGTCACACCAGGAAACATCAACTCATCGGGCTCCAGCCTGCTCGTGGAGTTTCGTTCCGACTGTGCCACTACCAAAACCGGATGGGCAGCAACCTATACAACCAATGCTACTGTAACCAATACGGTAGATGCCGTGAACCCTACCACGCAGGTAAATACCACTAATGCCTGGGACACTACTGCATTTACAGCTTTCTTTACCGATGCCGATGCCGGTGGATCGGGCCTTGAAAAAAGCTACTACCAGGTCATTGATTTCAATGGCACTGAGTGGCGTGGTAACTACACACACGGGTTTTTCTCCGACAACTTCGACGTTGCCATTCACCCGGAATGGACGCAGAAAACGGGCACCTGGGGCATTACCGGCAACGCCCTTGAGCAAAGCGACGAGGTAAGCACCGCTGCATCGAACACCAACATTTACGCCGCGCTTACACAAACACTCTCCAACCGATATCTGTATAATTTCAAAGCAAAAATCGACGGCTCGGGCACTAACCGGCGCGCAGGGTTCCACTTTTTTGTCAATCATCCCGACTCAGTAAACCGTGGTAATTCGTACTTTGTGTATTTCAGGCTCGATGGCACACAACAGGTACAGCTCTACAAAACGTCGTACTCGGGTGGCGTCAACATTTTCGGCACGCCAACGTTTACGGCGCCTGTGGCATTTACCGCCAACCAATGGTACGATTTCAAAGTCATCTACGACCGCATCACCGGCAAAATGGATGTGTACAAAGATAACACGCCGATTGCCAGCTGGACGGATCCAACACCATTGGCGTCGGGCAGTTACATTTCTTTCAGAAGCGGCAATTGCAAATGGACCCTGGATGAGATCAAGGTGTATCGCTCGCGGCCGACGGCTTCGGTAAATGTCTCCGTAGGCAGTGGCAACGCCAACGATGCCCGCTACCAAAATCCTTCACCAACACAAAATGCCGCAAAAGTAAAATCCATTGTCAATGATGGAGCCGGCAACTTATCATCGATCTACTATCACGATAAAAACATAGACTGGACGAAGCCTTCGAACATTACCACCATCAACGATGGAAAAGCCGCCGACATCTCTACCGTGATCACCAGCGATTCGTTGTCGGCTAACTGGAGTTCCTCCAAAGATCCGCACTCCGGCATTGCCCGCTACTGGTATTCGATAGGCACTACGCCGGGTGCTACCAATACCCTTACCTGGACAAGCAATTGGGGCGACACCACAGTCACTGCGAGAAGTCTGAGCCTTACAGCCGGAACAACCTATTACTTTAATGTGCGCTCAGAAAACGGCGCCGGCATGTACAGCAACGTAATTACCTCGAACGGGCAATTACTGGCCACCTCAAATTCAACCAACACCGCGATCAATGAATTGGAAGAAGGCAAACACGTAAGTGTGTACCCGAATCCATTTCAACAAAGCATCGATATCCGTGTAAATCTTCCGGAAGATAGCGATGTACACATTGCCCTTTACGATGCCCTCGGTAAAGAAATCATAAGCCATCGCTCCAAAGAAAGCAAAGGCAGTTATACCACAACCCTACCGACAAACGCTCCGGGCATGAGTGCAGGGAACTATTTTGTAAAAGTCACGTATGGCAAATACAGCTTCACCAAAAAAGTAGTAAAGGAGTAATTGTATTATGAGCTATGTCTGATATTGCTTACACGAATCGGATATAGCCGTTCTGCTTCTATCGTCGATATTGCTTTTTATTTTAGGCGCGTCCTTCCGCCGGATAGTAGCATGGCGGAAGGCCGGGCTGCACCGGGCTTCGCTCACGCTGCGGTTCTTTTCTTTTCATGCGTGGCATGAAAAGAAAAGGAACTGAACCCTTTGCATCCCATGGCGCAGGCTGGCAGCGTAGGTTTTGTTCGCGGTTCTTCCTGCCACCAGCAAAACAGGAATACAGTATTTTAAGACCGGATAAAACCTTAGCTTTGCTGGCATGAAGCGTATCTTGCTTATATCCGACACACACAGCCACCTCGACGCTGCATTGATCAAGCACATCGAAGAAGCCGATGAGGTATGGCATGCCGGCGACATTGGCTCTTTGGAAGTGACAGATCGCATCAAAGCGCTCAAACCGCTACGCGCGGTGAATGGCAACATCGACGATGCCAAAGCCCGACTGGAATTTCCGAAAAACCTGGTATTTACCTGCGATGCCGTAAAGGTATTCATCACACATATTTGCGGGCAGCCAACAAACTATCTGAAAGAAGTAAAAGACATCATGGCGAAAGAGAAACCAAAGCTCTTTATTTGCGGCCACTCGCATATACTAAAAGTGATGTACCAACCCACTTACGAATTACTGCACATGAATCCCGGAGCCTGTGGCACGCACGGCTTCCATCAGGTAAAGACAGCCTTGAGATTCGCTCTGGACGCGGGAGAGATCAAGGACCTTGCCATCATCGAGCTGGGCCGGAGAGTGTAATTTTCACCACATCACCAACTTTTCGATCGTTAAAATCACGTTAATTTTCAGCGAAAAAACAGTAACTTTTTAGCTACATTTTGTAGCATTATGAAACTACAAAAACAAACATGCGCTCAAAAACAAGGGATTACATTTTTAAACTTTTTAGATACAGGCAAGGGTGTAATTTGCATGAATTTATTGCTTTACTTTGCTAAAGAAAATTACTTAAACATCTTTTCAAAATGATTAAAAGAACTCCCCCCTCTTTTTGCCCGCTAAGCCAGGCTTGCGGCAAATCTGTACCCGAAGCTAAGATCATCGCATATTGCCAGGTAGGCATTCCGATCATCAAATAGTTTCTCTCATAACAAAAACAAAGGCGTAAAAACCTCTGCACCGGAACTGCCGGAAGGGCTGTGCCATGCGCGAAAGATTCGGCTGGCAAATACCAATGGTCCGTGAATGCAGAATAGAAACGCATCTGTTATAAAACAACCCAATCATTAACCATCAAAAAAATCAAATCATGAAAAACAACATCAAAACAATCGCGCTCATCATCAGCGCCATCGCCTTATCAAACGCCGCCATGGCGCAGACCTGGTCAGGATCAGCCACCAGTAGTAATGACGCTTACCGCACCGGAAACGTGGGAATTGGCACCACCAGTCCCTCCGCCTTATTAGACGTAAACGGTGGATTTAGCCATTTTACATATAACTCAGGTGGATCTGTAATAGCTCCGAGCCACGGCGCAGGCGGTCTCAGCATCGGATGGAATCGTCTAGGGGGAGGAAATGCAGAAGTTAACTTTTACAACGTATATAACAATGCTCCTACTGCTTTCCTATTCTCGCAAAAGACTGGTGCGAACACTCTATCAGATTTATTCTCTATCAAAAGTAATGGCAACATTGGAATTGGGATCAGTAATCCTGAAAAAAACCTTCACATCCTCGGAACCGGCGATGCGCGCATAAGGCTGGATGCAGCAGGCGGATCTGGCAGTCAAAAATGGGACGTCTTGAGTTCAGGCGGGAACCTTCTAAATTCAGGTTACTTTGGCATTGTTGAAACTGATATCAACGTTGCGAGGATGACTATCAATAATTTTGGGAACGTGGGAATAGGGTTCGACGATGCAGGATCTACATTCAAACTTGCAGTAAATGGCCAAACACGCATCGGCACCAAATCTTCCAGTGCACATTCTAACGCCATGTTAACTGTTGATGGTAAAGTTGTATGTAAAGACTTATACGTAACCGCTTCATCCGACTGGCCTGACTTTGTATTCGAAAAAAACTACAAACTAGCAAACCTATCTGATGTACGTGCATACTACGAAGCTAACAAGCATTTACCGAACGTTCCTACCGCTTGTGAAATCGAAGAGAAAGGCATCAACATGTCGGAAATGAGCGCAATTCAAATGCAAAAGATCGAAGAGTTAACCCTGTACATCGTTCAATTGAAGGAAGAATTGGATGCTTTGAAGAAACAAATTAATTGTAAATAAAACGAACATGAGAACAACTAAAATAACGTATAGCCTCGCGCTACTCTGCTTCGCGCTTCTTTACCCCTGGCTTTGTATAAGGGCACAGATCACAGGACCGGTAAGCATTGTTCCAGGCAACGCAACCCAGTACTACTGGTCGCATTTTGGGTATGGAAGTCCCGAATGGTCTGCTCCGTTTGGAACGTTCAATGCCACAAATATCACGAATCCGTTGATAACAATCAGTAAAAATGTAAACACTCCGAGTGTTCAACTAAAAGTCGTGTCAAAAGATGTAACAAATCCATCTCAGACACTTACAGAATATAAAACAGTTGAAGTCGATCCTTTCATTAAAGGCCCAACTACTATAAGCCCTGGAGAATCTATTACGCTTGTCAATCAAGACAACCGGGAAGGCTACACCGGCCATAATGCTTGTTATTGGAACTGGTCGGTAAGTAATTCGGCAGCACTGACATGCGGAGGCAATTGCAACAACAGCCTGTCAAATTCAGTGGTTTTCACCTGTCCTACCTCTGCCCCTCAAGCCTATTACACCATCAGTTGCACGAAATACTGCGGCGGTGGGGCGTATGCCTACACAAGTCAGATACGGGTGGATGTCGTTTCCAGCAACCCGAGCAATCCGAGTAATCCGAATAATCCGAACTATAGTCTGCCAACTCCGATTATCCAGGGACCTTCAGAAGTCAATTGCAACATAGTCATGTCTAATCTGATTTACACCGTAAACAACCTTCCACCTGACACGTACTATGAATGGCAGTTACCACCACATTGGGGGATCGTTGGTAATACCCACACGAACTCCATATCTGTAGTTACTTCTCCTATGTCTATGGGTTTTATTTCTGTAAAAGGCTACACACCTCGCGGCGATATGATCACCTCTCCCACAGGTTATTTAGGAGTTAATTGCTGCCTTGAAACCATCACTGTTGTCAATGGTGTTCCTTCTGGAAACACAGACAACAGAGAGGCAAACTATAGCGTTATTGCATCAAACACAATTAATAGCGGTGCAACAGCGAGATATCATGGTGGAAGTTTCGTGAATTTATCTACAGGATTTAGTGCTGTTGCCGAATCAAATGTACATATGTATCCGGAAGGGTGTACATCCGTTTACCAGAGAATGAGTGGTAATGGTGGCTCAATTTCAGAAGACGGCACTTCTATCCTAGATAAAAGCAGCACTACTCCATTCAGCCTCAGGCCCGATGACCAGAGTTTCGATTTTGAAGTTTTCCCAAATCCCACTGATCGCAGCATTAAAATCGTGTTAGATAAAAACAAGGAGCTCCCAGAAAGCATACGACTTACTGATATTTTAGGAAATGAAGTCAAACTGATTTCCGGCCCTTCAATGTATGAATACGAGTTTGACCTCGCCGATTACAGTCGCGGTGTTTATTTACTTAATGTACAGTACGCCGAAAAAAACATTTCGCGGAAAATCATTCGGAATTAAAGCAATAAAAAATAGCATCTAACCTTGTACTATCCAAAAAAAGCAGCCCAAATGGGCTGCTTTTTTTGTTTGCAGTTACGCTCAACTCATATCCCCGCAATTGCAAAAATCAATGTATAAATGGCAAATACAAAAGCAGAGATGATAGCAAGGCCGCCGCAGGCCGTACCGATGATCGAAAACACCAGGCTAAGGCTGCCCGTGTCGTTCTTATGATGACGCCTGAGGCCTTGCGTACCGAATACCACACCCATAATGCCCAATACCAGGCCTACGAT
>DAIUED010000088.1:0-10958 GCA_036845295.1 Bacteroidota bacterium
ACAGTAAATAAACATCCGATAAAAACCACAATGACGATGGAAATGCTTTTCTGGAAATGCCGTAGGCTATACACAGCTGTAAGTAAGGAAAGTACGACCAGAAGGCAGACAAAGCCTGTTGCCATTTCGAGTGTGTAAATGAGAAATAGCAACCAGATACAACCTGCGGTAAAAAGCAGGCGCAACAACAATGAGGATTCGTAGCGGATAGAATGCAACATGCCGCAAATGGCGAAGGCGATAAATAAAGAGAACCGGATGTGCGACATAAATATGGAGGCTTGCCTCACATCCAGCACCACTTTTTTGGTATAACCGGCATACACAGCAAAGCAAATAAACGAGCTGACGATAACGGCGGCGAAAAAAAACCGGAATACCAGTCTGATTTCCTTATCCGAAAGCGGCCTGGTGGAAAAAAAGAAGAGCGGCAGCACCAGTAAGGGCAACTTGTTGCGCAGATCATCGAGGCCGGCCTGCAAAGACGAGGTATAAGTCATGCCCAGGAGGTGAAGGCCATAAAAAGAAATCAGCAGCCAAAAGATTCGGTTATGTTTCAGACTTTGCCATTTGGCGTTGAAACCACCTTCCAGCAGCCAGTTGGCAGCCATAATGATCTGCGGAATGCTTGTGGGAACGGTGCCGAATAGCATGCCGGCAGCGAGGCCCACCAGTGCGGTAAGAAATATATAGCGATGCAAAGTAGGAGAAAGCACAGTTCGTTATTTATTAGATCAGAAGGTTAGTTAACTGCCATTAAGTAAATCAATAGTTGCGGGATAAACAACGCCAAATTTAAAGAAATATTGCCAGAATGGCCCCTCTATAAACGTTTGATTATGTAATAATGAGTTTACTTTTTTGCCTTATTAAAGGTGTTTTTCTATTTATTCGATTCTGTGAACATGTAATAAAATAGAAAATGAACTTGTCTGTCGGCTCAAATTGTAACACTTTTGTGATAGAAACGATAACCTTTTTAAAAAACACAATATGAAAACAACATTTATGAAAACATTGGCCACGTTTGCATGCAGCGTGATTGCCATCGCGGGCTCGGCACAATGCCCGACGGTTTACGGAATTTATATAAGCCAGGGAGCCGGTACCGCCACGGTTTCGGCATTGATGACGCCTTCTACAAGCATTGGTTCATCCAACTTTTACTGGTCGGCGAGCCCTGCGGGCGCCTATTTTACGCCATCGGCATCCAATGCATTTAGTCAAACCATGGCTTTCACAGCTAACGGTACTTATTCGGTTTGTGTAAATTACATTGATTCCGTGACGATGTGCTCATCCTCTACCTGTACAGTATTAACCGTAACATCAGTTACCAACCAGGCGTGTCAGGCTGGATTTTCTTACAGCACGGATTCGACTTGCGTAACTCACTTCGTGAACAGTTCCACAGGTACCAATCTCAGCTATCGCTGGTATGAGTTGCCATCATTTACGTTGCTAAGCACACAGGCGAATCCGGCACTCAGCTTATCCAATGGAACCCACAATGTAGCACTGTACACCTATTCAAACAACCAGTTTTGTGATTCGGCTAGCGCCTTTGTTAATGTCAATTGCAACACCGGAGGCGGCTGCAATGCGTTGATGTCCTATTCGGTCATGACAAACTGCAATGCCTTTTTCTATAACAACACTTTGGGATCTAACCTCACGTGTGAGTGGAGGAACATGAGCCTGCCTGGCTCTCCGGTACTCAGCACACAAAACACGTTCTCGGTGAACCTGACAGGTGTAAATCAAATCGCACTGTATGTATATTCCGGTGGCCAGTTCTGTGATTCAGTTTCGCAAACTGTGTTCTGCGGCGCCGGAAGCTGTTCTGCTTCATTCACGAGTTATACGGACTCAAACTGCGTGACACACTTTGTGAACACCGGTACTACGATGGGAAGCCCTTCATTTTTCTGGAATGTAAATGGAAACACTTACTCCAGTACGCATCTCAATCTTCCTCTTTCCAATGGAAGTTACTATGTAACGCTTTACAACTATTCCAACAACCAGCTCTGCGACTCTACGAGCCAGTTGGTAACAGTAGCCTGTGGAACAAGCTCAGCGTCTTGCCAGGCCAACTCACAGTTCACTGTGTTTGCTGACTCTGTAAACGCCGGCAACTATTTTGCCTACAACCAATCTACCGGAACCGGATCTGTATCTTACCTCTGGGATTTCGGCGATGGCACAACATCTACCCAACAATACCCTTTCCACCAATATGCCACACCAGGCCAATACATTATTTGCCTGACAGTAACAGCAAGTAACGGATCAGTAACGTGTACCGATATCAGCTGCGACTCATCCAGCGTACAGCGCGTTGCCGCAGCTTACCTCATGAACCGTATCCAGGTGCTGCCTCAGGGTGCTACTGCGGTAACGGAGACGCAAGTATTGAAAAGCATGAACGTATTCCCGAACCCCGTGGATAATGAGCTGACAGTTGAAGTACAACTCAGCAAAGAAGAAAAATTGTTCTACACCATCACCGATGCTCTCGGAAAAGTGGTTGACCACAACGAATTGAATACCACAAAAACGGTGATCAACACCAGCAACCTTGACCGGGGAATGTATTTCCTGTCTGTGACCTCTGGTCAGGAAGTATTGAAAACCACACGTATTGTAAAATAAAACCTTAGTTAGCGGCCGGCATGAGCGATAGCTCCTGTTGGCCGTTTATCATTCAGCTCAAAGAGATTCAGCAGTGAATGGATACAGCACTTCCTGGTTTCTTTTGCAAAGAGGGGAAACCGTGAAAAAAGCTCAGCTGTATAATCTTCTGTTGAAATCGAAAGTCTGCCCTTGATTAGTGGGCAGACTTTTTATAGTTAAACACATGCGAAAACACATGTACATAGCCGGGCTTATGTTTGCCCGGGTAATTCTTCCTCCCAAACGCTACGTGCAGCTGTTTGTATGGGTAATGAAGAAGATCCAACCTTCGGATCAGATTTTGGAGCCGAGCCAGTCGCCGTAATTGATGATGGTTTGAAGTTGTTCGTTATCGGCAAACTTTTTGTGAAATGCACGGATCTTTTCTTTCAATGGCCGCCAGGATAAAGATTCACTGTTAAGGTAAAGTCCAATAAGTTTCAACACGGCGATTTCAACGGCGAGCGTTTCTTTATTTTTAAGTTCTCCCAGCTTTTTCGAAATGGTCATCGACAACTTTTCAGCCAGCTCCAATTCATTGCTTTCGATTTTATTACACAGCTCAAATACGGATATTTTAACCCGGAAGGCCTCGTCGTAATTTTTGAAAGCCTCGCTGACGTATAGCTGCACCAGGCATTTGCCCGCCATGCGGTGCTGGTGCATATCGAAGTGCGTGATGGCCAGATTGAGCAGCACAAAACCAAAATAATTGGGCGTATCCCTGATAACCGGTTGACGGCGTGCCTCCTCGAGCGTATCGAGCGCTTTGGCCGGATTCGTTTTGCTATAATTGTTCACAAGGATATTATAGTAATAGAACACATATTTTTCATACCATAGGCGGCGGTATTCCTGCAAGGCCAGTTGCAGGAAGCCTGCATAGTGTAGCGCCTGCTCGTATTTTTTTAGCACGTACGATGCGTTACACATATACACATAGAGTTGTATTTTTATTTCATGTGTTCCTTCATTGAACAGGTGGTCTTTTTCGAAGTCAGAAGCCGACTGTAGCAGGTAGCTCTCCAAAGCGGTGTAATCCTGAGAGAGCAATAGTAAGCGGCAGATATTCTGGAACACTTTGAAACGGAGCGTTGCACTGTTTTTCACATATTCCATGCGCCTCGTTTTTTCAAGTGTGGCGTGCATCCAGGCTTTAAACGACTTGGTGATCGCCAGGTTTTGTGTAGTTTTTAACTTCCAGGAAAGCAGCGAGAAATTATTTTCCAGTTCGCGAAGCAGCGCCAGCCTGTTTGAGTTTTCTTCGCGACGCTGGATGTAAGCCTCCGGCGATTCTTTGATGTGTTGCAGACTTAGCTGAATGAACAACTCGTAAATGCTTTCAAGAATCGCAAAGTCCTCCTGTGCGCTGGCTTTTTTTTCGCTGAGGCGCAGATAGTGTTGTGCCAGCGTCAGCTCATTCTTTTTGTAAAAAATGCGGGCGATGATGAGCAGATGGAGGGCTTCAATGTTCTTTTCATTGCGATTTAGGTTTGATAAAACCACACCGATATCATCGCTTATTTTGTTTTTGAGCCTGTAATATCTGCTGTCCGATTTTCCGCTCTGATAAATAAGTTTTGCATGGCGGGCATCGTCCCAATCCGGATTTTTCTTGATGCTATCGAATAGTTCAATGTCTATCCTGTTTTCAAAGTCGTGAGTTCTTCGTGTGTAGAGTTTGTAGCTTTTGATCTCTTCTTTCTCAAGCGAGGCGATGATGTTTTGTAAGATGTCCATACATTTGAATATGTAATGAAAATTAAATTTAGTAAATTTAGTACAGAAAAATAACTTAACTTGGTATCAAATCCGATTTTGTCATGAAAACGCGTCTATCGATCTTTATTGTATGTCTCTCCTTTCTGGGACTAGCCCAGCCAAAGCTCTCGGTGTTGCCAAACTATACCGTTAGCCCGGCATCTGCCTTAACAGCTACACCTGGTATTTCCTACAACGATACCATCCAGATTTCCTGTTTAGTAAGCAACAAGGGAACCACCACCTTTTCAGTCGGTAGTGTTACGCTGTTGCGGACAGTAAAGTCAGGCACATTTACGAGTACTGTGGCAAGCCTTGGTACCTTTTTCATCCCTTCGCTGGCACCCGGCGATTCGACGCTCGTTGTAGCCAGAGATACCGTTAAACCCAGCAGCTACCGTATCGACGGCAACGGCAACACCATTGTTGTATGGCCAATGGCACCAAATACGATCATCAAAGATAGTTTGCACGCAGGACCGATTTACGTGAACAACCTTACCGGAATCAAAGAGCTCGATCGCTACCGCTTGTTTATATTTCCAAATCCGGTAAGCCGTTTGGTGTACATTAAGCCCGCAAGCAACGTTCGTTATCAGGAGCTTATTGTGTACGACATGCAGCTGCGCGTCGTAATGCGAAAGCCTTTTGAAGAAGAAAACGACCTCGGCGACCTGGCTCCGGGATCATACATCCTTTCCGTATCCGACACCGAGGGCCGGCGCTACAGCTCCCGTTTCGTGAAGCAATAATTGCCGTCCGTTTTGTAAATCCGGTAAGATTTACACATTATTTAGTATCATTGCCTTGGATTTATCCAAGCCATGATGCATGATCCTGTAACCATCCATAGGCCCAGCCAAGAGGCGTTTGCCCGCATCGTTGAGTTGATCGGCCGCTTTGAGCTTGATGACCGTAGCTTGTCGGCCTCCGAATTTCTGGTGGCTTACCAGGGAAACCAGTTACTGGGGTTTGGCCGTATCCGGAAGTATGCCACGTGTAGCGAGCTGTGTTCGCTGGGTGTGGTAGAGCCAAGGCGTCATCAGGGCATTGGAAGCCAGCTCGTACAGGCACTTGTAGCGGATGCGCCTTTGCCGCTTTACCTCGTGTGTATCATTCCAGGTTTTTTTCAGCCCTTTGGTTTCCGGCTTGTCGCCGAATATCCCGCAGAAATGAGCGATAAGCTGCTTTATTGCCGCGAAGCGCTCACTGTGCCGGAGGAGTATGTGGTGATGAAATATGAACATCGTGCAGCGTAAAGGCGTTAAATGCTTAACTTGCGCCAATTTTCAACACATGAACTATCTGATTTCAGGCATACAACAACTGGGCGTCGGCAATACCAATGTCCAGGAGACATTTAAGTGGTACCGCAGAGCCTTTGGTACGGATATAAAAATTTTTGAAGAAGCTGCGATGGCCGAGCTGATGCTGCCCTATACAGCCAACAAGCCACATGCGCGCCATGCCATCCTAGCCATCAGCATGAACGGCGGCGGCGGTTTCGAGATCTGGCAGTACACCAGCCGGCAGGCGCAAGCAGCCGACTTCACGATCCAGCTTGGCGATATCGGTATTTTCGCGGGTAAGATAAAGTCTTACAATATTCAAGCCTCCTACGACCATCTGAAGCGCTTCGGTGCCCGGATGCTTACAGGAATTACCAAGGCACCCGACGGTCGCCAGCATTTTTACATCCACGACCTTTGGGGAAATGTCTTTGAAGTCATAGAGGAAAAAACATCTTGGTATCAGCAAAAGAACCACAGTACCGGCGGCGTGTTGGGCGCGGTGATCGGCGTAAAAGACATAGATCGTTCCATTGGGCTTTACAAAACCGTACTGGGCTTTGACAAGGTGATAAGCGATACGACTGCTGTATTCGAAGATTGGAAGGGCGTGGAAGGCGCTCAGAAAAAGTTCAGACGGGTGGTACTCAGAAACTCAAAGCCGCGCGAGGGAAGTTTTGGACCGCTATTGGGCGACAATGAAATCGAACTGATCCAGGCCCTGGATTATGAGCCGAAAAAAATATTCGAGAACCGTTTGTGGGGCGATTGCGGGTTCATTCACCTGTGCTTCGACATCAAGAACATGAAAGCCCTTGAAGAAGCCTGTATCAAGGCTGGCCAGCCGTTTACAGTAGATGGCGGCGCAGGCTTTGAAATGGGAGAGGCGGCCGGGCACTTTACTTATATCGAAGATGCCGATGGCACCCTCATAGAATTTGTGGAAACCAAGAAATTGCCGGTAATCAAAAAGATCGGCTGGTACCTCGATCTTCGCAAACGCGACCCAAGGAAGGCCTTGCCCGATTTTATTTTGAAAGCCCTCCGGTTCAGCAGAGTGAAAGATTAGAGCAACGAAATACAGGTTGTAAACCCATAATCCTGACGAGAAACCGCTTATGTACTAAGCGGTTTTTTCTTTGGCGAATCACCAAATAAATCGCATTTTTACTCATCAAACCCTTGAAATGAAAGTAAACCATCTTCTTGTGGCCGTTGCCGCCCTGGCAGTAGCCTGTTCCACCACAAAAAAGCAGCAAAAAACCGAAAACCCCCTAACGGCTAACGAACCTGCCATCATGCTCGATACCATTAGTGTATTAGCCAATGAAACGCCCAAAAAGAAAGTTTACAGGGCCACAGAAACACGCCTGACCGATATCATTCATACCAAACTCTGGGTGAGCTTCGATTGGCAGAAATCGCAAATGAGCGGCAAGGCGGAGATCCTGGCCAAGCCCTATTTTTATCCAACCAACATGCTCTACCTCAATGCGCGTGGCATGGACATCAAAAGTGTAACAGGCACAGCATTGGTGTATAAACCCATTATCGTAAAAAAAGGACAGAAAGTGAGCGAAGAGGACTCGTACACCAAAGTGCCGCTGAGCCTGAAGTACGTGTATAGCAACGATTCGATCCGTATTGATCTTGGCAGGGTAATGACCAACGACCAACGCTACCTTATCGAAATCGAATACCTTGCTAAGCCCAATGAACTAAAAAAGAACGGCAGCGCCGCCATTTCTGATGACAAGGGCTTGTATTTTATCAACCCAACAGGCGCCGACCCGGATAAAATGCCACAAATATGGACGCAAGGCGAGACACAATCGAACTCGGCCTGGTTCCCAACCATCGACAACCCGACTGAGAAAATGACCAATGAGATCTACATGACAGTAGATGATAAATACCTGACGCTTTCCAATGGCGTGATGGCCGACTCCAAAAAAAATGCAGACGGTACGCGCACCGATCATTGGAAAATGGACCTGCCGCATGCGCCTTACCTGGTGATGATGGCTGTGGGCGAGTTCAAAAAAGTAGTGGATGAGCCATGGAACGGCCGGGAAATCAGCTACTATGTCGAGAAAGAATATGAGCCGCACGCGAAAGCCATTTTCGGAGAAACAAAAAAGATGATCGAGTTTTATTCCGACAAGCTCGGTACGCCTTACCCGTGGCCTAAATATGCACAGATTGTGGTGCGCGATTATGTGAGCGGAGCGATGGAAAACACCACAGCTACCCTGCACGGCGATTTTATCTGTTACCAGACCACACGCGAGATGATTGACGGAGCCAAAGGCGAAAGCACCATTGCGCATGAACTGTTTCACCAATGGTTTGGTGATTACGCTTCCTGCGAAAGCTGGAGCAACCTGACGCTTAATGAGTCGTTTGCTACCTACGGCGAATACTTATGGGAAGAGTATGCCAATGGCCGCGATGCTGCGGACGACCACAGTGCTCAGTCGCGCTTCGGGTATTTTGCCCAATCCAGCCAAAAACAGGTGGACCTGGTGCGTTTCGACTACGACGAACGCGAAGACATGTTCGATGCCTTTAGCTACAACAAAGGCGGACAGATCATTCACATGCTCCGCAAATACGTGGGCGACGACGCGTTTTTCGCTGCATTGAAACTTTACCTGGAGCGGCATGCCTTTAAAACGGCCGAAGCCCACAACCTTCGCCTGGCCTTTGAAGAGGTAACCGGCGAAGACCTGAACTGGTTTTTCAACGAGTGGTATTTTGCCAAAGGACACCCTGTACTCAACATCGAAAAAACCTACGATGCGGCCGCTAAGCAAGTGAAATTAGAGATTACCCAAAAACAGGATTTCACCGAAACCCCGCTTTATCGCCTGCCAATAGACGTGGATGTGTACATGAATGGAAAGAAAGAACGGAAGCGTATTTGGATCGATGATGTGAAAAACACGGTATTACTGGATGCAGCCACAGAACCCCAATTGGTGAACGTCGATGCCGAGCGCCAGTTGCTTGCGAAAACAACGTATGTTAAAACCAAAGCTGAATACCTCTTTCAATACCGCAACGCACCACTCTGGGGCGACCGCAGCGAAGCCATGGCTTATTTCAAAGAACACATGACCGATGCCGACGTATATGCACAGGTGAAAGCGATTGCCAAGAACGATCCATGGCACAAATTCAGGAGCGATGCGATCGCCATGCTCAGCGATGTTGCAAAAGACAAGGAAGCGGAACTAAAACCGCTGTTGATGGAGATAGCGAATGCGGATGCCAACACCAAGGTAAGAGCAGCCGCAATCAAAGCACTGGCTACAAATTATAAAGGGGCCGACCTGGATGCCTTGTACGAAAAAGCCTTGAGCGAGCAATCTTATGCCATTGCATCTGAAGGCTTCGACGCGATCGCCAAATCCAATCCCGAACTGGCGATGAAAAAAGCCAAAGCATTGGAAAACGAGCCGTCGAAAGACATCATTTATTCCATCATGGATCTGTATGCTAAACATGGCACCGACGAAAACCATGCGTTTTTTGTAAACGTGCAAAAGCAATTCAGTGGCTTTGAACTGATGGCTTATGCCAATATGTATGGCAAGTTTCTGAAACGGAGCAATAGCCCGGCAGTTGCCCTGGATGGGGCAAAAGAAATGGCGAAGTTAGGACGGTCCGATAATAAGTATGTAAAATATGCCGCCCAAAAAGTCATGAAAGATAACCTGCTGAATGTGTGGCAGGATAAAGAAGATAAGCTCAAAGCGAAAATAGCCAAAACCGAAGCCGATAATCAAGACACTTCGGCTCTGAATACCGAATTGAAAACAGTGTCGGATACTAAGAAACAGATCCAGGAGTTGTACAATGCCGCGAGGAAATGATGGCGTTGTGCTGTAAACGAACTTATGATAAACACTTGATCTCCACATGAAAACACGAGCAATGTACATTGCCTTTTTCGATGTTTAGCGGGGAGACGATACGATAAAAAACCTAACGATGAAAACACGAACACTTCTACTATCCATGGCGCTCGGCTGCGGCGTGCTTGCGCAGGCGCAAAACAAACTGCTTACCATACAGGAAGCCGTATCGAAAGGCCGCACAAGCCTGGCACCCAAACGGCTGCAAGGAATCAGTTTTGTGAACGGCACCGACAAGTTTTCGTACATCGAAGACAACGTGGTGAAAATAGGGAACAATGCCAATGGCAAAACCACCGACTTACTCTCGGTAAAAGACCTGAATACGCGGCTGAAATCAGGACAGCACGATACACTTACCGCTCTGGGAGCTATTACCTGGAAAAATGCCAACCAGTTTTATTTCTCCAACAAAAAAGGGGAGTGGCTGTATTCACTCGATAAAAAAAACATTACCGAAACCGACCGCAAAGAAGAGGAAACAGGCCTGGAGTCGTATGAGAAAGAACCCGTGACGGGCGCTATCACCTACTGCAAAGATGGAAACCTGTATGTTGTCAAAGATGGCAAGGAGACACAAGTTACTACCGACGGCTCTTATGAAATCGTGTACACCGGGAAAAACGTTCACCAGAATGAATTCGGGATCAGCAAAGGCACATTCTGGAGCCCGCAAGGGAACTACCTGGCCTTTTACCGCATGGATCAGTCAGATGTAACGGATTACCCCATCATCGACTGGACCAAGCATCCAGCCAAGAACGAGAACATCAAATACCCGATGGCCGGCGCTAAAAGCCACCACGTGACGCTTGGTATCCACAACATGCAAACCCACAAAACCCATTATGTGAAAACAGAAGGGCCGAAAGAGCAGTATCTTACCAACATTGCCTGGAGCCCGGACGAAAAACACATCTACATTGCCATCCTGAGCCGCGATCAAAACCACATGAAATTGAACGAATACGACGTGGCCAGCGGGAACTTTGTACGCACCTTGTTTGAAGAACACGACGACAAATACACCGAGCCGCTGCACCCAATGCTCTTCGTAAAAAACAATCCTTCGCAGTTTATCTGGCAGAGCCGCAAAGACGGCTACAACCATTTTTATTTGTACAACATCAACGGCACCCTCATTAAGCAGCTTACAAGAGGCAATTGGGAAGTAAAGGCCGAGAACGGGTTTGATGAAAAAGGCGAGCGCCTCTTTTTTCACGCCAACGAACAAAGTCCCGTGAACCAGGATTTTTACAGCGTGAACCTGAAAAGCGGTGAAGTAAAACGCCTGACTTACGGTAATGGCTTC
>DAIUED010000089.1:0-10817 GCA_036845295.1 Bacteroidota bacterium
ATACCACATGGGTTATTCTTCCGACCAAAAAAGCGATAGCGGCAAAAACGTACACATCAGCCTTACGCCTAACCCATCACACCTCGAGACCTCTGCGGCCGTGGTTCAGGGTATTGTTCGCTCCAAGATCGATTCACTGCATAGTGGCGACAATACCAAGGCTTGCGCGGTGGTGTTGCATGGCGACGCCGCTGTGGCCGGCCAGGGCCTGGTGTATGAGCTTGTTCAGATGAGCCAGCTCGATGGTTACAAAACCGGGGGCACTGTGCATTTTGTGATCAATAATCAGGTGGGTTTCACCACTAATTATATCGACGCCCGCTCCTCGACCTATTGCACCGACGTGGCAAAAGTGGTGTTGAGTCCTGTGTTTCACGTGAATGGCGACGACGTAGAAGCCCTTTGTTTTGTATCAAAGCTGGCTATGGAATTCCGCCAGACTTTTCACCGCGACGTGTTTGTGGATGTGCTTTGCTACCGTAAATATGGCCACAACGAAGGCGATGAGCCTCGTTTCACCCAACCTGTACTTTATAAAGCCATTGCGGCACACCCGAACGTAAAAGAAATTTATGTGCGCCGCTTAGGACTCGAAGGGTCGGAACTGGCCGCAGAAGCCAAAGACATTGAAACAGCCTTTAAGGCCGAGCTCGATGCCAATCTCGACGAGGCTAAAAAAACCGAAAAGGCCCGGATTACATCCTTCCTGGAAGGGAACTGGAAAGGCATCCGCATGGCTACCGATAAAGATTTCGAAACATCACCGGATACGGCCGTTAGTGAAAAATTATTCCTCGAGATCGCTAAAAAAAGTACGGAGTTGCCAAAAGACAAAAAGTTCTTCAACAAGATCCAGAAATTGTTTGATGATCGCAAGGCCATGATCACCAATGATAATTACGATTGGGCCATGGGTGAACTAATGGCATACGCCTCTCTGATGAAAGAAGGCCACCCGGTTCGCTTCAGCGGGCAGGATGTGGAGCGTGGCACGTTTTCGCACCGCCATGCCATTGTAAAGATCGAAGACAGTGAAGAGGAATACACGCCGTTAAACAACATCGACGCCAAAGCCAAATTGGAAATCTACAATTCCTTGTTAAGCGAATATGGTGTGTTGGGCTTTGAATATGGTTATGCCTTTGCGGCGCCAAACACCCTTACTATCTGGGAAGCGCAATTCGGCGATTTCTTTAATGGTGCGCAAATCATCGTGGACCAATACCTGACTTCTGCCGAATACAAATGGCGCCGGATGAACGGTCTTGTGGTATTACTGCCGCATGGCTACGAAGGCCAGGGTCCGGAACACTCAAGTGCCCGCATGGAGCGCTTCCTGCAAGCCTGCGCCGAAAACAATATGCAAATTGTGAACACGACCACGCCGGCACAACAATTCCACGTGTTGCGTCGCCAGCTGAAGCGCGATTTCCGCAAACCGCTGGTATGCTTCACTCCTAAAAAATTACTGCGCTACCCAAGCTGTGTAAGTAAGCTAACGGAATTCACCAAAGGCGGCTTCGAGGAAGTGCTCGACGACTCTTCGGCAGATGTGAAAAAAGTAAGCCGTGTAGCATTCTGCTCCGGCAAGGTATATTACGACCTCATCGAGCGCCGCGAAAAAGAAGGAGCAGACGATATTGCCTTCATTCGCCTGGAACAACTATACCCGTTCCCGAAAACGCAGGTGGACGCGATCCTGAAAAAATACAACAAAGCGAAAGAATACCTCTTTGTACAGGAAGAGCCGGAAAACATGGGACCTTGGCGCTTCGTGGATGGTAACCTCCGTGCCCTCAACTTAAAATATTTCGGAAGAGATGCTGCGGCAAGTCCGGCAACAGGTTTTGCTAAACGCCATGCGATGGAGAACGAAGAGATCATGACTGGCATTTTTTCAAAAGAACTGGTAAAATAATAGAATAAACATGGCGGTAAAAGCGCTGCTTTGTTCGTATAACAACACTGAAACACTGATAATATCTAAAGATTAAGCGTATGGCAATTGTAGAACTGAAAGTACCAAGCCCCGGAGAATCCATTACAGAAGTGGTGATTGCCCGCTGGGTAAAAAACACTGGCGATGTCGTGGAAAAAGACGAAGTGATCGCCGAGATCGACTCCGATAAGGCAACCTTAACCCTGAATGCCGAAGAAGCCGGAAAGATCGAAGTACTGGCCGGTGAAAGCGATACGGTGAAAGTAGGACAAGTGGTGGCTAAAATAGACACCTCTGTGAAACCGGAAGCTAAAGCCGAAGCGCCAAAGGCTGAGAAAAAAGCCGAAGACAAAAAAGAAGAACCGAAAAAAGAAGCGTCTTCAACTGCCGCTCCGGAAAAGAAATCGGCAACCGGTTCTGAAAAATCGACTTACGCTACCGGTACACCTAGCGTGGCAGCTGGCAAAATGATGGAGGAAAACAACATCAAAGCCTCGCAGATAAACGGCACCGGAAAAGACGGCCGCATTACTAAACAAGATGTGTTGGCTGCGTTATCAAACGGCTTGCCGAACGCGCAGGAAGTGTTGTCTAATTCATGGAAAGGTGGTCGCGATAAAGATCGCACCAAAATGACCTCGCTGCGTAAAACCGTTGCAAAGCGCCTGGTATCGGTAAAAAATGAAACGGCCATGCTCACCACTTTCAACGAAGTGGACATGAGTGCCATTTATGCAATACGCGCCAAATACAAAGACAAATTCAAAGAAGTGTATGGTAGCAACATTGGTTTCATGAGCTTTTTCACCAAAGCCGTAACCGAAGCCCTCTATCATTTCCCTGCGGTGAATGCAATGATCGACGGTGAGGAGATCGTATATAACAAATACTGTGATATTGGCATTGCCGTGAGTGCACCTAAAGGCTTGATGGTTCCGGTACTGCGCAATGCGGAGCTGATGAGCCTGGCACAGATCGAAGCCGGCATTAAAGACCTGGCGGTGAAAGCACGCGATGGCAAATTAACCATTGCCGACATGGAAGGTGGTACCTTTACCATCACCAACGGCGGCGTGTTTGGTTCGATGATGAGTACGCCAATCATCAACCCGCCGCAAAGTGCTATTTTGGGCATGCACAACGTAGTAGAGCGCCCAATGGCTGTTAATGGCCAGGTAGTCATCCGCCCGATGATGTACATCGCCCTCAGCTACGACCACCGTATCATCGACGGCCGCGAGAGCGTTGGCTTCCTGGTGAAAGTGAAAGAAATGCTGGAAAACCCAACACGCATGCTGTTCGGTGGCAAAAATGCCGAAGAGGTATTGTTGGGATTATAAATGTTCTGTATGCTTATTTAAAAGTCCTCTCAATGAATATTGAGAGGACTTTTTGATTATGGAGATTATACACGAAATTTCTTCTGCTATATTTAAACCGCATTTTACCTAATTATTGCAGAAAGATTACCTGAACATAGGTAGGAGACTTGTTGTGTCCTTTTCTACCTTAGGCATTATAATATCATGATGCGGATACCATTACCACTTCTGATAGGACTCATCACTAACGTATCCGGTCTGAAGGCACAGGCTGGCGCTAACATTCTTCTGCCGCCGAAATATGACACGGTTTTTTGCGATTGCCGGCAGGCCCGAACGATTACAGTAAACGGTAAGTTTACTACTTCTAAAACAGTAGCACCTGCAGGACCGGGGAGTAGTGATGAAATCAGTCCTGCAAAGCTAAAGACCCGCTTTTCCTTTGAAAAAGAACATAACAGCGCATGGTATAAACTAGTGATGGGTGTATCGGGTAAATTGTGCCTTGACATCGAGCCCTTAAAAGCCGACGACGATTACGATTTTATGCTGTTCAAAGCTGGTACAACAAATTTTTGCGACAGCCTGCTCAACTACAGCATACAGCCAGTCAGGGCTTGTATCTCCAGGGACAGAAAAGAGCTGAATGGAATGACCGGGCTTAACCATCAATCCCGTGAAACCCTCATAAAACAAGGGGTTGGCTCGGCCTATGCAAAAGCACTGGAGGTAAAGGCAGGAGAAGTGTATTACTTAGTGCTTGATAATGTTTATGACGGTGGCAAGGGCCATTTGATCCGTTTTGAAATATCGGAACTCGTTTCGTTTAAAGGTCATTTAAAAAACGAAGAAAGCAAGCCGGTACCGGCGGAGGTCTTCCTTTCCAACCAAAATGGTGACGTGGTTTTAAAAACGGCAACACACAAGGACGGAAGCTACGCCTTTAAACATCCCATCATCACCAACCAGACATACTCTCTCAACTTCTATAACGACAGTAGCTTTACCTATACACGACCATTTACGATCAGAGACACAGCAGAAATACAAAACCTTAAAACCATTTTACCTTCACTCAAAAAAGGAAATAAGTATTCCGTCGGTACTATCAACTTTTATCCAAACGAAGCAAAGACTTTGCCTGTTTCAAGAACAGCCATGCGAAATTTATACAGGCTGATGCGGAAAAATCCGCAGCTCAAAATAATGATTATCGGGCACTGCAATGGTAGAAACGGCGATAAACACGCCATGACAGATGCTCTTTCCAAAGAAAGGGCGGAGGCACTTAAAAATTACCTGGTAACGCTCGGTATAGAGGCTAGCCGGCTGGAAACCGACGGGAAAGGAGATTCTGAAATGCTGTTCCCTTATACACCTACAAGAACAGAAAGCCAGCAAGTACAAAACAGACGTGTAGAAATTATGGTACTTGATCATTAAAACAGCCAGCACGGGGTATCAGCGTCCGGCAACGAAACGGAAACGTTGCATTTCAGTCTTCGAATGCCCAAATGCTGCAAAGGTATAAAACACACATACGCAGCGTAGTACGCGGCTACCGCGGCTTGCACACAGTGAATGGTAGCCTGGCCCAAAAATTACCTGGCAGCAGGCAACAGAAATTTTGTTTCTTTTCTAGTTGCAAGTGTTATAAAGGCGTGACCAGATCCTTTGATTTTCCTGTAAGGAAAGCCTCCGTCACCAGAGCCCCCACAGAACCAACGGTACCTTAACATTTAAACTGCAAAGCCATGAAACTATTTACCTTTGTTCTGCTATTACCATTCAGTCTTTTTTCGCAACAGCACAAAGCCGATACCGTGTTTTGCGATTGCAAATCGGCGCGGATCGTCACAATCGACGGCAAGGCCATAGTTCGAAAAACCATTGCCCCACCCGGACCCGGAGCCGAGGATGAGATAAGCACCACAAAACTACACACAAGGTTTGCATTTGCCAAAGAACACCACTCGGCCTGGTACAAGCTAGTGATCAAATCATCGGGAACACTCACGTTTGATATTACGCCAGAGAAACGGGACGACGACTATGATTTTATGCTGTTCCGGGCAGAAAGCCCTCGCTTTTGCGATAGTATGCTGAAACACGGCATTAAGCCGGTAAGAGCTTGCATTTCGAGAGATAAACAGGAGATAGACGGTCATACGGGCCTTAACGACCGATCAAAGGAAAAATTCATCGCCCAGGGCCTTGCAGCAGCCTATGCGGAAGCCATTAACGTAAAAGCCGGCGAGGTCTATTACCTCGCCCTGGACAATGTGTATGAGCAGGGTGGCGGCCACAGCATTCGGTTTTCGATCTCCAGTCTCGTGGTGTTAAGCGGAACCGTCTTTAATGATGATGGACAACCTCTGAAAGCTGAAATCACACTGAGCGCACTTGATGGCAAAACGATTTTGGAAACCCAAACGACCGCAGCCGGCTCCTATAGCTTTACGCAAATGTTTATGGCAAACCAGGACTATGTGATTACTTTTTACAATGACAGCAATTTCTTATATACACGCAGTGTAAGCGTGAGCGACAGCGTGGAAATGAAGGATCTGAAAACCGTATTGCCGAGCCTCAAAAAAGGAAGCAAACAAAGTATTGGCACCATCAATTTTTTTGGTGGTTCTACGCAACATCTGCCGGCAGCCGAACCGGCGCTCAGGAAATTGTACAAATTGATGCGCAAAAACCCAAACTTACAGATCACGATCATCGGACATTGCAACGGCTTCAGTACCAAAAAAGAAAAGGGCGGAGTCTCTATTAATGCCATGGATCTTTCGCTTGACAGGGCCAGGGCGGTGAAAGACTATCTGACAAAACGTGGCATCGAACCCAAACGCATTCAAACCACCGGAAAAGGAGATAGCGAAATGCTGTTCCCGCCAGCGCTTTTAAGAACCGAACGGCAACAGGAGGCCAACCGCCGGGTTGAACTGATGGTACGCGATTTTTAAAATACCCAGCACAGGGTATCGGCATGCCGTGCCAAAGCAGGAACTTTGCATACATAAACTATGAAAAACCTGCTTATGAAAACAAAATTACTTCTCCTTCTTGCAATTGTTGTGTTACAAAACAGCCTCCGTGCCCAGTCTTTCCGCTTCGGTACCGTTGGTGCCGATATCGGTGTAGGCGGCGGGATTTATGGAATCAGCGGCTATTCGCCGGTCAATAAAACAACGGTATCGGGTATCGGTGCTGTGGGTACACTTCCGCGCATCAACGCCGAATTTGGCGTGGCACGTTTCTTCGGTGTCGGCATTTCATACAGGCGTGGCACCTATGGCAAAAGCGGTGTTGATAAACTACGCGGCACAGATTTTATGGTAAGAGCCAATTTTCACCTGGCCAATAAAAAAGATCCTTTCGACCTGGTGATCGGCGCGGGTTATGGCGTAAGTAACTTCAAGGGCCCCCAGGGCAGTGGCAAGTACCTCAACGCCAATGGCGGCATCCTAAACATTCATGTTACACCACATCTTTATTTTGGGAAATATGTAGGCATGTTCATGGGATTTTCCTACAACAAGCACTTATTCAACAAAGTAGAAGCCTACGATGGCACAACATTATACACAGAAGCCAACGGCGCCACCTGGAAAATGGGCGGCTTGTGTTTCGAATTTGGTGTTACCGGCCACTTTCACATCTTTAAGAAAAAAGAAGACTAAGCCTCTTACTCAGGAATTGGTAGCCATACGCCCTTTTACGGCCCTAAAAAACTCCACCAGTTGGAGTTTTTGTGCGTCGGTAAGTTTGGCTTCCTTGTGCATCCACGTGTAAGAAGGCAAGGGCATATCGCCTTCTTCTACCATTTCAATGCACTCTTCCAGTTTGTGGTTCTTTCGCTTCTCTGAATAGCCTCCCCATTCCGAAAAATTAAGTTCGTGTTGCCCTTCGTCGATGTGGTGTGCTATCCACCACGACACCGGCGCTACATTGGTGTACCAAGGGTATGATGGCTGGTTCGAGTGGCAATCGTAGCAGGCTTGTTTTAAAACGCCTGTTACTTCAGGGCTGGCTGATGTTATCGTTACAAAATCTTTTTCCGGATTAACCGGGTGGGTTGTCTTATTGATACGAAACAGCTGCATAACCAGTAACAAGGCCAACAGACCAATCAGGATATTTTTTTTAGTAAATTTCTTTTTCATACGGTCTAAGGTAAGGTATTAATTAAAACGGCATGCATCTTATTTGTTTCCTTTTCTGTTTTACGCGCCACAAATAGCAATAAATAACAATTCCCTAATAAGTCTCCTCGGCTTTTTTAGCTACATTTGGTCATGCGTAAATCTGTCATTCTTTCTTCGCTGATCCTCTGCTCATGGCTCGGATTTGGCCAAAGCAAATCGCCGGTTACAGTTGCCTTTTACAACTGCGAGAACTTTTTCGACACCAAAGACGATCCCAATAAAAAGGACGACGAATACCTGCCCGAAGGTCCAACCAAATGGGACGAAACCCGTTACACCAATAAAATACACAAGGTAGCACAGGTGCTCGATTCGACCGTGGCCGGTCCGGCCCTGCCAAACCTGGTAGGCCTTGTGGAAATCGAGAACAACGAGGTACTCCAGGATCTGCTGGCCAAATCGCAATTTGCTTCTCATAGTTATGGCAGTGTGGCAACCGATAGTCCCGACGAACGGAGTATCGACTGTGGTTTACTGTATGACAAATCGGTATTTACCCTGACAGACTTTAAAGAACTGAATGCGACCAACAGCTCGTTGGGCGACTATAAAACGCGTAACATTTTATTTGCAACGCTCAAGGCCACCAATGGCGATCTATTTTATGTATTCGTTAATCATTGGCCAAGCCGCCGGGAAGGTGAAAAAGAAAGCGAGCCACGGCGTTTGTTTGCCGCACAACAAGTACGCGACAAGATCGACGAGATCCAAAAAAAAGATGCAAAAGCGAAAATCATTGTGATGGGTGATTTCAATGATCACCCGGATAATAACAGTATCCTCCATACCCTCAGGGCCAGCGATGCCCCAAAAGGGAAAGGCGACCTTTACAACGCCTTTTATACACTCGATAAGGAAAAACAAGGTACGCACTACTATAACAAAGAGTGGCGTGTGCTTGACCAAATCATGGTATCTCAGGGACTCCTGAAAGCTAAAAAAGGCTATTCATTCGATCCTAAACAGGCACACATTCTTAAAAAGGATTTTGTACTGTTCAAAAATGCCAAAACCGGCGAAGAACGGCCTAACCGCACCTACGGATCCGAAAACAAATACTTTAACGGATACAGCGATCACCTCGCCATTTACATAGAGCTTATGCCGTAGCCGCTTTGGCCTGTTGCTGGCGGCACCATTTTTCGGCATCTTCCATTTTACTGAAAACCTTGAACGGATAGTTTGGCTTATTAAATTTCAGGTAAAAATTGGCAAGCAACTTATGGGCAAGGTTGGTAACAATCACCGCATTGCAGATTTTGGGGAAGGAATATTCTTCCTCTTTGGCAAACCGCCTGCCCTCATCGGTTACCGTAGCCGAACTGTCTTCGGCATAATAGATATACGCATAAGGTACGCCATCGATCATGTCCCTGAAAATATCAAATAGCCGGCGGAACGATTCGTGGGTAATTTCTGATCTTTTCCTGAACATTACCCTCATAATCCGGTCTGTACCCAGGGTAACGACAGCAAAATCTGTTTCAGTTTTTTTTATGATCCTGGGGTCAGGCATACAAAAAATACATATATTAGTAAAAACAAATATAACAATTCAATCGACAAAATGAAATATTCAAGCATAAAAAAAGACTTGTTCGTCGACAACCGTAAAAAATTCGCTACCAAAATGAAGCCGGGTGGACTGGCTTTATTTGTAAGTAATGATATACTTCCTACCAACGCCGACGGCTCGTTTGGCTTTGTGCAAAACACCGACTTGTTTTACCTGAGTGGTATCGACCAGGAAGATACTGTTCTGATGATTTTCCCCGATGTGAAAGACGGAAAGCATCAAGAAGTGCTGTTTATCCGCGAAACCAGTGAGTTAATTGCCATTTGGGAGGGCGCCAAGTTAACCAAAGAGCAAGCCCGGGAAGCCAGCGGTATTGAAAACATTTACTGGCACCATGAGTTTGAAAAAGTATTCAAAACATTTGCTTTTCAGGCCGATGCATTTTACCTGAACAGCAACGAACATACCCGTCGCTATATTGATATGGAAACCGCTCAAATGCGCTTCAATAAGAAGATCATGGAACAGTTCCCATTGCACCGCATTGAGCGTTCGGCGCCCATCATGCATAGCATTCGGGCAGTGAAACACCCATTGGAAGTGGAACTGATACAAGAAGCCTGCAACATCACAGAAAAAGGTTTTCGCCGCCTGTTGGGTTTTGTAAAACCAGGTGTGATGGAATACGAGATCGAAGCCGAACTTATCCATGAATTTGTGCGCAACCGCAGCCGTGGTTTTGCTTACGGGCCTATTGTGGCGAGCGGCCCCAATGCCTGCGTGCTCCATTACGTGGAAAACAACAAAGCCTGTAACGATGGGGATGTGATCCTGCTTGACGTAGCCGCGGAGTATGCCAACTATGCAAGTGATATGACCCGCGCCATACCTGTAAACGGAAAATACACCAAGCGCCAGCGCGAAGTGTACGACGCAGTATTACGCGTGATGAAAGCTGCAACTGCCCTGCTGAAAGTGGGCAATACGTTCGAAAAATACAATAAAGCAGTGGGTGAGCTGATGACGGAAGAACTGCTTAAACTGGGCTTGTTGAAATCGGATGAGGTTAGAAACCAAAACCCAGCCTGGCCTGCCTACAAGAAATACTTTATGCATGGCACGTCTCATTTCCTGGGACTGGACGTGCACGATGTCGGGTTTTTCCACGAACCAATGAAAGCCGGTAACGTGTTTACCTGCGAGCCGGGGATTTACATCCCGGAAGAAGGCCTGGGAATTCGACTCGAAAACAATATTCTGATCACGGAAACCGGCAACGATGACCTGATGAAAAACATTCCGCTGGAGGCCGACGAGATCGAAGCCCTGATGAATGCCTAAAGGACAATCTGTTTCCATCATCCCGCGCTACAAGTTGTTTTTGTTAGTTAAACAACTGAAAAACAATTTATTACGTTAAACAAGCACCTATTTTGGGTTACTTTTAACCTATTTGGGTATCAATCCATGTAAAGACTTTATGTCTAAAGCAACATACACCGACCTTGAATTTATTGAGGGACTCAGGCACAACCAGGATGTGGTGTTGCGGGCTTTATACAAAAAGTACTATAACCTCGTTCTTAAATTTGTTGTAAACAATAGCGGCAGTAGCGAAGCAGCGGCAGATATTTACCAGGAAACCATTATCGTACTATACGAAAATGTACAAAAACCCGGTTTTGAACTCAACTGCCAGCTGCAAACCTTCATTTTTTCCATTGCCAGGCGCTTGTGGCTCAAACAGCTTCGCAACAACGGCCATACGCTCCGGTTCAAAGATGACGAAGAAGACGATGTGGTGGATGTAAGTGCAGAGATCGGCG
>DAIUED010000090.1:0-10655 GCA_036845295.1 Bacteroidota bacterium
ATCGCAAAGCACAACTCTTACCGCTAACGGCGCCAGCTCTTATACATGGAGTACCGGAAGCAATGCCAGCAGTATTGTTATTTCTCCAACTGTGACTACCGGCTACACACTTACCGGTACGGGCACAGGAGGATGTACGGGAACAACCTCGTTGACTATTACAGTAGTAAACACGCCAACGGTTACAGCAGTTAGCAGCAGCAGTGCTGTTTGTGCGGGTGCCTCTGCAACGCTTTCGGCTAGCGGTGCTTCCACCTATAGCTGGAGTACAGGCGCCACAACCCAGACCATCGTTGTGAATCCGGCATCGAGTATAACCTACACCGTGAACGGTATGGTTGGCGGAGGCTGCAACAGCAATGCGACAGTTGGTCTTTTGGTAAATCCAAATCCTACCGTGAGCATCGCGGCGAGCCAGTCGTCGGTATGCCCGGGACAAAGCAGCACCTTAACAGCCAGCGGGGCCAGTACATATTCGTGGAATACCGGAAGCACGGCTTCCAGTATCACATCCACGCCGGTGGTTCCTTTGACCTATACAGTTACAGGGTTTAACGCGGCAGGCTGTTCGCATACAGCAACGCAAACGATCGGTTTATTTCCGTCACCGTCCATCAATATGGTTAATGTCGGTAGTTCCAGCGCTTCTGTTTGTGCGGGATCCAGCTCGACACTGGCTGCCAGTGGCGTTAATACTTATACCTGGAGCACAGGTTCCAACAATCCAAGCATCGTCATCACTCCAACGGTTCCTACCAGTTACTCTGTAGCCGGAACAGACCTTAACGGATGTGTGGCTTCTGCATCGGTACAGATCGGTGTCAATGTAACACCTACGGTTACAGCTATTGCAACAGGTGCAGGCATTTGTGTAGGTGGCTCTGTTCAATTGAGCGCCAGCGGTGCTTCTTCCTATCTCTGGAGTACGGGTGAATCGGCCGCGACGATCACAGTGAGTCCACAAACCCGTGCCGTATATAGTATAACCGGAACAAACAGTGTTGGATGTACTGCTACTACAACCTTATCGGTGGTGGTTTTTGCTTCTCCATCCGTATCCGCAGGGGCTGATGTGGAAGTCGCTTCCGGTAGTAGTTACCAGTTCAATCCTTCGGTAAGCGGCGCGGTTAGCTACACCTGGTCGCCGGCGACTTACCTCAATAATTCAACTGATCTGAATGCCATCACAAGTCCGGAGGAAAATATCACGTATGTATTGACGGTATCGTCTGCCAATGGTTGTACTGCTTCTGATACCATCGCGGTGCAATTGCTGAACGACCTGATCATTGCCAACTACATGAGCCCGAATGGCGACGGACAGAACGATACCTGGAAGGTAAACGTTCCGGCGCTTATCAAGAACTATAGTGTTACCATTGCCGATGGTTACGGAAAAGTAGTTTTCTCGATCGATGGCAACTACAACAATGAGTTCGACGGTAAGCAAAATGGCCGCGAGCTGCCAGATGGTGTTTATTATTATTTTATTAAAGACGGGAACGAGATCAAGTATAAAGGAAGCATTACGTTAACCAAATAACAGACTGTTTAGCTAATGAAATCCGAAAAAATGACAATCATGAAAAAGATCACTCGATTAATATTATCTGTTTTAGCCATTGTGATGGGCAATTTAGCCCTTGCTCAACAAAACAGTTTGTTCAACACTTACAGTCTCGACCCGCTTCAACTGAATATTGCTTATGCCGGCGCGTCGTGTACTGAAGCGAATCTTCACTATCGCGCGCAATGGATAGGGATGAAGGAAACACCACGGCTCATGCAGCTCAATGCTCATACCGCTTTAGGAAAAAGTAATGCCCTGGCACTAAAGGTCAATTCCCAGAATCAGGGCTTGCTAAATACAATGCAGGCAACGCTAGGATACGCCTATCGTTTCCGGGTTAGCGAAACAGCCAAGGTGCATCTCGGGCTTGGCCTGGGTTGGACACAAGCCACCCTTCAAGCGCAGCGCGCCGTGGTGATTGATGCCAACGATGCAACACTCAACAATGGCAACCGGCAAACAGCAAACGGTTTCGACACGGAATTGGGTGCAATGCTGGTAGGGGAGAAGCTCAAAGCAGGCATAGCAGTTCTTCATCTCTATAACAGCAATCCCGATTTTTCGGGAAGCAGTACATATAAGGCTTTACCGCAGCTCAATACCCAGATTTCCTATGTGTTCAACAAAGGAAAAAAAGTGGAGATAGAGCCCTGGTTGCTTGATCGATTTACATTACAGGGAACGCATGTATTGGAAGGTATGCTGAATGTCAACCTGGCAAATGTTGTCACAGTTGGCGCCGGCTATCGCAGCAGTTATGGCATGATGGCATTGGTTGGTGCAAAAGCCGGGCCTGTAAAACTGGCTTATAGCTTCGACTACGGTGTTGGTAAGAATGCCACTGCACGCGGATCGTCGCACCAGGTAATGCTTGGCTTCAGTATTTGCGGAAAAGCAAAAACACCACCACCGCCGGTCGCAACAGCGGAACCTGCAGCACCTACACCGACAACGGCTACAGAACCGGTAAAAGAAGAAACGCCGCTCACCAATGAAACTCCAAAAACCGACGCGGTTGTGACAGAAGATGCCAAAACAGAAGTTCCTCCTCAGCCTGCCGCCGAAGCAGTAGCGCCAAAAGAGGATGTTCTGGAACTGATGAACCAGGCTGCGGAAGATGTGGTTTTCGACATCAATAAATCAACTCTTGATGAAGCGGGTCTCAAAAAACTGGACGATATTGTTGCGCTGATGAAACGTGATCCGTCATTAGTGGTTAACATTGTGGGGCACACCTGTAATTTGGGTACAGATGAACTGAATAGCCTGCTCTCGGTTCGCCGTGCCACTTACGTTCGTCACCAGATGATCAAACGCGGGGCTAAATCACACAATATCGACCGGAGCAAAGGTGTGGGAGCAGAAAACGCGTTATACGACAATGCATCGGAGCTGCAGCGTAAAAACCGCACGATCCGCTTCGAGCGGGCAGAAAAAAACAGGAAAACACGCTAAAGCTGTTCGTTGAAGATTTTGTGTTATTGACATACAATAACTTGTCGTTCAGAACATTGCCAGTAAAAGAAGTAAATAACCACGTATCTTTACGTGACTTTTAATTGAAAACGTATTTTTTGTGTTCCGAGTTCCCCCTTGCCCTCACCAGAAATGGAGAGGGCTTTTTTATTTGGGCAATTTGTGATTGCCCTGCGGCATGAAAAAAGCCATGCTTTGGGCATGGCTTTCTTATTAAAATGATATGTTGCGGGTTTAGTGATGATGTCCGCCCGGGCCGTGAACATGGCCATGCGCAATTTCTTCAGGAGTCGCTTCTCTTACTTCGAGTACTTCACCTACAAAGTGCAGATGATGGTCGGCAAGCGGATGGTTGAAATCCATTACCACATAGTCGTCGCCTATTTCCTGAACGAAGCCCATTAGCTGATTGCCGTCAGCATCGTTCATCATCAGCTCTTCGCCTTCTTTTACGCGTGTGCTGTCGAATTTACCCTCAACTTCAAAAGCGCTTTTGGGAATTTTGGCAATCATTTCCTCGTCGGAAAGGCCATAACCATTCTCAGGTGCGATCTTGAAATCAAATTTATCTCCTACTTTTTTATTTACCAGGTTTTTTTCAAAATCCGGGAGAAGCTGGCCTACCCCGAACATGAATACGAATGGATGGTCATGGCTGGTTTGTTCTACCAGTTCTGGCGCATCATCGTTGATGTGCGACGATAAATGGTAATTTACAGTAACTACTTTGTTTTTGTCGATGGTCATGGTTTTAGTTTTTTTACCCGCAGATTTCGCTGATTCCACAGAATAATATTAATGTAAATTACAGGAGCGTGCCACGATGCATTTCCTGTTCCGCGAGATCAGCGATATCTGCGGGGAATAATTAAAAATCAAATTTGATGCCTTGAGCCAGCGTCAGTTTAGTGCCATAGTTGATGGTATTTGTCTGGCGGCGCATGTATGCTTTCCATGCATCGGATCCGCTTTCTCGTCCGCCACCGGTTTCTTTCTCGCCACCAAAAGCTCCACCGATCTCGGCGCCACTGGTTCCAATGTTTACATTGGCAATGCCACAATCGCTACCAGCAGCCGATAAAAACTGTTCAGACTCACGCATATTAAGCGTCATAATAGATGATGACAATCCTTGCGGTACGCCATTTTGAAGTTCGATGGCTTCTTCGATGGTTTTGTATTTCATGATGTAGAGTACCGGTGCAAAGGTTTCGTGCTGCACGATCTGGAAATCGTTGCTTGCCTCGGCAATACAAGGCTTCACATAGCAGCCGCTTTCGTAGCCTTTTCCTTCGAGTACGCCTCCCGGAACCAGTATTTTTCCACCTTCGGAGATCACACGCTCAATAGAAGCCAGGTAATCTTTCACCGCAGCTTTATCGATGAGTGGTCCTACGTGGTTGTTTTCATCGAGCGGATTCCCGATGCGGAGCTGGTTGTATGCGCTGATCAGTTTTTGTTTAACATCGTCGTAAATGTCTTCGTGGATGATGAGACGGCGGGTAGAAGTACAACGTTGTCCGGCGGTTCCAACAGAGCCGAACACGATACCTGGCAGGCAGGCCTTCAGGTCGGCATGCTGCGAAATAATTACCGCATTGTTGCCACCCAACTCAAGGATAGAACGACCAAAGCGTGAGGCTACTTTAGTGCCAACGATTTTACCCACGCGGGTAGATCCGGTGGCAGATACGAGAGGCACACGGCTGTCTTCACACATTTTTTCGCCGATAGAACCAGGGCTAAACAGCAGGCAGGAAATACCTTCAGGCAAATTGTTTTCGGCAGCTACTTCATTCCAGATGTTATGACAGGCCACGGCGCAAAGCGGCACCTTGCTCGATGGTTTCCAGATGCACACATCGCCACAGATCCATGCCAGGGCGGTGTTCCAGTTCCACACAGCTACCGGAAAGTTGAAGGCAGAAATAATGCCCACAATACCAAGCGGATGCCATTGTTCGTACATGCGGTGGCTTTCCCGTTCAGAATGCATGGTGAGTCCGTAAAGTTGGCGCGACACACCTACCGCAAAATCACAGATGTCGATCATCTCCTGAACCTCTCCCAAACCTTCCTGCAGCGACTTACCCATTTCATAAGAAACGAGTTGGCCTAGATCTTGTTTTTTGGCACGTAGTTTTTCACCAAACTGACGCACAATTTCCCCACGCTTAGGTGCAGGTACCAAACGCCACGTTTTGAAGGCTTCGGCGGCAACCTGAACCACTTTTTCGTAGTCCGATGCATTGGCCGCCTGTACTTTGGCGATCAATTTTCCATCAACCGGGCTATAAGATTCGATCACGTCGCCATTAGCGAAATAATTTTTACCGGTTGAACAGCCTACATTCAGGTCTTTGATGCCAAGGGATTTTAATACTTTTTCCATATAATTTATTGTGATGATGTTTAAAAATAACGGAGGTTAAAGATAGGAAATATATATTTAGCCAGGAGGATAAATTTGCCTAAAAAACCCGGCGATTCCGATTGATATTACGTGTATTTTGCCGCTTAAACGCCATTGCCGATACTTTTTTTACCGGGCATGATGTTGAGCGCCTTGATGCTGCTGCGCAGCCTGTCGAAAAAGCGGTTGGTCGTTTGTACGATCGGTGTGGCGTACATATAAAATTCTTTTTGAGGAAGCTCCCGGGCTAAAAGGGTTTCTATTTCGCTGAATAAAAGTGCTTTGGTAGCGAACTGCAATTTATAAACCACGGTTTTTTCGCGCATGCCCTCGCTGTTGAGGTAAAAAGCCTGCTCGGGATTACTTACCACAACATTGGTGGCATACTTATGCTGCAAAATGATATCGGTAATGGTTTCCAGTTGCTCTTTGCTGGATATAATAAGTGTCAAAAGGATCATAGTCGTAATTTCAGTCATATAACATAAATTGCCATCCAAATGTTCAGGTGCCAATACCTGACCCTTGTCTGCAATTGCGAAGGGTAAGTGTTTTTTACGTTTGTTTAACAGTTTTGTAAGTTCTTTGTAATCCAATGGGTTAGGGTGCTCAACTCATGGCTAAGGCGGCCCTGTACTTGGCAATTTGTTTTATTTGAGGTATCTTTCCCCTAAGCGCATTGTGTATGAATTCTTTTCTCAGCCGACTGGTAATCCGTTACGTTCTCAAGCAGAAAAAAGCCACGTATTCGCGCTTTGAACTTGCGAAGGGCTTTCGCGAATTCAAGCATTTGGTGGTCCGCCTGCTCAAAGACAGTTTCCTGATGATCCTCGGTATTTTTTCCGCGGCTTTTGGTCTCGAAGGTTTTTTGTTACCAAGCAGCTTTATTGACGGTGGCGCTACGGGCATTTCCCTGTTGCTCGCCGAGCTTACCACCGTGCCCTTGTCGGTGCTCATCTTATTGGTCAACGTGCCGTTTGTGATATTAGGGTTCCGGATCATCGGACGACAATTTGCGATCAAGACAGCCTTTGCTATCGCTGGTTTAGCGATTTGTATGTCCTCTTTTCATTTTCCGGAAGTGACGCATGATAAGTTGCTCGTGGCGATCTTTGGCGGCTTCTTTCTCGGTTCAGGTATCGGTCTCGCCGTGAGGGGCGGTTCGGTAATCGACGGCACCGAGGTGCTCGCTATTTTTCTGAGCCGCAAATTAGGCACTACCATGGGCGACATCATCATCGGCATCAACATCATTATCTTCTCGGCAGCTGCTTATTTCCTCTCGATCGAAACCGCATTGTATTCCATGATCACGTACTTAGCTGCTTCGAAAACTCTTGACTTCATCATCCAGGGTATCGAAGAATACACCGGCGTTACGATCATTTCGGCGCGCAGTGAAGAGATACGAAAAATGATCATCGAAGACATGGGCCGCGGTGTTACAGTCTATGTTGGGAAACGCGGTTTTGGTAAAAGGGGTGAGGGGAGTGATATCGATATTGTTTACACTGTCGTCACGCGCCTCGAATTGAATAAACTCAAAGCCGAAATCGATCGCATCGATGAGAATGCTTTTGTGGTGATGAATACCATCAAAGATACCAAAGGCGGCATGATCAAAAAGCGCCCGCTTCATCACTAGATTTTTGAGAAGTTACCTGAGCACTGCTGTTCTTTCGGCCCAACACAAACCACCATCAAGTTCCTGATCCGAACATTCGATATGTATCACGCGTCTGCCCAATTGCCGCCTGCTTCTATGCGAGGCATGCATTAGCAGTGGTTTCATCAACATCACGCCGCCTGTCTCAACCCGGCATACATGCTCGGTTTCATTGGCCAGGTGGAGTGTTTCGGCGCGGAAAATGCCCCGTCGGTGTGTACCCTCCAGCACCCGCAGTGCACCGTTCTCCTCGTTGGTGTCGTCGAGGTGAATGCGCAGCGTAAGGATATTCTCGAGAATCCGTTGCGGAGGCTGCACGCCAAAGAGATTCTGTTTGACAGTCCATGGACCATAGCCTGGCGCGTCGATGCGCTCATTTACGGCGATACTCAGGTCCTGATGAAAAGGGACAAACCAATTGGCATCGGCTGGCTTATCGAAATAGATGGATTTAACAGGCACGTATTGTGGGCCTCCGTATTCGGCCAGAAGACCGCAAAGATTTGCATTGAAGATGAGTGGCGCCGCTGCCGGAACTTCTTTTAAAAACTGCCTTAAGGCAAAGAGGGAGGTCGAACCTCGTTGAATACCCTGCATCGCTGTTGCTTGTTCGATACATGAGGCAATAGCAGTAATTGCTTCAGAAGTATATACGGCGTTGACCACCGCAAATCCACGACTGGCAAACTCAGCCGCACCAAAGGCGGTTGACGTTTTCGTCTTCATTGCCTGGCAGGGTATCAGTCGATTGTAGCGATCACTTTCAATTCGATGGCAATTGGCGTAGGAAGACAATTGATTTCGATCGTTGTACGGCAGGGCGGATTTTCTTTGAAATATTCGGCCCACAGTTTATTGTAGGTCTGGAAATCGTCTTTCATATTGGTTAAAAACACCTGAACGTCCACGATCTTGTCCCATGAGCTTCCCGCATCCTCAAGGATATAGCGAATATTTTTAAAAACGGAATGGCATTGTGCTTCGATATCGTAAGATATGATGGCTCCATTTTCATCGAGTTCTACGCCGGGAATTTTTTTTGTGCCCCTTTCGCGTGGTCCAACGCCACTCAGGAATAATAAATTGCCTACGCGCCGTGCGTGCGGGTACAAGCCTACCGGTTCAGGTGCTTTGGATGACTCGATGGATGTTTCGTTGCTCATGTTTTTTTAAATTCGGTTAGTTATTGCGTTTTGCAGGTTGATGGCTAAGGCACTTCGATAGTGATGTTTTTATCGTTGAGTCCTATGTCATCTTTTTGCGCCAGTTTTTTGCCGTCTTTGTAGGCGGTGATCCATTTTGTTTTTGATTTGGAAGCTGTTTTTTCGGAAATGGCGAAGTTGCCATTATTGTCGGTATAAATCTGGCCGATAACCTGCTCAGCACAGTTATCGCCATTGCTTTTGCATTGGATAAAATTGATCAGCACATCCGGCACGCCCTGTCCTGTGCTTTTACTCATCACACTTCCGCTGATGCTGCTTTTTTTTGTGTCGCAGGCCAGTAAGCTCAGGCAGACGCCAACCAACAGGAATAGCTTGTTCATCAGTCTAAAATACAAAAATTATTTGAATGCGTTCCAACCCTGGGCGGTAATAGGATGCGAAGTCCCGGCCTTGGCAATGAGGTTGATCCCGTTGCTTTTCTGCGTCATGTGACCGATGATGGTGAAGTCGGGCAGGTTTTTGATCTTTTCGTAGTCACTCATCGGAATCGTAAACAGCAATTCATAATCTTCTCCGCCACTCAGGGCGCAAACCGTTGGGTCGAGGCTGAATTCCCTTGCCCGGTCGAAGGTTTGTGGATCGATCGGTATTTTTTCCTCATAAAGTTCGCAGCCCAGGTTTGATTGCGTGCAAAGGTGCATCAGTTCTGAGGCCAGCCCGTCGCTCACGTCGATCATCGCGCTCGGCTTGATGTTCAGGTTTTTAAAGAGCTCAACCACATCCAGGCGGGCTTCAGGTTTTAGTTGACGTTCGAGGATATAGTCGTTGCCTTCTAGGTCGGGTTGCAATTGCGGATTGTCTTTGAAAACAAATTTTTCCCGCTCCAGGATCTGAAGTCCCATATAGGCTCCACCCAGGTCGCCGGTTACACACAGCAGGTCTTTTTCCCTGGCGCCGTTGCGATACACGATCTCATCTGCTTTGGCTTCGCCGATAGCGGTAACGCTGATGATAAGACCGCTGGTGGATGAGGTTGTGTCTCCGCCGATCAGGTCCACTTTGTATTTTTTACAGGCATACAGCATCCCTGCATAAAGTTCTTCCAGGGCTTCCACCGAGAAGCGGTTGGAGGCAGCAATACTCACCGTTACTTGTTTCGGAATGCCGTTCATGGCGCAAATGTCGGAAAGGTTTACCACGATGGCTTTATACCCCAGATGCTTAAGCGGTGCATAGGTCAGGTCGAAATGCACACCTTCCACCAACATATCTGTTGAAACCAGGGTCTGTTTGTCGTTTTCATACTTAATAACCGCAGCGTCGTCGCCAATGCCTTTTAAACTTGACGACGGATTGTATATTTCCACGTGTTTGGTGAGATGATCGATCAATCCGAATTCTCCGAGGGATGTCAATTCTGTTCTTCCGCTATTTTCCAGCATATTGTGTATCGTATTTGTTAGGTTGTCGGTAAGGTTTGCAGTGTTTACTTTAAGGACTACACAGCCATGGCTTACATGGCATGGTTCATGCCGGTGTTCATTTCAGCTTCACACACACATTCTTGGGTTCAGTAAAAAAGTCTAATGCTTCGAAACCACCTTCGCGTCCTACCCCAGAGGATTTAACGCCGCCGAATGGCGTTCGGAGGTCGCGCAGCAGCCAGCAGTTTACCCATACAATGCCTGTATGCAGGTTCATGGCTACGCGGTTGGCTTTGGTAATATCCTGCGTCCACACGGTAGATGCTAATCCGTATTGGGTAGAATTTGCATACATCATTACTTCGTCTTCGCTGTCGAAAGGTGTTATGGTCACCACAGGTCCGAAAATTTCCTCCTGGTTGGTGCGGCAGTCGAAGGATAAGCCTTCGATGATGGTGGGCTGTAAATAGTAGCCATTTTCAAATTCGCCACTAACGGTTTGCCTGTTGCCTCCGCAAAGTACTTTTCCGCCTTCCTGTTTTGCCAGTTCGATATAAGAAAGGATCTTCTCCATGTGCGGCTTCGATACCACGGCTCCGATTTTTGTTTTTTCGTCGAGTGGCGCACCTATCGCCAGTTTTTGTGTCTTAGCCACAAAATCTGCCTTGAATTTTTCATAGATCGGCCTTTCGATGAAGATCCTTGACCCGCAGAGGCATATCTGACCCTGGTTTGCAAACGACGATAGCATGGTGGTGGATAACATTTTATCGTAGTCGCAATCTGCAAAAATGATGTTTGGGTTTTTGCCACCAAGTTCCAGTGATAATTTTTTGAACATTGGCGCGGCTATGGAAGCGATCTGCGCTCCGGTTTTGGTGCCACCGGTAAATGATATCAACGGCACGTCGGTATGGCTCACGATGGCATTTCCAACTTT
>DAIUED010000091.1:0-10600 GCA_036845295.1 Bacteroidota bacterium
GAAGCCGGGTATTTTTATCAAGTCTTTACAGGTCAATTACAAACCGGTATCACTAGACTCTGCCGCGGAATTTCACTACAATCAGAACAACATGACCTTCGATTTCGTTGGAATATGGCTCAAAAATCCAGATAAACTTAGCTACCGCTACATGCTTAAAGGGTTTGATGAAAGCTGGAACTACGCGAACGAGGGAAAAGTAGTTAATTACAACAACCTTTCTCCTGGAAACTACCGCTTTATTGTGCAGTCAAAAAATGAAGAAGAAGTATGGAGCGACGAAACAGCCTATGGATTCACAATACTGCCGCCTCTGTGGAAACGTTGGTGGTTTTGGTTGCTGGTACTCGCCACTGGCGCATTTCTCATCTATTCTTTCGTAAGATACCGCCTACGCTCCCTGCAAAAAGAAAACCTTTTGCTGGAACAGCGGGTCAATGAGCGGACATCAGAAATCGAAGCCCAGGCCAGGATCATCGAAAGCAAAAATGCAGAACTCGAACGCTTGTCGCTGGTAGCCAGCCGAACCGACAATGTGGTACTGATTCTGGATGCTGACGGCCGTCTGGAATATGTCAACGAGAGTTTTGTACGTCTAAACCGCATCACGCTCGAAGAGTTAAAGCGCAACGTGGGCGAAACGATCTTCGAGATCAGCAATAATCCCAACATTGAGGCTATCGTCGCGGAAGCCGTTTCGCAAAGAAAATCGGTAAATTACGAAGCCCTCAACCGCCTCGACGACGGTACCGAAATATGGGAATCGTCGATGCTCACACCTATTTTTGACGAGGCAGGTATCCTCCGCAAAATCATCATCATTGATTCCGATGTAACTGAACGTAAAAAACAGGAACAGATCATTTACCAGAAAAACAAAGATATTACGGACAGTATATCTTATGCCCGAAAGATACAGCACGCCATTTTACCAACCGAGGACCTCATCAAACGCCATCTCCCCGACTCTTTTATTTTTTACCTCACGAAAGACATTGTTAGCGGAGACTTTTACTGGTTTGCACACCGCAGCGGCATTAGTGTGATTGCAGCAGTAGATTGTACCGGCCACGGTGTGCCCGGCGCCTTCATGAGCCTCATCGGCTACAATATCCTGAACCGCATCGTCAATGAGCAAAAAATAACCGACCCGAGCCAGATCCTGGCGAAGCTCAACGAAGGCGTTCTGGAAGTGCTTTACAAAAACGAATCGGAATCGAAAGACGGCATGGACATTGCCATTTGCCGCATCGACCACACACACCGTACGATCGACTATGCCGGTGCCATGCGGCCGCTTTGGATAGCAAGCAATGGCGTGCTCAGCGAAATAAAAGGCGACAAATTCCCGATTGGCACACGGCCTGCCGACAGGCAGGAAACGATCGCTTACACCACCCACACCGTGCAAGCAGGAACTAACGACGTATTCTATATTTTCACAGATGGGTACGCCGATCAATTTGGCGGCACAAATAATAAAAAGTATTCTACCAGGCGTTTCAAAGAATTGATTGTAAAAAATTCTGCCGAAAACTTCGCCATACAGGAAAATAATATTAAACTTGAGCATAACCAATGGAAGGGATTGAACGAACAGGTGGACGACATTCTCGTGATTGGTTTCAGAATATAAACGCGCATTTATTACATGGCTATACTTATCGCCGACAGCGGCTCTACGAAAACAGATTGGGTTCTTATCAAAAACAAAAACATTGTCCTGCAGTATCAAACCATTGGTTTCAATCCTTATTTTCAGAGCAGCGACGACATTTATAACGAGATAAAAAATGTGCTGGTTCCTGTGTTACAGGATCAGCTTTACGACATCCAGCATATTGCATATTATGGCGCCGGCTGCTCTACACCCGATAAGGTTCAGGTTGTCAAACAGGGATTATATCTGGCTTTCGGCAATATTTTATCAGAGGTAAACCACGATTTGCTGGCAGCCGCAAGGGCGCTGTTCGGCAAGAAAAAAGGCATTGCCTGCATATTGGGCACGGGCAGCAACAGTTGCCTCTATGACGGGAAAACCGTCGTAGAAAATATCCCGTCGGTAGGTTACCTTTTTGGCGACCACGGTAGCGGCGCCACCATTGGCCGCACATTTATCCAGCGTTATTTCGATGGGGAATTGCCCCAACACCTGGTAGCAGCTTTCGAAAAAGCAGGCTATCATCGCGAGGTAATCCTCGAAAATGTGTATAAACGGCCAATGCCGAGCAAATACCTGGCAAGCATAGTAGCCTTTTTATCGGTTTACAACAACGACAGCTATGTGAAAGAGATCATCAAAGCCTGTTTCAGGGATTTTTTCAAAGCACAGGTTTCCAAATACACCAATGCCAAACAATTGCCTGTCAATTCGGTAGGCTCTATTGGCTACCATTACCGCGATTTGCTCGAAGAGGTGGCCAAAGAACTGGGCTACACGGTTGGCAATATCATCAAGTCGCCAATGGAAGGGCTTATTAAATACCACAGCTAGACTACAAAGCGCATTTCAAAAATCCTTTACAGCCAACGGAATCCTAACAGCAGCATGTCGTCGATTTGCTCGAGTTTGCCTTTCCAGGTATTGATCGTATGAGACACCATGCGCTTCTGATCTTCGAACGGAAGGCGGTGAATCTCCATGAGCAACGCCTGTAGCTGCTTGTATTTGAATTTTTTTCCCTTTTCCCCGCCAAATTGGTCGGCATAACCGTCGGTAAACATGTAAACGACGTCTCCAGGCAACAATTGCACATAGTGGTTATGAAAAGGCTTCACGTTATCTTCAATAAAAGCTCCTACCGGCTGTTTGTCTGACGTCAGCTCTTCGAGCACAGCGTTACGTATCAAATAAATGGAGTTGAATGCACCGGCAAAGTTAAGTGTGCCGCTATGCTTGTCGATCACACAAAGTGAAAGGTCCATGCCATCGCGCACTGCCGACTCCTGGTAGCTTTGGTGAAGCGATTGGGTGAGCCAGCTGTTGATGCTGTCGAGGATCTTACCGGCATCAGAAAGGCCTTTTTCGAGCACGGCGCGGTTCAACAAATTGTAATTCACAATACTCATCAATGCTCCTGGCACACCATGCCCGGTACAATCGGCTGCGGCTACAAACACATGATCGGCTGTCTCCTCGATCCAGTAAAAATCGCCGCTGAGAATATCCTTGGGCTGATAAAAAACAAAAGAATTCGGCAAAATCGCTTTCCAGAGTTTCTCCGGCGGAAGAATAGCCGCTTGTATGCGCTCGGCATATTTTATACTGTCGGTAATATCTTTGTGTTGTTGTTCTACAATAATGTTTTTTTCTTCAATAATTTTGTTTTTCTCTTCGAGCGAGCGGTTGGCACGCTGTTTCTCTTTAAGACCACGGAAAATGAAGAAAGCCAGAACCGAAAGCAAGCCAATACCACCGAGGGCAAAATAGATTTGCATCGACTTGTTTTTAAGCCGTTCGTTAAGCAAATTGTTCTGTTCTTCCTTTTTTTCGTTTTGGTATTTCGCTTCTATCTCCGACAGATTCCTGATATTCTGTACATTGTTGAGCGAATCATTGAGGTTCACATACAGGTTCATGTATTCCATCGCTGATTTGTAGTCGCCCAGATCTTCGTATAGTTGCGCCAGATTAAAACTGGAGTAAAGGGCAAGCTCCGACTTGTTTTTTTGGTTACGCGACAGAAAATAGGCCTGGATCAGGTAGGGTTTTGCTTCCTGGTAGCGGTCCATTTCCATAAGCACCGTACCAATGTTGTTGGTTACTTCCGTCAATAGATCGGCATTGCCTGTTCGCGTGGCAATTTCAAATACCTGCTGATAATATTGTAGCGCGCGTTCCATGTTCGAAAGTTCATAATACACACCGGCAACAGCATTCAGCAACAAAGCCTTCCGCTGCTCGTCGTGAGTACGCTTGTTCACTTCGAGACCGCGTTCGAAGTACTCGATGGCCAAATCATTGTAAGACTTATTGGAATTATTGATACCAAGGTTCAGGTAACACGATTCGATGCCGTTCCAATTTTGCGTTTGACTGTATATTTTGAGTGCTTTATTAAAGTACGAGCTTGATTTTTCAATATCCTTTGCTTTCCGGAATAAATTGCCCAGTTTGGAATAGGCTGATCCCAACATATCCGGTTTTTTAAGTTCTTCAGCAATGGTTATCAGTTCTTTGCTTTGTTCAAAAGCCTGCTTCACTTTGTAGTTATTGATGAGTACGGTGGTTTTGAGTAGGAGTGCGTCGAACAATTTCTCGCGGTTGCCCAATTTGCGGTAATATTCTTCCGCAAGGGCTTCATAGCGCAAGGCCGAGTCGCTGGCTGATATCGTTTGGTATTCGCTGGCAAGTACCAGCGCTGCACGGGCAAGCAGGCTTTCTTCGCCCGACTCTTCTGCCAGCACATACATTTTATACGCCACAGGCAAGCATCCGGGTTTGCCCTGGTAAATTCCGGTTGTGCGGTAAAAAAGATCGTTTTTTCTGAAAACATCGGGTTCCCGCTCGGCCAGTTTCAGCACACTGTCGAGTTGGGCACACAACATTTCCGGCAGGATGAGCAGCAGCAATATCATCCGCCGGCTACCGGAAATAACGATATCGGGGAGCATGGTCATAAAACAAAGAAGCTGCCGTTTGGGCAGCTTCCGGGTCACAGGTCTTTATTGTACAGGAGAGAGGCTTACGGCGGTTAATACACCTTTAACATTTACAAGGGAGTATGTTGTTACCATCCCTTTGTCGAGTTTCAGCTCGCGGAGGTACGTTTGAAGGAAAGGGTATCTGACGCCCGATTCGGTTTCTTCAATGGTGCCGCTGCCCTGGTCGAAGTTAATATCGAGGATCGTGCCCTTTTCGATCGGATTTACCGAAACAGCCATCTGCTTGTCGCCAACAGACACAAGGTCGAAGTTCACCGTAGTATTGTCCCCAATACCCAATTCCTGGGAGAAAGGTTGGTGATACGCCACTTCGATTTTTTCACCTGACTCGTTTTTGTACTTCAACATGCCGTTGTCGCCTGGTTTGGTGACTTTGCCTTTAAGTTTTCCCATAACGTGTTTGTTAAAATTGTTATTTTCTCAAATTAATGGAATAAAAATCATTTTTCAAATGATTAACAATTAATTTTTTTAGATCAATAAACCCTTGTTTTAACAATTGTGGAGGGAAAAAGGCTTCATTTTGACGTATTAGCGCTGTTTTTTAACAGTTTTCAGTAAAGGAATCAGGAGTAGAAGGCCGAGGATTATTTACGCTCTTTCGGGACGAAAACAAGTGCGATAAATCCTATTACAAAAAAAGAAATCAGTGCCAATACAGAATTGCGAATTCCGCCAGTTGCTTCTTCAATGAAACCAAATGTAACTGTGCCGATAGCTAAGCCAATTTTTTCGCTAACATCATAAAAGCTAAAAAAACTAGTATTGTCCTGCGTTTCCGGGAGAAACTTCGAATAAGTTGACCTGGACAGCGCTTGAATTCCACCCATTACCAAGCCTACCGAAGCTGCTGTAAAGTAAAACGACAGGGGCGTGTAAACAAAGAAATACACCAAAACGCAGATTAAAACCCATAAAAAGATAACAAATGTCAGCGTTTTTAAATTACCGATTACTGCCGACAGCCTAGACATCAAGAAAGATCCGGCAATTCCTAAGAATTGGATTAATAATATGCTGACGATTAAATCGCTGTCTTTTAAACCTTTAATTTCTTTTGCTGCGAAAGGAACTGCCATAATCATTACAGTTTGCACACCCATATTATAGAAAAAATATGAGTAGAGAAATCGCTTTAGTCTAATCATTCCTTTGATTTCGGTAAAAACCTTTAACAACTCTTTAAATCCTTTGGAAAAAGGACTATCGATGTAATTTGTAGATGCTAACCCCTTTGGCATTCTGATAAGAGTGTATTGAGCAAAACCCAACCACCATATACCAACTAACAAAAAAGCATACTTGATAGGAAAATTAGCCATTTTGTTCAAGACCAAAATAAGAATTAAAAGTATTGAACTTCCCAAATATCCCATCGCAAAACCTTTCGCACTAACTTTATCTTGCTTTTCTTCGCTGGCAATTTCGGGCAGATACGCATTGTAGAAAACAAGGCTCCCCCAATACCCAACACTTGCCAGTAAAAGCGCCAGCATGCTTAATCCAATATAAGATGTATCGAAAAACGTCAAAGCCATTGAACTGATACCGCCCAGGAAACAGAAAATTCGCAAAAATCGCTTCTTATCTCCTGAGTAGTCTGCAACTCCGGAAAGCAAAGGAGAAGCAACGGCGACGATAATATAGGACAACGCGACCACGTAGGAATAGAATGCGGTATTGATAAACTCCATCCCCATGAACTTGACGACCCCTCCAAGTTCAGTCTGTGTTTTACGTTCATAAAATATCGGAAATATTGCCGACGAAATAATTAACGGATAAACCGAATTGGCCCAGTCGTAGAACGTCCAGGCTTTGATGGTTTGAGGATTGTCTTTTTGGATAGTCCGGGAAGTATTCATAAAGAAATGGTTGTCTTTTTTTGTTATTGTTTTTGTGAGTTCGAGCGCAGCCGGGAGGCAGGTTTAATGCAAAGAACGTTTGGCATGCCATCTTATGCGGTCATGCATCAGGGGTTCGTTTTAATGATCTCAAACTCTACGCGGCGGTTCTTCGCACGGTCGGCTTCAGTATCGTTACCGGCTACAGGCAGCGAACTGCCATAGCCTTTAAAGTACAATTTGTTCTGCACGCCTTTTTTAATGAGGTACTCGAAAACTTCGCGCGCCCTTAGCTCGGAGAGTTTTTGATTTTTTGACCTTGAACCCGAATTATCGGAGTGCCCATTGATTTGAACTTCCATTTTGGGGTTACGAATAAGGTACTGCGCGAGTTTATTGAGTTCGGCATAAGACTCCGGCAATAAATAATACCGGCCATTTTCGAAGAAAATATTTTTCAGCTGCACCTTCTCGCCTACCCTGATGTTTTTCTTTACCTGCAAAACCGAATCCTGCTCATCGACGCTGAACGACCCCACGATCTCCACTTTCACCTTCTCTACCGGTTCTTTGGCCCGTACCAACGACACATCATCGATAAAATAATATGCTTCCTTAAAACCGAACTTAAACACGTTCATGCGAGCCATATCGCGTTTAATAGCAGGGCTGAAATTGCCAATGGTAATGTATTTTTCACCGCCATCGGCCAGGTAGCGGCCCGACACACGGAACCACTGGTAATTGCCAATAAGGCTTCCTTTTTTAACAACGGTATCGATCATGGCTGTTTTAACCACATCTCCCTGGCTTTTATAACCGGCTTTTGTAAACAGGGCTCCAATGGATTTAAGGCTGGCATTGCTCCACCAGGCCAGGCGCACATACATTTCGAATTCGTATGTGCTGCCGCGGTGCAACGGTTCGGCCAACTTCACCTGCATGAACTCTTTGTACTTTTTTTGGTAGCGGAGCCCGGCGAAACAGGTTCCGGAGTGCGCACCTTTATGCGCAGACGTATCGTTGCTTAATGGCTCCTGGTAAAAATCGACGCTGGCAATTTGTTGCCAGGGAATGGCCTGGCGGATGCTCCCGGATTTTTTGCGGTAGTTCTCGAAACTGCCATTTGGCACCACATTCTTTTGTATATCGGCATTTTGCTGAGCCAGGCTACCCAGACAGCAACAAAACAATATTCCGGAATACAGGGCGGTTTTTGTCATAACGTGAATTCACAAAAATAACTTTTAACACCTATATCGTAAACATTTTGTTATAAACAGGCTTTCCGTGCCGACAAAAAACAAGCAAGTGCGTAGCAAGCCATAATATTTTTACAAGAAAAAGCGAAAAGATACTTGCAGTATTTAAAAAATGTGTATATTTGCCATCCAAAATTATAAAGAATAGAATTTTAAACTACAGATAATGGCAAACCATAAGTCGGCAATTAAAAGGATCAGAGCAAACAACGCTAAACGTTTACAAAACCGTTACTACGCGAAAACAACCCGCAATGCAGTAAAGAAATTACGTAATACTGATAACAAAAAAGATGCGGCAGCGTTATTGCCTAAAGTAGTGGCTATGCTTGACAAATTGGCTAAGAAAAATGTTATCCATAAAAACAAAGCCTCTAACCTGAAATCAAAACTCGCTAAAAAAGTAAACGCGATCAGCAAATAATATCGCTTTTAACTTTTACAAGATTTATACAAAATCCCATCTGTCGCACAACGGATGGGATTTTTTTTGCTTTTTTGCGCTAAAATTATTAGGCTTTAAGTAATAAATTCCTATTTTTGTCGAAAATCCATTCTAACCCTTAAAACATGAATACTAAAACTCTACGAAATTTAACACTTGCTGTCGGCGCCACTGCACTATTAGTTGGATGCAATGGTTTAGGAAAAATGATCAAAAAACAAAAGACCATTACCTATGACGTAAAACCTAATCCCCTGGAAATGCATGGAGATAGCGTAGTATTTACCGTAAGTGGTAAATATCCCGCTAAAGTTTTTGCCAAAAAAGCCACTGTAACTGTTACGCCGGTAGTAAAGTATTCTGGTGGTGAAAAAGCCATGAAGCCAGTCGTATTGGTTGGTGAAAAAGCAACAGGCTCAGGCCAAAAGATCAGCTACACCAATGGCGGCACATTCAGCTACACAACTGAAAAATTTGCTTACGAGCCAGGCATGAAAGTGGCAAAAGTAGAGTTACGTGCACAAGGCGCCGTGAAGAAAAAAACCAAAGATTTTACGCCGGTAGAAATTGCTGACGGAACTATCGTTACACCTTTATTAGTACGCAACGACGAGAAAGGTATTTATGCAAAAGACGCGTTTGTAAAAACAACACCTGCTAACCAAACGGCAAATATTTACTACGTGATCAACCAGTCTGTGGTTCGTCCTTCGGAGCTGAAAAGCGATGAAATGAAAAACCTCCAGTCGTTCATCAACACCAACATCAACAGCCAATGGTACGAGTTCAAAGGTATCAGCGTATCGGCTTATGCTTCTCCGGATGGTGAGTTGTCGCTGAACGAAAATCTGGCGAAAGACCGTGCTAAATCAGGTTCTAAAGCCTTAATGGGCGAGTTCAAAAAGAACAAAAATAAAGACCAGAAATTTGGTAAAGACGAAGCCAACTACTCTACCCAAACTACTGCCGAAGACTGGGATGGTTTCCAAACATTGATGCAGCAATCTAACATTGCTGACAAAGACCTCATCTTACGCGTGTTAACCATGTACAAAGACGGAGAACAACGCGAAAAAGAGATCAAAAACTTATCAAAAACTTACGTAGAAGTTGCTGAGAAAATTTTACCAAAACTGCGTCGTTCTGTGTTAACTGTAAACGTTGACAAAAAATCACGCACTGATGAAATGATCTCTAAATTGGCGACAACATCCCCTGACAGTTTATCAGTAGAAGAACTGTTGTACGCTACAACCTTAACAACTGATCAAAACACTCAAGTGCAAATTCTGCAAGCTGCTGAGAAAAAATATGCCAGCGATTGGAGGACATCAAACAACTTAGGTGTTGCTTTATTGATGCAAAACAAAGTTTCTGAAGCAGGCGAAGCCTTTAAACGTGCTGAAACCAGCGCCAACGGAAACCCTATCCTGATGAACAACTTAGGTATTATCGCAGCTAAATCGGGCGACCGCAAAAAAGCAATGGAATACTACGACAAAGCATCTGGTGCCGGTAAAGAAGTGAATTACAACAAAGGAATCGTTAACGTTCGTGACGGCAAATATTCAGACGCTGTTTCTAACTTTGGCGACTACAAAGGCTTCAACAAAGCGCTGGCTGAATTGCTGAACGGTAACACTGGCGCTGTAGCTTCTACTATCGATGCAAGCACTGAAAAAGATATGGCTTGGTCTTACTACCTGAAAGCGGTAGCTGCTGCACGTTCAAACAACGCGGCCGACGTAAACGCTAACCTGAAAACGGCTATCGAAAAAGACGGTTCGTTAAAAGCAGCTGCGAAAGACGATGCTGAATTCATCAAATTACGCGACAACGCTGATTTCAAAGCGTTAGTAAACTAATCTGGAAAAGAATTGTATTTTTAAATCTCCTGCCTCTCCGGGCAGGAGATTTTTTTTGGGATCGTTTGGTCTATTCAAAACCATCGGCGCCATTCCAAAAAAATAGTATCTTTAAAGCATCAAGATATAAAGACACAGCACGACACCATACATGGCAAAAGTCATCCCATTCAGGGCCATTCGCCCGCAACATGATAAAGTGCACCTCGTTGCTTCACGATCTGTTGACGGCTACAACACTGCAGAATTGAGAGATAAGCTGGCCGGAAACCCCTACTCTTTTTTACACGTCATCAATCCTGATTTTGAAGATGGTGTGAAAACAAGACCCGGATCGCGTGAGCGACTTCAAAAAGTAAAAAGCCATTTCAAAAAATTTGTACGCGAAAAAATCTTCCTGCGCGACGACGCACCTTGCTACTACCTCTATCGCCAGATCAAAGACGGGAATGAATTTACGGGCATCATTGCCTGCACGAGTATCGACGATTATATGAACGGCGTGATCCGTGTACACGA
>DAIUED010000092.1:0-10500 GCA_036845295.1 Bacteroidota bacterium
CCGGTGTTGCCATAAAAATCGACGGTATGCACCAATGAGGAAGAGCTGCTGAAAACAAGCGACGTATTGGCATCATAAAAGGTCCTTCGGTTCAGCACAAAGTTGCCTGAACATCGCATGGTACCAAAGCGGTTGCCGGTGAAATGCAGGTCGGCATCGGTGTTGCGGCATTCAATCGACCCCACGCTGTTCATGCCAACCATATTTACTACAAAATTGGAAGCGGAGGAATTATTGTCAAAGATCAGTTGGTGGGAAGGGCCGGGAACAACATTGGCAACAGCGCCTCCACTGGTATGCGACCAGTGGTTCCGGTCGTTCAGATTACCAGAACCACCTACCCAATACAGGGTTTGGGACGGAAGAAGGTAAGAACAGGAAACAATCAGTAACAGTACTAGTTTTTTCAACATAACGATTTTTAACTTTTACGAATATATGCTGCTTCGGGTTTCTAAAACTACGAAAAATACGGCAGTATTCACAAATTCGCTGTGTGAAACCCTTATTTTGTTGATTGAAACACAACTCCGTATTCCAAACACCCTATGAATACGCAAATACTCGAAAACACAATTTTATTCCTTACTTTGTGTTCTCTTACTACCAATAAACCGTTTCTATCGACCTATGGCGGATCATCAGTCGCTCAATTCATGGAAGACTCTCTCTTCGGAACTTGTTTACGAATCGGCGTGGATCGCCGTGCATAAACACCAAACCATCAACCCGGCCGGCAACCCGGCGGTGTACAGTGTGGTCAACTTCAAGAACCTGGCCATTGGTATCTTGCCGCTAAGCCACGATGGCTATACCTGGCTGGTAGGCCAGTGGCGTTACCCTCTCAATGCTTACAGTTGGGAAATTCCGGAGGGCGGGGGGCCGCTCGGCGAGGAACCGCTGGATACGGCAAAGCGAGAGTTGAAGGAAGAAACCGGGATCGTGGCCGACTCGTTCAGGGAGATCATGCAGCTACACCTCAGCAATTCGGCTACCGACGAACATGCCTTTGTATTTCTGGCTACAGGCCTTCGGTTTGAAGACGCAGAACCCGAAGACAGCGAAGACCTGAAGGTGAAAAAAGTACATATCGATGAGGCATTTGCCATGACGCTCCGGGGCGAAATAACCGATGCCATTAGTGTTGCAGCCATCATGAAAGTAAAATACATGCTCGACCAGGGAGAAATTGAAACTCGCTAACCAGTGCCTTACCAACCGGCAATTTCCCAGGTTCCCTGCGAACGCATCACTTGCTCCACAATGTCCCGCACACAGCCTTCCCCACCTTTCCGGTTAGAAATGTAGAGGCTGATCTGACGGATCTCGCTGGCTGCATCATACGGACAGGCAGCAATCCCTACACGCTGCATCACTTCATAATCAGGCAAATCGTCGCCCATGTACAGGATTTCATCTTCCTGAAGACCGTTCTCGTAGATGTAGTTTTTGTAGCATTGCAACTTATCGTGCTGGCTTAAAAAAATATCCTGTACACCAAGATTTTCAAGAGCCTTTTTCACGGGCATACTGTGTCCGCCGGAGATGATGACGATGCGGTATCCTTTTTTTACTGCAAGCTGCAAGGCATAGCCATCTTTAGAGTTCATGTTGCGGATAAACTCACCGTTCTCCATCAGCAATACCTGCCCGTTGGTAAGCACGCCGTCCACATCCAGTAAAATGGTTTTAATGCGCGTTAGTTTTTGTTTAAAGTTTTCCACGTGTCAATGTTGTCCTTGTTGGTGTATAATAAGCTCCGACAGCAAGTTGTAAACGTGCTCCAAACGCTTGTCGGTTTTTAGCAAGCGCCGGTGTTTATTCATAACGCTGGCATCGTTACGCATGGCCGGGCCGGTTTGTGCCTGCCAGGGCTGTTTGTTGTGTATTACTTTACGGAATGACGCAGACATAATCGGCCAAAGCAACCCGGCGTCTTTCGCACTCAGGTTTTCGGCCACATAGTCAAAGGCAGCGACATACAACGCATTGGTGAAATTACAGGCAAAAACCGCTGCCAGATGCAACTTCAACCGGGTTTCTGAATCGGCGACCCTTACCTGACCGGAAACCGATGAGGCCAGAGCCACTAATTGCCTGAGTGTAGCAGCCGAATTAGCTTCTACCAGCAGGGGCGTTTGTTTCCAATCTACCGCAACCTGTTTTGTAAATGTTTGCAAAGGATAATAAACACCTATGTGCATAGAGGCTGGTTCCAATACTGCCATTTCCACGCTGCCGGATGTATGCACCACGGTGCCGGAAAGGTTCAGTTTTTCCAGTTCTTTTACCACTTCGGGCAAAGCACTATCTCTAACACAAACGACATATATGTCTGCTTTTCTCTCGAGCTTTTGATACGCACTTGTCAAAAGCAGGTTGTAAGCTGCTGCAAACTCAAGTGCCTGCTTAGTCCGGCGGTGATTGAATACCTGGATTAATGACAACTGCTTGTTTGCGGCAAAAGAAGCTGCAAGATGGCTCGCAACGTTACCGGTCCCAATCAAAACAATATGTAAAGGCTTCGGCATTCCGACAGGCATTTTTTATCTGTAGCGCTTCATTCAGGCAACCTGCTTTTTCAGCTTATTCACTCGCCGTCTTTCAACAATGGCAATCCAGGTGCCAATGACCATTACCACGCAACCCAGCCACAGCAGATTGATGTAAGGGAACATATAAGCCTCGAGCACAACGAATTCCTTGGCGTTACTCACTTTTTCGCTCATCTGAATCTCTACACTACCCTCTGCAGGATTGATCTTCCAAAAAATAAATTTCAACCCAAGCTCATTAAGCTCAAACTGATCAGGCATGATCATGCTGTTCTTGAGGATATAATGCGGCGTGGCACGGTACACATGACCGTTGATGTCTGTTGCCTTCAATACCGCGGTAACGACGAGCATACTATCATTCTTCGAAAACTCTTCTTCGTTCAGGTTAGTGGTAATACTGTCGATGAGGATGATGGCGTTTTCAGCGAAAATGGTATCGCCCATGTGACCGATAAAATTCGTTGGCTCTTTGTACGCATCCTTTTTCCGATCTGCTTCATCGCTCAGGTCGGCGTAAGTAATATGTGTGTAGATGTCGTGGTCGAGAAAATGTTTGGTATCAGGGTTCGAGGCTTTTCCCATCTTCGGGTTATCCTGCACCATTGGGCTCAGCTCAAAGGCTTTCAGTGCGTTGCCTGTTTCGTCGCGCTTCAGGTCGCCTTTGGCATCGCGCTCAAAATAGTCCATGTGAAAATACACATCGATGCCTTCGCGTTTTTTTCCGGTGTACGTCACCATGTATTTTCCAAGCGGTAAGGTATCACCTTTGGTAAGTAACAAGCTCTTTTTGGCATTGAAATCCTGACCGAGACCTTCTACACTTTTTCGGGAAGTATTTTGCGAAATGGTTTGTTTCTTGGATGTGGAAACCAAGGCTCCCACCAGGATAAGTGCAAAACCAATGTGTGCGATGGATGCTCCGGCATGCCGCAGCTTTCCTTTTACCACGCGCAATGCATATTCGCCATTGGCAAATACGGCAAACAAGCCAGCAATAAACAACAAGGCATAGGAGATCAAATTCCACTTGTCGGATGTTTTGGCTGTAGCATAGTCCTTTAGAAAATAAAGCGGAATCACGCAGGTAAGACCAAACACAAACGCCAACAACAGTGATACACGAAACTGGCGGAAAAATGTTTTAGGATCTGTTTTTTTGTACTTAAAGAACTGGGTAACGGCTACGAGAACAAGTGTAACAATGGCAAACGGCACTTGCCATAGATTGTATTCAGGAATTTTCACAGGTGCCTTATCAAGCCCGAACAGTTTGTTAAGTACGGGAATCGACGTGAAATAGGTGATGATCAACGATGACAACAGCAACACCAGGGAACCGATAAACATCCAGAATTCGCGGGAGTAGAGACTTTCTTCTTCCTCTTCCTTCGGGAAATATTTTATGTAGGCATATACCGTAAGAAAAAGACTGCTACCAAGCCACAACAGCAGTATCGCGGTTTTGTGGCCATACACAACAGCAATAGCCAACAGCAAGAGCGAGCCCATGACATAAGATGTACGCAACAGTTTCTCATGGATCAGCAAGGCTACACAAATGAGGATGAAACTGATAACATAGATCACAAGCTGGCCCTGCATGCCGAGGTCGGTGAATGCGTGTACAGAGCTGTTGCCAAGAATGCCACTGCGGGTGAGGAAAGTGGAATACAATACCAACAAAAAGGCTGAAATGGAAAGTAAGTGTGTCATGAACAACGACCCACCTTTGTTGCGGTTAATGATCATCACGTGGCCCGCTGCTACGATGAGCAACCACGGAACGAGCGATGAGTTTTCGACCGGGTCCCAGGCCCAGAAACCGCCAAAGCTCAGGGCTTCATAAGCCCAGGCGCCACCCATTAAGATGCCTGTGCCCAGGATCATGATGCTGAAAAACGTCCAGGTGAGCGCCGGTTTTTGCCAGCTGGTAAAGTCGCGTTTCCACAAACCGGCCAGTGCAAAAGCAAAAGGAGGCAAGGTAGAAGCAAATCCAAGAAACAGCGTTGGCGGATGGATCGTCATCCAATAGTTCATGAGCAATGGGTTCAAGCCGCGGCCATCAAGTTTCGCCAGGTATTCCGGATTTTGAACGAACGGAAGATTTGCAAAATCTGGATTTTCTCTCAGCAGGATGAATGGATTCGTTCCCAGGCTAAAATCGCTTACGGTAATGCCAAGAAGCATGCTCGCCAGAAACACCTGAACGAGCGAGAATACGGCCATGGTTGGCGCTTCCCACTTGCTATCGATGTTGCGGTACAGGATATTGCCAAGCACCACGTTCCAGAACGTCCACAGCAGGAAACTTCCCTCCTGCCCTTCCCAGAAACAGGACATGATGTACTCCATGGGCATGGAATTATTGCTATGCTGCCACACATACGAGTATTCATACATGTGGTTGAACAACATATAAAACAACGTTGCTGCAATGCCTACTACCGAAAAACTATGCACCGAAAAGCTAATGCGGGCAAAGCGTTTCCATTCGGTGGTAAGCACTTCGTTAGAATAAAAGAAATAACCAACAGCCGCAACGAGCGCCGATACCAAAGAAAGATAGACAAAGGCATTACCTAACGTACCTACCCACAAATGCTCGCCGATGTATGTGATGTGCTCCAAGTTCGCGATTATGCTTTTACCTGCGGTTTCCCGTCATTATACTTACTCGGGCATTTCATCAGGATCTCATTGGCATGAAATTCCTGGCCCTGCATTTTACCAATTAGAACGATCTGCTCCGACTTTTCCATGTCCTGAGGCACACTTTTATGAAGTATTACCCGCTTTTCGAGTCCGTTGTTATCAGTCATCAGAAACGAACACTCATCGGCATTTACTTTCGGATCGTATTGTACAGGAACAGATTTATTCAATTTCCCTACTACGTGGTATTCGGTTCCGGGGTTTTGGGCGGCTTCCGCAAAATCCGAATATGAAGCGTTGCTTTGAAGCGATGTAAAAATCACCCCGATAGCCACTGCTATCACGATAATCCCAACGATGTGCAGCTTTTTCATGTTTGTTATTTTTATAAGCCTTGTTTATCCGGTATAGCTAAAACAGGCTTGTATTGTGTTGAATCAGTTCTTGTCTTCCAGTTTTTTCAAACGGCGGTCGATGTAAATTAAATAACCCGCGAGGCATAGAAAAGTTATTGCCAGCACGGCAATAACCACATATATTTTTCCTTCACTTCGAAACAGGTCCGCCATTTCGGGCTCGCGGCCGCCAGGCTGTGCGGCCGCCGTATGCGCCGTTGCCAGGAGCAGGGTTAATATCAAAAACAATATCGTTGTGAGCTTATTCATGTTCCATTTTCAGTTTTAAAGTAGCTAGTCGCTTTTTGACGTCCAGTATCCAGAGGCTCAGCAATACCCAACCGATCACCGCCGGGTAAAAGACGGTGCGCATGTGGTTATCGAGGTCGTATTTGCCAAATGCCGGATTGTTGCCATTTCCGGGATGCAGCGAATCGGTAAGTCTCGGCAGTATCATGATGAACACAAACATCATCACGAATGCAAAAATATTGTACACTGCCGAGATGCGAGCGCGTTTCAATTCATCGGTAAGGGAACTCCGTAAAATAAAATAGGCGAGGTAGATCAGTACAGCTATCGCAACGCCATTGAGTTTGGGGTCCTGGAATGTCCACCAGGTGCCCCAGGTAAATCTGGCCCACATACAGCCGGTAAGCAGACCCGGAAGACTTAGGAACAAGCCGGTTTGAGCAGCCTGATCACTTACCAAATCCGTTTGCAGATCGCCTTTTGACAAGTGCTTTACGGCAAATACCACCGAATAACCCATTTGGAACAGCATGGCGAACCAGATAGGCACATGAAAATACACATTGCGAATAGTTTCATGAAGAATATCGAGCTTTGGCACAGGCCCTAAAAGACCCCATACCAAGGTGTAAAGGATGATAAGTACCGAGAGTATTTTCCACCACCTGATCATTCGCGCCAAAGGTAACTAAATAATAGCGTTGCCAGCGTAATTACAACGAAATTTAGCATGATTAAGATCAACAGGTAATTAGAGCTAACGCTCCACGCCAGGCCGTCAACTGCGTTCTTGCTTACTTTAATGGACACCAATATAAGCGGCATCAGCACCGGAAAGCTGAGAATAGCCATCAGGCTCATGTTATTACCTGCCCGTGAGGCGATGGCACTCATCAGACTCAGGACGCCTGAAAACGCTGTTGAACTTAACATCAATACCAGCAAAAATAAGGGCATGTCCTGAACCATGTTTCCTACAAACCAGCTGTAGAAGAAAAACGTAAACAAGCTCAAAACCGCCATCAGGGCCATGTTGTAAATGATCTTGCCCAGAATAAAAGCCCGGGGATGATAATACAGGTAGTTGTATAAGCCTTTGCCTTTGGTTTCCTGTACAAAACTCTTACCCGAAATATTTACCGTAATAAAGGTGAAAATAACCCAGAATAACGCATTCCATACTATCGGATGAATTTTTTGTTTAAAAGACAGCGCCGAAATAAATACAGTGGCAATGATATAAACAGCAATTCCGGCAAGGGTTGACCTTTGCCGGAATTCCAGTAAAAATTCTTTCCTGATCAGTGCCGTTAGCTGGTGTTTCAACATGTGGGCGCAAAGTTACGCCCAAATAGTCAAAATCCCAAGTTTATCGGATGATTTGGAAATGTCCTTTGCAGTTGTTTGGCGTGGCGTTAGGCACCGTCAGGATAAAGAAATACGTCCCGTCGTTATGCCCCGCACCGTTCCAATCGTTTTTATAGTTATCCTGCTCAAACAGCTTTTTGCCCCAACGGTTGAAGATCGCAATATGGTTCGAACCGAGTGCTTCCAAACCTTTGAATTTCAGGTAATCATTAACCCCATCACCATTTGGTGTAATAACGTTTGGAATATTTAATGCACCCTCTACATGATAAACCATCGTTACTGTATCCATACAACCTGCAGAACCTACAACCGTGAGTGTAACAGTATAGAATCCGGCATCGTCGTATGCATGAGCCGAAGGCGTTCCACTGGCTGAACTGCCATCGCCGAATTGCCATGTAGTTGCTGTGATCGAACCGCTACTCATCGTTGAGGTACTGGTGAATGTAATGGTTTGGCCAGGGCTTACCGGTGACGACGGCGTGGCGGTGAAACTGGCTACAGGCGACACATCGTTCACAACGGTTATCACATTTTTAGCTTCGCAACCTTTTGAATCTGTGGCCGTTAACGTTACCGTTCCGGCCGCACATACGGTTGTCGAATCGTCGGTATCAGCGCTGTTATGCGACCAGGCATACGTAAACGGCGGATATGTCGTCACGGCCGTTGACGTGATGATCGCGCATTCGCCCGGGCATATAACCAAATCAGGCGATCCGAGAAGCAATGACGGGCTCGATTTTTCTGTAACAACCGTTCCTGTTCCGCGACACATATTCTGGTCCACAACGGTTACCACAAATGTACCGGCGGTAGCAGTAGTAGCACTGGCTCCGTTGCCGAGGAAAGAAGGTGTCCAGGAATATGAATAGGCTGGTGTTCCTCCTGTAACGGTCGGCGAAAGCGTAGCGCCGAGACCTGCACAGAAAACCACCGGATTAGTAAAGCTCACCAATGGGTTTGGTGTCGCCACAATGGTGCAAGGGTTGGATACAGCCGGACAGCCGGATACTGTGTTTGTTACCTGCAGGGTTACCGTCATTGGCGTAGAAACGCTGATTGACGCCGTATGCGCACCTGTACTCCAGGTATATGTATAAGCGCCAGCTGGTAAAAGGGTAATCGGCGTTACGGTAGCAGCCGCTCCGGCACATATCGCCAGGTTAGACGGTATCGTTACCGTTGGCGTCGGACTGATACTTACATTGATACTTGCCGTAGCCACACAGTTATTGGCATTCACCGTGAGGGAATACGTACCGGTTGAGTTTACCGTCGTGGTTGCTGTGGTGGCTCCATTCGACCAGCTGTAGCTGCTCGCGCCAAGGATAGACGGCGTTAATGTTGACGATGAGCTACCGCAAATAGAGATCGGATTGGCCGTAATACCAAGTGTTGGTGTCGTATTGGAAACCGTAAAGGCCTGTTGCGACGAGCATCCATTGACATCTGTTACCGTTAAGGTATAGTTGGTCGGGCCTGTAAGCGTCGCAGAATTGGTCGTGATTGTTCCAGGAGTCCATGAATAGCTGGCGTAAGCCGGCATGCCGGCAACTGGCGGAAGAACGTTCAGGATCGTATTGGTAGAAGGTGGACAGTAGTTGAATGGCCCGGAAATGATGATCGAAGGAACCGGATTAGACGTTGTACTGATGGTAGCCACATTGGATGTATCACTGATACAGCCTGTTACTGTATTGGTAACAACCAACGACACTGTTCCAGAACTGTTGGCGGTAATGCTTGGGGTATGGGCACCGGTACTCCATGTATATGTATAAGAACCCGACGGACTGACGGAGACGACGCCCAGCGTGCCGCTACCCCCGGCACAGAGGCTCAGTGACGGCGTAATGACGACGGTTGGCGTCGGCGAAACGTTCACGTTCACCGTTTGCGTGGTTAGACAATTGGCGCTGGCCGTTACGGATACCGTGTAAACGCCGCCGGTATTTACGGTAGTAGATGGCCCGCTGGTGCCGTTAGACCATGTGTAAGTGGCTCCGGCCAATACGGTAGCGCTGAGCGTGGTGGTTCCTGCGCCGCAAACCGATAAAGGATTGGCAGTAATCGCTACACTTGGCGAAGAAGATGAAACAGAGAATGTTGTACTACCCACACAACCATTAACGTCGGTGACGCTTAGTGTATAGGAGGTTCCTGCACCTGTACTTCCTGTAACAGAAGCCGTAGGTGTATTGACGCCAACTGGTGTCCAGGTAAATGTGTTGTAGGCAGAGCCGCCGGCTAATGGCGGATTTACCGAAAGCGTTGTGCTGGTGGCAGGGCTACAGTAAAATAAGGGTCCTGAAACAACCGGAACCGGATTGGTGTAAACCGTAATTGTATCGGAAGAAGATTTAAAACAGCCCTGCTTGTTTACTGTTACATAGTAAACCCCCGAACTGTTGGCAATGGCCGAACAGCCTGCCGAACCATTGCTCCAATACACGTTATCGTATGATGCACAGTTGGTGAGTGTCAGTGTAGCGCCTGGTGTCGCACACACGGTTCCTGTGGCCGGCGAAATACTAAGCGTTGGCTGAGGCACTGCAATGTTCTGAATTTTGATATAATAAGTAGCAGACGCCGACAAAGGTGGTGTGCCGTTATCCGTTCCGGTTATTACCACGGTGTGTACACCGGTAACTGTAGGTGTAGCTACTACACGCCAGGCATAGGTAGTGATGCCGCCCGAGGTATTAGTAACGCCCAGGGGCTGAAAGCTGCCTCCCAGGGTAGGAGCGCTGGCCGTGATGGTAACGGATTGGGTATTTTCCGGCGCCAGGAAGCTGGTCGTGTACACAAGGGTATCGCCAAGTGCGCAAATGCGGATAGTATCACCACAAGCAGAACCACCTCCGGTAGCATCCTGTACAATTGGTGGCAGGTTATTGTTTGTACCGCAGGTATTGAAAAAATATGACTTATTATCGAGGAAAGACACACCGTCATTCAAGCCGTAAGGACCATCGTAGGAACTACCAATCTTGTCGAAACGACCGATCTGGATAAAGTTAGTACCATCGCCTTTGTTCACACCCACTGTAGCCGGTGTACCACCGAAACCACCCGTACCACCGGAAGCAGAACCGGTTGTCCATTGCATGTCGCCATAGCAAAACGCCACGTTATTACCGTTCGGCAACAGCGGATCGGAACCATCGGTGATGATCAGCTGAAAGTCGTTAACCTTATCGGCCATGCTGCTGTAGTAACCCACGTGATCCCATTTGACGATGAGAGCCGTGGCCGTTTGTTTAAAATAT
>DAIUED010000093.1:0-7388 GCA_036845295.1 Bacteroidota bacterium
CACTAAAAATACGCGTGAATGTGCGGATGCCTTCAACGTCTGTGACGATCGCCGCGCGGTTCCATTTGCTCAGGTGGCGTATGCCCATGATGGCATCTTTGAACCAGGCACCAGCCGAAAAGTTCTTGATGGATGTGTCGAGCACGAGCAGGTAGTTAAGCGTACCAGTTGTGTCAACAAGCGCTTTGACGCGCGGCATTACGGTGTTCGTGAAGTCACTTTCGGTGACTTCGCCGGTGGCGCGGAAACCCGCAACATTTCCGGGAAGTTCTTCAATGGTGTGTATCATAATGTGTAGTTGAGTTTTTTTAATTCAATCACCAGGAGCACAATACCCCAAATGCCCAAGCCCCATTCCAGTGAACCGATGATGTATGTCATTTTCGAAATTTGGCCATAGTGCAAGGCACTTAGCGGCCTCAGGATCATCAGGCCGATATACAGGCACGCGGCAAACAGTAAGCCGGCAAGCCGGAGACCTGGAAAAAAGGCACATAATGCAAAGAAGACGGCAAACCCAAGTTCCATTCCGGTGTACACAGTCAGGTATTCCACTTTTCCGCTGTTGTTGAGGAAATGATATCCAAGGGCATGCGAAGTCGTTTGTGATTTAATAAGACACCAAAGGCTAAAGCCGAGGTATGAGATCGCGTTGATCAGAAGGTAAACCTGTATCATCGTCATAAATGGTTTTTAGAAACTCTACATACATCCTAATGCCAGCTTTTCTTATGAAATCAGTCTCTGCAAGCCAAACCAGGGAACCGATTTGAGAAAAAAATTTCCCATATCAAAGAAGAAGCCCGGCAGTCAGCCGGGCTTTCTTTATTAAAATGAGGGCTTAGAAGGATTATTCCAGTACGATCCGTTTCGAGAAGCTGGTATTGCTTCCGCTGAAGTTGAGCATGTATATGCCTTTGCTGTATCCCGTAAGGTCGATGCGCTGATCCTGCGACGCCTCTGTGGTTGCTGAATATACTTTTCTGCCTGTCATGTCATACACTTCCAGGGTTCCTGCTTCCAGGTTGGAGACGTCAACGGTAAATACGCCGTTGCTTGGATTTGGAAATACATTGAAAGAAGCCTCTGTAGCGGCATCCTCAGAAGACACGGTGATAGTGCGGAGTGCTTTGCCAGGCAGCGGTGAGGCATAGTCCAGGAATGCTTTGGTCGCTAAAACATTGCACGGTGTATTGGAAACAGTGTGCCTGATCTTGTAATATTGGTTTACTGGTCGTGGGCTGAAGGACGCTGCCGACATGCCGCTTGTGTAAATCGTTTGCAACGTCGATGTTTCAACGCCGGCCGAATTAGACAGGATAAGTTCCCATTTGTTGTAAGAGTTTAGAGCAGAAGGTGTAGCGGTATAAGTTACCTGAGTGTTCACCGTTTTGGAGTAAATGAAATTTGCATTCGGGTTGGCAGACGGCGATAGGGTGATGTTGTAGGTATTGTGGTAGGTGCAGCCGTATTGGTTAGTCATAAACATAGTGTACGTGCCGAATGCATTTGGTGTGAAACATTGGTTGTGGCTCACAAGTACACTTTGCTGCTGCACAGGGTCGCTGTAAAACCATTGATATGTGTAGGTGATGCCAGAAGTACCGATCGGCGCGCATACCTGGCTGAAATTGTTACTGCAAAGCGTGATGTTCTGTACAAGCAATTTCGGTGGCTTTGGCACAAATACGGTATAGGTTTTTGTACAGGTAGAGGAGAAGTTAGCATTGTAGTATTCGTAACTGATATTGAACGTGCCGTAAGTAGTGATCTGGAAATTGCCGTTGCTGTTCACATAAGCAGGGTTTTCATACGACGTATTGGTGTTATACACTTCTACACCATTCACGGTAATAATGTAGCCATAAGAATACACATCGGCACCGGTAAGCGGCAATTGCGCCGGGCATAGTGTGGTGCTTGCGCTTGGCAGCAACTCGAGGATTGGATTGTTGACCGTGATTTTCACCTTATCGGTAATCGAGCAGCTGTTGCCATTCGACAGCGTTACGGTGTAATTGGTAGTAGCCGTTGGCATTACAACGGTTGGATCGTTAGCGATCCAGTTAGAAGCCGTTACTCCTGAAGGAATTCCCAGCAGTGAATTGGTAATGGTGGTTCCAGGGCAGACAGTGAGGTCCGGCAGAGGCAATGGTGCACGTTTTACCTTGATGTAAAAGAACAGCATGGTAGAGCAGGAAGCGTTTCCATTGTTGAGTCCGAAGTAGTTGCAGCCCATGCCAGGCGCTACGGCGAGCACGTAGTACACATAATTGGGGTTGTTGTTCGGGTCGGAAATGAGTGGAGCAGAAGCGCCTACCGGTACGGTAACCATCAGGCCCGATGTGCTCGGAGGCCAAACCTGGTCGTTGAGGAGGTAAGAACCGATGGTGTGAAATTCAGGAGCCGTTGATGGCGGATCGGTGATCTGTCCGAAAGCGGCGTCCCATATGGTTGAGCTATTGATGACATCTGCACCCGACAGGCAATTGTATGATCCGGACGAGAAGTTTTCCAGTTTAAACTGGTCGCCTTCGCAGAGGTACGACGTCATATCAATCGTTCCCAGGCAATGATAGCCCTCGTTAAATCCGGTTGTTGTATAAGGCGTTGTGGTGTAATTCAACCCGTTGGTTGTTGTAAATTTGAACTGGAATGTCCACTGCGCTTTTGTCACAAGGGTGGCGCCAAGCAAACAAACCGAAAAGATCAGTTTTTTCATGTAGTGTGTGTATAGTTGTGGGGCCTACTCTTCTAGCTTTTCGGCAATCGCTGGGCGTGCGGCTTGCATACGCCTGAGCAAACTTATGCAATGAATGGTGGCGGCAGGCGGTAGATTTAAATTTGTGCGCGGCCATTCGATAAACGGCAAGAATGGCTTTAAATTCGCGCTGATTCCAAGTCTGGCTTAGAGTGTCTGTATGAGTTGCAATACCATTTCTTTTTTTCGTGTGGAAACCGGCACTTTTGAACCATCCTTCATTCTAATGACATTGTCGTGTTTCTCAAAATAAAAAATCTGGTTTCGGTTTACGAGGTGCGATTGGTGTACACGGATGAAACCATCGTCAGCCAGCATTTCTTCAAAATCTTTGATGATCCGCGAAACGATGATCTTTTTCTCCGAATCCAGATAGACTGTCGTGTAGCTTCCTTCTGCTTCAAGGCGTACAATTTCAGGCGCATCAACCGAATAGATTTTATCCTGCGTTTTAAGTACAACTTTTCGGCTCTGCTGCATGCTGATGTTGTCGAGCAGTGTTTTCATCTGAAAATTCACCTCGTCGTAGCTAATGGCTTGAAGCGATTTACGCACCGCATCCGAGAAGTCGAGCGGCGACATAGGTTTCAACAGATAATCCAGAGCACTGTAGCGGAGGGCTTTCAGCGCAAATTCATTGTGTGCCGTAATAAAAATGACTTTAAAGTCGATGCGGTCAAACTTGTTTAAGAGGTCGAATCCCGTGCCGTCTTTCATATTCACGTCCAGAAACACCAGTTGCGGCAAATGCGTCCGGATCAGATCATAGCCTTCTGCAACCGATTTGCCCGTGGCGCATAGGGTAATGCGGTCTTTGTAAAATCCGAGCAAGTCGGAAGTGAAGTTGATGCTGCTTTGTTCGTCATCGATGATTACTGCTTTGATCATGGCTAATAGGGGCTTCTTGGTATGGAATCGTAAAAGAGATCCTTACACCGCTGTTGTTTTCGCCGGCGGTTTTGCGGTTAGTGATGCTGATGCCGGTAGCTTTGTGTTGGCCGTCGAAGAGCGTCTCCAGGCGCTCGGTCGTGATTTTCATGGCCAGTGACTGATGCTTGCCTTCTTGCTTTCTTTCAGGCTGCATCGGTTCAAGGCCTACGCCATTGTCTTCGATGGTGTAATGCAACCAGTTGCTTTCGCGCCGGATGCTCACACTAATGTGCCCGTTCGCTTTGCCATCAGAAAAACCATGTTCAATGGCATTTTCGATAAAGGGCTGAGCCAGCATAGGAGGCACCAATACCAGTTCCGGCTCTTCTTCGTTGGTTACGAGTTCGTAGGTGAACCGTTGTTCCAGGCGCAGGATCTGCAGGTCCATGTATAGTTTCAAAAACGACATTTCCGTTGCCAGGCTGATGCGGTCCTGTCTCGAAAATTCAAGTATCATGCGCATCAGGCGCGCCAGTTGAGAGAGGTATTCAGACGCCTGCATACCATCCTGGCGGAAAACGTAGCTCTGAATGGCATTTAGTGAATTGAAAATGAAGTGTGGGTTCATTTGCGACAAAAGTAGTTTTTGTCTTAACAGATTCGCTTTCTGAGAAGCGATCACGTTTTTTTGACGCAGGTATTTCACCATAAATACAGTGGCTCCGCCTAGCAGGCTCAGGCAAGCCGCCATCAGTACAATCCATAGGTTTTTGCGTGCGCTTTTTCGCTCGGCTTCCAGTTTCAATGCCGAGATGCGCTTTTCTGTATTCACGCTGTTGAGCAGCTGTTTCTTTTCGAACTCGTATTTGAATTGCTGGCGCACCACTTTATTCTCGTCTTCATGCCGGCGGATGCTATCGGCCATGAGCACATAAAATTCATGCATCCGAAGAGCCTTCTCATGGTTTCCGGTAAGCACATAAAGTTCGTATAACGCTCTGGCGTCTTTATGCTCTTCGTCGATGCTGTGCGTGGCGCCTGCTACTTTCAATGCTTCTTTAGCATGGTAAATGGCTTTGGCGTATTCGTTCTTGTCTTTGTAGATCGACGCTAAAAACCGATGTCGACCGCTTAAATCGTAGATAAGACCTTCTTCAAGGGTAAGTGCAAGGCCTTTTTGGTAAAACCAAAGAGCCGAATCTGTATTGCCCTCAAGCTGGTGTATTTTTCCGGCCACTTTATAGAACATGTCGAGGTGGGGCGCGCGTTCGTTTGGCTTGAGGCTGTTTACCACATCGCGGATGCGGCGCATGTAGTGCAAGGCTTCGGGTAGTTTGCTTTGTTCATAATACACAGCACTCATTTTGTCGAGCGCGTCGATCATGCCTTTCGTGTAGCCAACTTGTTCATACGATTTGTACCCTTTATTGAAAAAACCGAAAGCCTTTGCGTGTTGATTCTGCCTCAGATAGATGCGGCCTATGTTGATGTAGGTATTGGCCAGGCCTTTGAGATCGCTAAGCTGTTCATAGGCTTTTAGCGCCTGGTACAACGCTTCGATCGCCTGTTCGTAGTTGCCTTGTACGGTAAGTATCTTGGCCAGTTCCACCTGAGCGTATGCCAGACCTTCGTTGTTGTGCAGCAATTCATCGATGGCAATCCCTTTTCTGAAATAATGTTGTGCCTGGTCGAGGCGCATTTTTCCGACATGGTCCATGCCTTCGTTGAAATAGGCTTCAGACAGCCGTGACAGGTATAGCTGCGTTAAATGCCGCTGAGCCGGATGACTCAATATCTTCCGGGCAGCCAACCCTTTCATTTCCAGGTTGTAGCGCTGCCATTCATTTTCGGGCGCTATCTCTGCCAGGCTGGAAAGAACAGCAAGACGTGTTGTGTCGTGCAGGGAAAGCGGAAGTAGTTGTTTCAGAGAATCGTATTCCTGTTGGGAGAAAAGGCTAACAGAAAAACAGAGAAGCAAGCCAAGGCCGGAAAATTTCCTCATACGGCACCAAGATAGCACTATAAGTGCATCCCCTTCGACAAATAATCCTCAAAAAATCGGATTTCTTAATCATTTTACATGGAATCTTTTAAAAACCACGTAAAATTACGTGGTTTTTAGGTGCTGCTGACCCCAGTGCGAATGGCATATTTGACAAGTCCAACGATGGAGTCACTCCCTGTTTTTTGGTACAGATTCCGTTTGTGGTATTCAACGGTGCTTTCGCTGATATGAAGAATGGCTGCAATCTCCTTCGCTTGTTTTTCGTTACACACTTGTTGCAACACTTCTATTTCACGCTTAGAGAGAATGTTCTCCGAAATGAGATACTGTATTTTTCGTTCCGAAATGAGTGTGCTCACAACCTGGCGCGACACCGAACCCTTGAAAAAATAGCCATCGTCGTAAACCCGCCGGATGGTTTCAAACAATTCGTCGCCAAAGCAATTTTTCGGAAGATAGCCGCTTGCACCGGCAATCATCAATTCCGCCATTAGAAACTCGTTGTAGTGTGAACTTAAAATGATAACCCGCACGCCCGGATAGTCACGCGTAAGCACCGCCAGCGTTTCGATGCCGTTCATGTGCGGCATTTCCAGATCCAGAAGCACAACATCTGGAACACTTTCCGAAAGCAACGTTAGCAGTTCGATACCATTCGATGCCTCTCCTTTCACAACAAACTCGGCATCGTTTGTTTCGAGGTATGCCCTGAATCCCTGGCGCGCCAGATTGTGGTCGTCGGCCAGCATAATGGATATGCAAGGAGTACGTTGCAAAGGCAGTGTCGGGTTAGCGGTTGGTATCAAGTCGGGCTTTATACGAATGTATAAATACTCTGCTGAATCGCCTTGTTAAAAATTCTACGCGAGCCTATGGTTATCCATAGGTTTTGTGTGAAATAGCTTGACACACAAGCTATTTAGCTATCAACACACTTAAGTTAATTTTCAAAAATCAGTTAGAAATACCTATATGAAAGTTCATGAAAAACTGTGGAAATTCGCAGGTGCGCGCCGTTTGAAAATGTTATAGGTTTGTAACGGTGCCGTTAGTATAGTATAGCGCTACCGGAAACAACTAAAACCATCACAGGATGAAAAGTATTGCAACACCAAATCACGTGGCCGTCATTGTGTTTCGCTAGGCCCGCCTTCGGACCTCTGTCTTAAGCGTGCAAACGGTAAAGATGGTTTTCTGGCCATATACACGGGGCAGGAGCAAATAAACAGGCAAATACACTTGTATATACGTAAATGTATCGGCGAAGCCTTACATTTGTTGTATGCAAGAGTTGAACAATACCATCAAATTGCTGAGGATTCCCTTTTCCCTCTTTCTGATGCCTGTTTTTCTCCTGGCACTCAGTCAGCAGCAAAGCATCCAACCGGTTAATGCCATCGTTTCTTTTCTCATCATCCATTTGTTGGTATATCCAGCCAGTAACGGCTACAACAGTTATATCGATAAAGACACCGGTAGCATCGGCGGTATCGAACATCCGCCTCAGCCTACCCGGATGTTGTTTTATGCCACGGTAGCAATGGATATCCTGGCCCTGTGTCTTGCCGCTTATTCCATCAGTTTGCATTTTGCCATTTGTCTTTTTATTTACATTCTGGCATCTAAAGCCTATAGTTCCCGCTGGATCCGGCTCAAAAAATATCCGCTTGCCGGCTTTCTGACGGTCGTTGTTTTTCAGGGCGGCTTTACCTACTATATGTCGGTGGCGGGCATTGCCGGGCAGGCCATGTC
>DAIUED010000093.1:7398-10495 GCA_036845295.1 Bacteroidota bacterium
GTCGCTCGACCAGTCGGCGCTGTACTTGCTGCTGGCCTGTTCTTTTCAGCTCGCCGGGGCATATCCGCTCACACAGGTCTATCAGCATGAGCAAGACAGGCAAGACGGGGTAACCACAATCAGTTACCGGCTTGGTTACAGAGGCACTTTTTTCTTTGCGATCGGTATGTTTGCCATCTGTAATGTGTTCTATTTTTTGTATTTTGATACCCGGGAAGACATGCTGTCGTTTTACCTTCTTCAGTGTTTTTTCCTACCTGTGATGGCGTATTTTGTATATTGGTTTCTGAAAGTCTGGAGAGATCAAGCGCACGCCAGTTTCAGGTATGCAATGGGCATGAACCTTGTGGCTGCCATATGCATGAATGCTTGTTTTAGTGTTTTACTCATTATCCACCATTGCCTGTGAGTTATATCCTTTCCATAGAAACCGCGCTGCCCGACAATTGCTTCTCGCAGGAAACATTTACTGAGTTTTACAGGCGTTCTACCGATGACGAAACAGAGCAACGTAAAATCAGCCTTGTTTCCCGCCGTTCGGGCATCGGTCAGCGGTATTCTGTGATTCCGGACTTTGGTGCAGAGCCCGGTCAGTACGAATTTTTTGAGCCCAATCGTCACTTATTTCCTGAACCCGGCCTTGAGCGCCGCATGGCACTTTACCGCCGACACGCGGCAAGTCTTTCCGCTAAGGCCATCCGCAAGATCGATGGTTTTGACGCCCTCAAATCAAAGATCACACATCTTATTACGGTTACATGCACGGGTCTGTTTGCGCCCGGGAACGACATCGACCTCATGCAGCAATTGGGTTTGAATCCTTCGGTGAGCCGCATCGGAATCAATTTTATGGGCTGCAATGCAGCCATCATTGCCCTGAAGCAGGCCGACCTTATTTGCCGTGCCGATCCCGGCGCACTGGTGCTGGTGGTGTGTGTCGAATTATGCAGCATTCATTTTCAGAAGCAATACAGCGACGATTACATTCTTTCGAACCTTATTTTTGGCGACGGCGCCTCTGCCGTGCTGCTCAGTGGAATGCCACCGGCAGATAAGAAGCCTTCGCTAAAGGTTTCGCGTTTCGATTCGTTGGTTGCCGATACCGGTTATACCGATATGGCCTGGCAATTATCTGAAAAAGGATTCATCATGAACTTAAGTTCCTATGTGCCAACCATCATCAAGGAGAATATCCGCCCCATGATGGATGCCCTTGGCCTTGTTCCGGATGCGATCAGGTACTGGGCCGTTCACCCCGGCGGCAAACGCATTCTCGATGATGTGTCATCGGCACTTAACTTGCAGACAGAGCAGGTAAGCCATTCGTACGAGGTGCTTCGTCATTTCGGCAACATGTCGTCTCCTACCGTACTTTTTGTACTCAAAACGTTATTTGAAAAACGCAGCGATGCCCTTACCGGCGATAACATCGTTGCGGTGGCTTTCGGCCCTGGGCTTAGCATCGAAACCATGCAACTGCAGTATGTTTAACGTGCGCAGTCATAAAAAAGAACTGCTCGATCAGGAACATATTCCCGCGGCCGACTTGTTTTTAAACCTCAAAGAACTGGACACCATCAACCACTTGCTTGGAGGCTACAAGATTACATTCGACGGACTTCGGGAACTTGCAAAGAAAGGCGGTTCCCGCGTACTCGTAGATATTGGTTGCGGGGGCGGCGATACGCTTAAGCGCATCCATTCCTGGAAAGAACGCTATCATCCAAACATGAAGCTGGCAGGTATCGACATCAAGCCGGTATGTGTCGATTACGCGCGCCAGAATACAAGCGGTCTCGACATCCAGTTTATTTGCGACGACTACCGGAATTGCTTTCAGCACCTCGATCGCATCGACATCCTGCATGCCTGCCTGTTCTGTCATCATCTGAACGAAGAAGAGCTGATCGGGCTTATCCGGTTTTCGCAAGCCAATGGAACCACGCTGCTCATCAACGACCTGGAACGGCATCCGATTGCTTATTACGCCATTCGCCTGCTCACCGCATTTTTTTCGCGCTCTTACCTGGTGAAAAACGATGCGCCGCTGTCGGTGCTTCGAGGATTTAAGAAAAAGGAATGGATCCGCATCATAGAAAAAGCCGGGGCACCACATTACACCGTTAAAAACAAGTGGGCCTTTCGTCATCAGGTTATCATTTATGGAGAACAACACAGTATATGATTGTGCCATTGCAGGCGGCGGACTTTCCGGCCTTTGCTTAGCCATTCAGCTGGCAGACAAGGGTTGGCGGGTCGTTTTGTTCGAGAAGAATACCTATCCCATGCACAAAGTGTGCGGCGAATATATATCGATGGAAAGTTACGGGTTTTTAGAAAGCCTGGGTTTGCCCCTGCGGGAGTGGGACCTTCCGTTGATCACCGAGCTGGGCGTCAGTGCAGAAAGCGGTTTTATGCTGGAGGCGCCGCTGGCCCTGGGAGGTTTTGGCATCAGCCGTTATACGCTCGACGATGCCTTGTACCGCCTGGCGCTTGCCAAAGGAGTAACGGTTATTACGGCGTGCAAGGTGCAAAACACGCTGCCCCTGCCAGGAACGCAGCTGGTAAGCATCGAAACCTCTAAAGGCCTATTTACGGCAAAGATCGTCTGCGGCAGCTACGGTAAGTACACACCGGCGTTTGCACGGACGCAAGACCGGAAAGAAACAGATCGTGGACGCAACTACATCGGCGTGAAATACCATATCAAAACAGACCTGGCCCGTCACCGCATCGAGCTTCATAATTTCAAAGACGGCTATTGTGGCGTTTCCAAAGTCGATAGGGATTGGTACTGCCTGTGTTATTTATCATCGGCAGAAAACCTTCGTCGGCATGGTAACGATTTAGCAGCACTTGAAGATCAGGTGCTTTGTAAAAACCCTCATTTGAAAAGGTATTTTCAGGACGCCGAATTTGTCAACAGACAGCCCTTGTCAATCAGCAACATTCAATTTCGCGAGAAGCAATCGTACAATGGCCACTTGTTTCTATTGGGCGACGCTGCCGGCACTATTTCACCCTTGTGCGGCAACGGCATGAGTATGGGCATGCGGGCTTCGCAGTTGCTGGCCTCGCACATTCAGTCATACTTGCA
>DAIUED010000094.1:0-10466 GCA_036845295.1 Bacteroidota bacterium
CAACAGTGCGTCGCCAAACCTTTTGCCTGATCTGCCTGAAGGGACGGTGTTATGCGTATATGCCGGAAAATTTGGTGATATCTATCTGTCGCAAGAGGTATTTGATTTTTTTAAGGTAGCTCAGTCGTTCTGGGGAAACCGTTTCAAGGTGTTACTCCTTACCAACCATACAGCCACTGAAATCAGCGATTATTGCCGGCACTCGAATTTGCCGGAAGAGGCGGTAATCCGCCGTTTTGTGCCCCACCACGAGGTGCCGAAGTACATGAAATTTGGTAGTTTCGGCATTTGCCCGGTGAAACCGGTGCCTACAAAAAAATTCTGCACACCCATAAAAAACGGCGAATACTGGGCAATGGGCTTACCTGTGGTGATTACCCGCAATATCTCGACAGACAGCGAGTTGATAGCGGCTGAGGATATTGGCTATGTGCTGCAGGAACTCTCTGATGCCGAATACCTCAAGGCAGTTACGCAAATCGATCGGCTGCTTAAACAAGGTGGAATGGCAGAAAAAATCAGGCACATCGCAGAACGTTACCGCTCGTTCGATGTCGCCGACGCAATCTATTCAACTATTTACGCCGAAAGCTAGCCCGGTTGAGGGAATACAATATAAATAAAGACGCCAGGTAAAATGGAATGCAGGGAATCCGCAATCGGGCAAGTGCACCATAGTTGGCAGTAGTAAGCCCTACAGAGAACGCAAAAAATAAAGCGAACAGCAGCGAGAAAATGAGCAGTGGGTGGCTGAAAAGGGATTTGATGAGCGTTGAAAATTTCACTTTGAACAAGATATAAAGGCTGAACCCAAGCATCACCATGTTTTCCATTGCCGAAAGCAGCATCATCACATTGCGAACATCCCACAGATAGGGCCGGAAAAGTGCCAGGTTGAGCGCAGCCGGAATTTTAGCAATTACGCCGCTAATAGTAGGCTCAAACATGCCAATATTGTAGCTGTTTCCACCATATTGCTCACGGATAAGATCCTGTTGCGTTTTTACTGCTTTGCTTAGTACATTGTCGAGGCTGTATTCCCCAAGGTACTGGCCAAAATTGCTTAGCAAAAATGCGACCACGCCCAGGGCGGTCAGTAGCATCATTGGAATGATCATAGCGGCGAGTAATTGGTTTTTAATGTTCCGGATGCGGTTAAAAAAGATCCAGATGAGTGAACCGGGTAATAAAGCAAACAGGATATAAGGTTTGATGTAAATAAAAATAATAACAGCGCCAATGATGGCAACCAGGTACTGTATATTGCGGCGTTTCAGGATCTGGTAATAGTAAAGTCCATAAATATAGAATCCGATGGCGCTTAATGTGTAAGTGTCTTTCAGGATCCCGGAACCCCAGAAGAAAACGGAAGGAATGAAGAACAAGGCGTAGGCAAAGGGTCTTACAAGGTCAGGGAAATTATCGATAAACACCTCGTAGAGTTTCCAAATGCCAATGAACGAAACTGAAGACAACAGGATGGACGAGGCAATTATGCTTTTGCAGCCAAGCAATACAAACGGAATGGTAATGCTTACCGTAAACAAAGCGTAGTAATCGTTTGGCATAAACATCAGGTAACCATAGGTATTACCCGACGAAAGAATATAGTTTACATTTTGGTTACGGTAGTCGAGCAGATCGAAAAACTTATCGAAGTCACCGCTTAACAGCACATTCACATACATTTTGGCGGAGACAAAATAATTGATGGCGTCGCCACCATCATAGTAAAATAAATACACGAGGCACAGGCCGATGGCGCCTCCAATTTTGCAATAGAGGGCAGGCATGAAGTAGCGGTAATGTTTTTTCTGCTGGCGGAGTTGGGTGTTTTTATAGTAAAACGCGATGCCGCAGATCACCAGGATATAAAATGGGCTAAGCAATAAATCGTATATATCTACATAGCTTTCGGCCATTCCGTAAAAATATACATATAAACCTAATTTTGGCAGCTGGAAGCGTTATTTTTGGCTTCAAACATGCACTTGGTCAGCCGGTTGTTGGCCGTGGCTGCCATTGTGGCAACCAGGATAGAAATTAATAAGGATTTAGGCCTGCAAACCGCGCCGGCACCTATTTTTTTTCTATATTTAGTTGCACCAAACTGCAAGCAATATGCAAACAATCATCGTTACCGGAGGGGCTGGTTATATAGGATCTCATACCATCATCGAACTATTGAACAAAACAGATTTCAATGTTGTATCGGTAGATAATTACTCCAATTCTTCCGCCAAAACATTTGACCGTATCGAAGCCATTACAGGCAAAAAAATAAAAAATTATCATGTAGATATTACTAACTACGAAGCTCTGGAATACGCTTTGAACGGCGTGAAGAACCCTGTAGGTATCATTCACTTCGCTGCGTTTAAATCAGTGCCTCAATCGGTTGCCGATCCTTTGCTGTATTATCAGAACAACCTTGGTTCCCTCATCAATATCCTCAAGTATTGCCGCGAAAAACAAATCCTGAACGTGATTTTTTCATCTTCCTGTTCCGTTTACGGCAATGTGGAGGAACTGCCGGTTACTGAGCAAACTCCCTTTGAAAAAGCAGAGTCGCCCTATGCGCAAACCAAACAGATGGGCGAGGAGATCGTTGCTAATTTTATCAAGAGCGCGCCGTTGCATAAGGCGGTACTGCTCAGGTATTTCAATCCGGTGGGCGCACACATGTCTGCCCTCAATGGCGAACTTTCTAATACAAAGCCCGATAACCTCGTGCCATACATTACACTTACCGCAGCAGGTCTCTTGCCCAAACTCACCGTTTTCGGTGGCGACTACGATACCCGCGACGGCTCCTGCATCCGCGATTTCATCCATGTAAGCGATATTGCCGACGCGCATGTAAAGGCCATGAACTATCTCGTACAAAACAAACAGAAACAAGCCTGTTCGGTCTTTAACCTCGGTACCGGTAACGGTGTCAGCGTGCTGGAGGCCATTCACTCGTTCGAAAAAATGAGTGGCGAAAACCTCAATTATGAGGTAGGGCCGCGAAGGGCGGGCGACGTGATACAAATTTATGCCAACAACGATTTTGCCCGACAGGAACTCGGCTGGAACCCCGAATATAGTCTCGATGATATGATGTTAAGTGCCTGGAAATGGCAATTGCACCTCAAAAACCAATAAAACGCATTTAGGTAACATGGAAAAACGTTTTAAATTCAAAAGCCTGTCCGCTTATTCATCAGATGAGTGGATGGCCAACTCTACCAAAAGATACCGCACAATATTCGACAAGGCAGAAACAACTTATCTGCGTTTCGAATTGGCACTCTACAATAAGTTATTTGATGAAGAGGATTGGACAGCAAAGGCGGTGATTACCTGCGAAGAAGTACTTGCCGGTGGCAACCGCACTATTTGTACGCTCGATTCTGAGCTTAACGTGAGCAAAGACGATAATATTGTATATGTACGTGATGGCTGGGGAATGCCAGAGCCCGGAGCGTTCTGGAAAAAAGGAACGTACCAGTGGGTAGCCTCTATTGACGGTGTTCAGGTTGGTTCTTTGCGGTTTTTTGTAGAGGATGTGGGACTGGTGACGAAAAATACCAATCCGTACTTTTCCATTGAACACGTGAAACTCTATCATGGCAACGTCGAAGGGTGGAGTCAGCGCTCACGCAAATACCTCAAAACATTTAACAAAGAAACCACGCAATACGTATGGGCCGAGATCCGCATCAAAGTATCGACGCCATTGGCATTTAATTATGAGATTTTCCTGAATTATGTGGACGATTCAGGCCAACACAAAGCCCATCAGAAAAAGACAGGCTATATTGATGCGAACAAAAAGGATTATAGCTATACTCTTGATTTGGGCTGGGGCAACGATATTCCAGGTTCGTGGAAAGACGATAAGTATGCTCTGGAAATTGTCTTCATGGATGCGCTCATCGGTGCTGTGTCGTTCGATTGCGCCGATCAGGAAGAAGAAGGGCTGCTGCCGCTTATCAGCAGCATCGACCAGGCCATAGCCATTAATTCGGGCAGCTCAACCAACATTGAAGGAAATAAAATCATCGCGCCGGAAAAAACGCTTGAAGAACTACTGAAAGAAGTCGATGGACTGATTGGCCTGGAAGGAGTGAAAAAGAGCATCCACGAAAATATTACATATCTCAATTTTACGAAACTACGCAAAGAGAAAGGCTTTGACGATGGCTCGGTTATTTCGCTGCATTCGGTGTTCACCGGTAACCCGGGAACAGGTAAAACAACCGTAGTGAAAAAGCTGGGTAAGATCTATGAAAAAATGGGACTTCTCAGCAAAGGCCATGTTTACGAGGTTGATCGTTCGGTGTTGGTCGGCGAGTATATCGGGCAAACAGCTCCCAAGGTGAAAAAAGCCATCGATGAGGCGCGCGGCGGCATATTGTTTATTGATGAGGCGTACTCGCTGGCCCGTTCGGGCGAAGATAGCAAGGATTACGGGAAAGAAGTGATCGAGATCCTTATCAAAGAAATGAGTGATGGCCCGGGCGATCTGGCGGTGGTTGTTGCCGGTTACCCTAAGGAGATGAATGTATTCATTGATAGCAATCCCGGCCTTAAGTCACGGTTTTCCGAATACTTCCATTTCGAGGATTACCTGCCTGAAGAACTCTACCAGATCGCTTTGTATGCAGCCGAACATAAGCAACTCACCATTGCTGCCGAAGCCCAGGAATACCTAAAAGAGCAACTCACCGAAGCCTATCGCAAGCGCGATAATAGCTTTGGGAATGCCCGCTTTGTTTACAGTGTGATCGAAGAAGCTAAACAAGACATGGGTATCCGGCTGATGAAATCGGAGAACATGGATGCACTCACCAAAGAAGATTTGTCCACTATTACCCTGGCCGACCTCAAGAACGTTTTTCTTACCAACGAGAAGAAAAAACTGAAGCTGCTCGTTAATGAAAAAGATCTGCAATTGGCGCTTTCTGAACTTAACGAATTGGTAGGTCTCGAGAACATCAAACAGGATGTGAATGAGCTGGTGAAACTCATTCGTTTCTACAATGAAACCGGCAAAGATGTGGTGAATAAATTTTCGCTGCATTCTGTTTTCACAGGAAATCCCGGAACTGGAAAAACGACGCTGGCGCGCATCATTGCCAAAATTTACAAGTCGCTGGGACTTCTTGAAAGAGGCCATGTGGTAGAGGTTGATCGCGAAGGGCTCATTGCCGGATATACCGGACAAACTGCCATTAAAACGCAGGAACGGATCGATGCTGCGATGGGAGGTATTTTGTTTATCGACGAAGCCTACGCTCTTGCTGAAGGCAGTGGTTTTGGTCAGGAAGCGATCGAAGTTATTTTAAAGCGTATGGAAGACAAACGTGGCCAGTTTGGGGTGATAGTTGCCGGTTATCCGGAAAATATGCATCATTTTATTGAAATGAATCCAGGACTCAAATCCCGATTCGATAAAACATACGCTTTCAAAGATTACGAACCCGATCAGCTCATTACCATTGCCAAAACCTTATTGAAAAAAGAGGGATTGATGCCAGATGAAGCTGCTCTCGCCCACCTGACGAATCATTTCAGAGAATTGGTAGAGCATAAAGATAAGTTCTTCGGGAATGCCCGTACAGTAAGGCAAATCGTGGGCGAGTGTGTTATGAAACAAAACTTGCGCATGGCCTCGATGTCTGCTGCTGAACGTAAACCCGAAGACCTGACGACGTTAACCCTGGAAGACGTGAAGCATTTTACTACCGAGAACGCCGGACGCAGCACGCTTGGCTTTCGTTACGGGTCTTAGATATGGATTATATATCCGACGTTTGGGTTATATGCGCCTGCTTGCTGCGTAGGGCACTTGCTAGCATTCACTGAGATTGATCGACACGTTAATGGCGAGGCCGCCTTCTGATGTTTCTTTGTATTTGTGGTTGAGGTCTTTGGCTGTTTCCCACATCGTTGCAACCACGTTATCGAGGCTTACTTTGGCATCAGCCGGGTTTCCAGACAGGGCGAGTTGGCAGGCCGTAATCGCTTTGATAGCACCCATCGAATTCCGTTCGATACACGGAATCTGTACCAGGCCGCCAATAGGGTCGCAGGTGAGACCCAAATGATGTTCCATTGCAATTTCCGCAGCCATCAGTGCCTGGCGGTAGTCGCCTCCCAACGCTTCGGTTAAGGCTGCTGCTGCCATGGCCGACGATACGCCGATCTCAGCCTGGCAACCTCCCATGGCCGCCGAAATGGTAGCGCCTTTCTTAAAAATACTTCCTATCTCGGAAGCCGTCATTAAAAATCTGGCAATCGCTTTCGGATCCTGTACCTGGTGAAACGTGATATAGTATTGCAGTACCGCCGGAATTACACCCGCTGCGCCATTGGTAGGTGCTGTTACGATTTTTCCGAATGAGGCATTGACTTCGTTCACTGCCATCGCAAAGCAACTAACCCATTTAATGGTATCGGCAAAAGAATAAGTCTTGCCCGAAAGTACTGCCTGCCATTCTTCATAGTTGTTGTACGGTGCTTCCCCGATCAGCGAGCGGTGAATGACAGCAGCGCGCCTTACCACGTTGAGACCTCCCGGTAAAATGCCCTGGGTATGGCAGCCTTCATATATCGATTGGCGCATCACGGCCCAGATCTGGGCCAGGTAGTCAAAGGTTTCTTTTTCCGGTCGCAAAAAGTTTTCGTTTGCCAGTACCAGATCGGAGATAGAGCAATTGCGGTTGGAGCAATATGCAATTAAGTCAGCCGTTTTTTCGATAGGGTAGGGAAAGCCCTGCGCTTCCTTGTTGTCGGAGGTTTGCGTTTCCCCAACACATTCGATGAAACCGCCTCCGAGCGAGAAATACGTAGCTTCGATGGTTTTCCCGGGATTGATACGGGCGATAAGTCGTAAGGTATTGGGGTGCAATAGAGGCGTATCGGCGGTTAAGAACCTGATGTTGCTTGCCGGGTCGAAATCTATGGAATATGTAGCGTTAAGGTTCAGCTTGTGTAGAGTATTCACCTTATCGATCTTGCCAGCGATTTCCCGGCTGTCGATGCTTACAGGGTCTTCGCCAGACAAGCCCAGTATCATGGCAATATCGGTGCCGTGGCCTTTGCCCGTTTTTGCCAGTGAACCAAAAAGTTCTACGTCCAATGCTTTAACCTGGCTCAATGCGTCTTCCTTTTTTAGTAGATGGATGAAATGCAAAGCGGCTCTCCAGGGACCCAAGGTATGAGAACTGGATGGGCCGACGCCAATTTTTAGCATATCAAATACAGAAATAAAGCCGGGGCTGCTTGTTGCCATGGGAAAAATCTTTGAAACGAATGTAAGTAATTAATTGACTGAAAAAAACGAAAACCGATTATGCCCGCTGCATTAAAGAAAACGGCCATAGCCTTTGTGCGCTCCTTTTCTTAAAAAGTGGGTCCGGTTAATGTAGCGCAAGGTTACTTCGAAAGCACCACGGCCTTTCGATGCAGTTGTGAGTTTAGAAGCATTGATGTCGTATCCTATTCCTATCATGTAATTTTTTATTTCATACTGCATAACTGCTGTAAACGCATCTTTAACACGATACAACAGCCCCAGAGTAAAAAAACGCGCAGGGACATAGCCTGTGACCTTCGATTCTTCTTTGTTTTTGAAGCTGAAAAGCATGCCTGCCATAATTTCGCGATGTCCGCCCTGGATTTGAAAATAGCCTTTTGGCAAGATGCTTACATTACTGTTGGGTATTCCGATGTTAGCACTGGCATGCAGAATATAACGGCTGTTCATCGGACTTGAGAATCCATCAAGCATAGCGGCGTTTGTTCTATTCAGGTGAAAGCCGGCGATTCCTATGCTCAGCGTTTTTTGATTATTGGCACTTAAATTTTTCTCATTATTCTGAATAAGGTAGTTGATGCCAGCCGCGAGGTCAAAAAAACTTAATCGCTGCAAAGATTGCAAGGATTCTCCCGAAAGTATAGAAGCATCGTAGTCGTAACCATTGTACTGCGAACCCCAACGAAAGTTCGTGTTGTTTATGCTTTTTTGATTGAAAACGCCTTTTACACCAGCGCTCAGCACAGAGGCTGTATTCAGTTTCACGTGGTAGGAGAGGCTTAAGCCACTTTGCATACTAACAAGCGCGGCATCTCCTGATTTGTCGTAGTAGCAATCCAGACCCAGCCCCCAATACCCCTTCTTTTTCAGTTTTTTGTTGTCTTTCCGCGTATTTCCCGAAACCGAGAAGCCATAAGTCGTGAATGGATCCGCAACCGATTTCCATTGCTGCCGGTATATGATGCTGGCATCAAGCGGATGTTCTAAACCCGCGTTGGCAGGATTTAGTAGCAACGGGCAGGCATAGAATTGCGAAAAGTGAATGTCTTGAGCAATCGATGCATCTGTTGCGCCGAAAAACACTAACAGAAGCGCTAATTTTTGAGTGAAAGGGTTCATTGTTTTTTGCTTAGTTAACAACCGTTACATTTCCGTGTTTTTTCAGGCTTTGTCCGTTTTTCATGGTGCAAGAAAAATCATAAATAAATACACCTGCATTCACGGCAATGCCATGGTATAGTCCGTTCCAACAGGTTTTCACATCTTCACTTTCAAACACAAGCGAGCCCCAGCGGTCAAAAACCCTTAGCCGCATCGCTGCAATACAATTTCCATATACACAAAACACATCATTAATGCCATCGCCGTTTGGCGAAAACGCAGTTGGTATATACACCTGGCCGCATTCGATTTGGATGTCCACACAGGCGGTATCTCTGCATCCGATAGAGTCGCTGACAATAACACAATAGCGGATATCTTCTTTCGGACTTGCCTTGGGATTATTGCATGCAGAGCATGATAAGTCGGTATCAGGATACCAGTTGTAGCTTACACCCTGGCTGCTGGTTAGCTGTGTTTCGTCGCCCGCTCGTATTTCGTAATCGGAGGCAGAAGCGGTAACGGTAATAGCTGCCGAAGAGCCGATGTTCACGGTATAGGCATGGGCGCAGCCATTGCTGTCGCTGACGGTAACCGTGTAGTCGCCGGCACATAAATTGGCGGCGCTGTTGCCTGAGCCTTTCGGTGCCCACTGGTAACTGTAGGGGCTTATCCCGCCGCTTACCGAAAACGTGGCGGCACCGTTGCAGTAGTTGCAGGTGGTGTTGCTGCTCGTGGCAACGGCATTTAACTTCGGAGGTTCTGTAATCGTAAAACTGGTAGAAGTGTTGCAGCCAGGCCCGGACGTCAGGCTACAGGAATAGATGCCTGCGCCCAGGTTGCTGGCTGCATTGCTTGATGAAACATTTGGAGACCAGGTATATGAACTGGTATTCGGTGATTGTATGGTGATAGATCCCGATTGTTCGCCGTTGCATTTTACTGGGGATACAACAGAGGAGGTGATCACCGGGAAATCAACAACAGTGATGGTGGCTACACTATCGGCAATACATCCATTTGTTGAGTTTCCCCACACCGTATAAGTTGTCGTAGTGGCAGGCGAAAATACCTGGGTAGCCGCGTTCGACCCCGTATTCCACGTGTAAGAGCTTGCACCCGAAGCCTGGAGCGTTGCCGAACTTCCGGCGCACACTGTTGCACTGTTTACACTTATAGTAGGACTTGCAATGACAGACACCGTGGAAACCGATGTGCCGACGCAGCCGCTGGCAGAACCTGTAACAGTGTATGACGCTGTTGCGTTTGCGTTGCAGGTAACAGAAGCCCCTGAGTTTGTCGATAGGTTGGTTGCTGGTGCCCAGGAATAGCTTGTTGCCCCGTTTGCCGTTAACGTCACCGTTTGCCCCGAGCAAAGCGTAGGAGAGCTAACAGTGATTGTGGGGACAGGTGTTACCGATACTTGTACAACGGTGGATCCCGTGCAGGCTCCCGTATTGCCGTTTATCGTGTAGCTGGTGTTTGTAGAGGGTGAGGCAGTAACCGTGGCGCTGTTGGTGTTACTTAGGCCTGTGGCTGGTATCCAGGTGTAAGACGACGCGCCAGATACGGAAAGATTTACACTGCTACCGTTGCATAGTGATGCTGATGCGGCCGTTAATGGCAGCCCGCTGCTAATGCTTACCGAAGCAGTGGTAGTTCCTGTGCAACCGCCTCCCGCTCCGGTAACGGTATAAGTAATACCACTTGAGCCGGGAGAAGATACAACGGTTGAGCCTGTAGTAGTACTCAAGCCTGTGGCTGGCGACCAGGTGTAGTTGCTGGCGCCTGAAGCCGTTAAGGTGGCAGAGCCGCCGGCACATGTTGTTGCTGATGTTGCCGATATTGGCAGACCGCTGGCGATACTTACAGAGGCCGTGGCCGACCCGGTACAGGTTCCGGTAGAGCCTATAACAGTGTAGGTAGTGGAAGAACCTGGTGAAGCGACCACGGCAGATCCTGTAGTAGTGCTTAGTCCCGTAGCTGGCGACCAGGTGTAGCTACTGGCGCCGGAAGCGGTTAAAGTTGCAGAGCCACCGGCGCAGATCGTAGAGCTGGT
>DAIUED010000095.1:0-10399 GCA_036845295.1 Bacteroidota bacterium
TTAGCATTGTATTCGAAAACAAAAGTTGATCCAACAGTGCAGCACCCACTTTTTGCTTTTGTCCTTATTGTATGTTTCGGCTGCAATGTAGAGACTTTCCGTCCAGGCACCCACCAATGCCAGTACTTTCACCTCTTCCTGGCGGTTTTCTTCAAACATCAGGTCTGTTTTTAATTGCAAATGGGTCACAATCCTTATCAGCGAGTCTTCGTTAGAAATATTACTTTCAAAGCGTTCGGCCATGCGGTCACTTTCAAACGCTTTGTCGAGACCCAGGTACGAACCCATGTCCTTACATGCTTTAAGATATTCTTTCGATTCCTGGTATTTTTTGTTTGAAAGGCAATAGGCGAGGTCAGCACTGTAAATACCAAAATTGACCGCTTTTTTATACGTGTTCGTATTATAACGGCTAACAGATGCTTTGTCGTTTGTGACGTTTGATAGGAATGTACCTCCTGAGCGTTTAAACGCAGAGGCAATTTGCAGAGCAGACGGCAGGTTGTAAGACGTTTTCATTTCTTCAACCACGGTGTCGGCACTAGGTATAGAATCTGTTGTTTCCTGTTTTTCGGCTTCCGCTTCGGGAGAGGAGCAGGACGTAAAGGCCATCGATGCAAAAAGTAACCCGATGGAGGCAATAGCAACTTTCATAGGCAATTTTTCTTCAAAAGTAGCTAATATATTCATTCCTAGTGGTTTTTAACACTAAAAACCCCTGGATTTACCTGATATTATGTTCGCGGAAAGCGAGGTTAGGGCATTTCATTTAACGATTTAACTGCGCTTTGAATACATTTATCGTCTTTATTGATGATTGGGTAATAGGCGTCTTTGTCGTAAATATCACGTCCGATCAGCGCTTTTAGATACGGCTTAGCCGCTTCGCCTACCTTACTCCGCGAGGCAGCAGCTATTTTCACATTCTTTTTATCGCAATAAGCGAAAAATGCGTCCAGAATAGCAGGGGTGACTTCGAACCCCGAAATGAAATTTTTGGCATTGCCATAGGCTTTAAGTTTTCCGCGGTGAAGGTCGGAATACTCAAATGCAAAAGTATTGACTACACCGGCGTAGAATAATTTATTAAGAACCGTGTTGGTTTTAGAAGTATCAATTGGAACAAAAAGATCAGGCATAATACCGCCGCCGCCATACACTGTTTTTCCTTCAGGTGTTTTGAACGCTTGCTTTTTATCGAGTTTAATGCTATCCCTATTCAACAACTCGCCATGGTCAAACCGGTCATACTCTTCGTTGTAGTATTCATCTTTATTATCAGTGTAAGGTTTTTGGATGCAGCGTCCGGTTGGAGTATAGTAGCGGGCAATCGTCAGGCGGATCGCTGAGCCATCCGGCAATTGCATTTGGTCTTGTACCAGTCCTTTCCCAAAACTTCTACGTCCTACAATAATACCCCGGTCGTTATCCTGCACAGCACCTGCCACAATTTCGCTTGCACTGGCCGATCCTTCATCGATAAGGATCGCAAGTGCATTGCTTTCAAAGCTGCCGCGCTCGGTAGCTTTAAAAATCTTTTTAGGATTCGCTTTGCCCTGAGTATAAACGATCTGTAAACCGTTGGCCAGAAATTCGTCGGCAATATCTACAGCTGCGTTCAAATACCCGCCGGGATTGCCACGCAGGTCAAGAATGAGTTTTTTCATACCCATGCGACTCAGGGCATTAAATGCTTTGAGGTATTCGTCGTAGGTAGTAGCTGCAAATTTACTGATTTTGATATAGCCTACTGTTTGATCGATCATGTAATACGCATCGAGGCTGTACAGCGGAATGGCGTCGCGTGTAATTTTAAAGGTCAGCAAATCATTGATGCCGGCCCGCATAATGCTCACGTTGACATTACTGCCCCGTGGGCCGCGAAGTTTACCAAATACATCTTTATTGGTAATGCCAACACCCGCTGCGTTTTTGCCCTCTATTTTTATGAACTTATCGCCGTCGAGAATGCCTGTTTTTTCTGCGGGACCGCCTTCAATTGTGTTAATTACACGGATGGTATCGTTGATAATGTTGAACTCGACGCCAATCCCATCAAAGTTGCCTTCCAACGGTTCGTTTACCGACGCAAAATCGGAGGCCGGGATATACGCCGAATGCGGGTCGAGGCTCTGTAGTAGTGAGGTTACCGTTTTTTCTACCAACTCTTTTTTATTGATAGTATCTACATATTGGTATTCGATGTAATCAAGCAGGCTGTTGATCTTTTCGTTGCCCTGACCATCTTGATGAGTAAACATGCCGGCGTTTCGGATGCGGTTGTTTAAAAAATAGCCCAGCCAAATCCCTGAAATCAGCACCAGGGACAATATAATCGGTAAAAAAGCGTTCCGTATCCCTGGGGGTTTAGGCTGTTCTAGGTCCATAAAAATGATGTATATTTACAAGGTATAAAGGTATTTGTTTAATAGGAAACTGTAGCCTGATGTTTAGAATTTTTAGCATATTACTCATTACAGCGCTTTCCATTGGAATCTCGTGTAAGAAAAAAGCGAAAACTGTACAGGACAACATCGCCTATCAAACTGTTAATGTAACCATGTACCCCAACGATCCGCTCAACCAGGCTCTTACAGTGGTTGGGGGCTGGATATACTACCGCGCGGGTGTTAATGGGATTATTATTTACCGGAAGGCGCAAAACAGCGCTGCCGATTTTGTAGCCATTGAGCGTACATCGACTCAGTTACCGGATAACCCAGATGCCGCTGTAAAAGTGCAGTCAGATGGCTTTACGCTGAAAGATACCATTAGTGGGTCAAAATGGCAGATCGTTGATGGCGCCGTTATCGGAGGTCCAGCGCAGCTTCCGCTTCGCTTGTACTCTACATTTTACGACAATGCCAGTGGCGCACTTACCATCCGTAACTAGCAAAAAAAATCTCCGGGTTTTTCCGGAGATTTTTTTAAATTCTGTAACTATTGTATTTATACGCTTTCAGGTTTTCCCTTAGCGAGAGATACCACAATAGGCCTTTCGTAATGCTCAGAGCCATTTAATGCGTCAATCGCACGTTGGCCATCCTCATCGTTTGCCATTTCCACGAAGCCGAAGCCCCTGCTTCGCTTTGTTTCTTTGTCTTTGATGATTCTTACGGAAGTTACCTCCCCATACTGAGAAAAAAGTTCACTAAGTGCCTGTTCTCTAACTTTAAAGCTAATGTTGCTTACAAAAATATTCATAACGGTAATTATTAAGTTATAGTAAAATTATAACAAATAAATAGACCATCAAATGATTTGTATTTTTTTCGTTGAACCTTTCAATATTATCTATCAATTTGATTTTTTGGACCTTAAAAAATAGATTTTCATAGGTCATTTTTATCATTTCAAGACATGGATAAGAAGTGCTCAAAAAATAATTGCCTGATTTTCAGAATTTTGTGGTTTTTGCAAGTGCCTTGTATTAAAATACGCGGGCTTCGACACTAATTTCTACGTTGGCGTCTTTCGGAAGACGGTCGGCCTGGATCGTTGCCCTTGCCGGAAAGTCGCTTTTGAAGTAGCTGCTATACACCTCGTTAACGTGCACAAAGTTGTTCATGTCAGCCAAAAAAATGGTGGTTTTTACGATGTTGTCGTAAGTGAGACCTGCGGCCTGAAGTACTTCACCCACGTAGTCCATTACAATTTTGGTTTCCTCCTTGATCGAGGTTTTGATCAATTGCCTGGAAGCCAGATCCATGGCGATAGTGCCAGATACATAAACGCTGTCGCCAACCTGAATCGCCTGGTTGTACGGGCCAATAGGAGCGGGGGCTTTGGTGGTATTGATAATTTTTTTCATAAAAATGTTAGTGTTTAGTGACAAGCAAAAATAACAAAAAACAATCAACCTGTGTGCGAAGGGTATTTGCCTTCACGAACACCTAAATCATTTCAGTGCCATGTGCGTTTCCCTTGCCATAACGCCAGGAGCAGTAGAAGTTGCTTGCCCTTTGTTGGCACTCATGAACAGTGCGCTTTTAGTAAAAAAACTTTTTTTATGCCGCAGCATGCAAAAAACCGGATAGATTTACCTCCGATGCAAAAAAAGCCCTTGATATTAGTAACCAACGACGATGGCATCAGCGCCCCGGGTATTATGCACCTGTCGGCCATCGCTTGCAAATTTGGCGATGTGTTTGTGATTGCGCCTGATAAGCCCCAGTCGGGAATGGGTCATGCTATTACCATCAATTCTACATTGCGCCTTCAAAAAACGGCTTACCATACAGGCGTAATAGGCGAATATAGTTGCACAGGCACACCGGTGGACTGTGTGAAAATGGCTATCAACAAGTTGCTGCCGGGCAAGCCCGACCTTGTGTTGTCGGGGATTAACCATGGCAGCAACAGTTCCATCAACGTCATCTATTCAGGCACCATGAGTGCAGCCATCGAAGGTTCGCTTGAAGGTACAGCATCAGTAGGATTTAGCCTGGCCGATTTCAGCATCGATGCCGATTTTGGCCCTACAACGCTATTTATCGAAAAGATCATTGCATCTTGCCTTAATAATGAAATGCCCAAAGGCGTGTGCCTCAATGTCAATTTTCCGAAACTAAAAGCAGACGAGATCAACGGCCTTAAAGTCTGCCGGCAAGCCCGCGCCAATTGGGTCGAGGATTTCGAAGAACGGCAAGATCCATATGGCCGGTTCTATTACTGGCTTACAGGAAAGTTTGTAAATTTCGAGCCCGAGGCAACCGACACGGATGAGTGGGCGTTGGCAAACGGTTATGTATCGGTGGTACCTGTGATGCACGATCTTACAGCTCACCAGTATATTAATCACCTTAGAAATACGCTCTAAAATTATGCTTGATAAACTGGATAAGAAATGGATCGGATTTGTGACGGGTGCTTTGTTTCCCGCCCTGTGTTTTTTTCTCTATTGGCTTTTTGGCTATAGTCACATTGGTTTCCCGCAAAGTTTTATTAAGTACCTGCGTGCAGGGGAAATGCTTCAGGAAGTTTGCATCATGTGCGTAGTAGCCAATTTGCTGGTGTTTTACCTGCTGCTCAACAAAAAAGTGTACGACCTGGCCAAAGGAATTATTTATGCGACTTTCGGCTACGTTGGCCTGGTGCTTTATATCTCATTACTCTGAAAACGTTGAAGTATTATATCATATCTGGCGAACCTTCCGGCGACCTTCATGCCTCCAACATGATGAAGGAACTGCTCTTACTGGAGCCGGATGCCGGCCTGCGTTTTTGGGGTGGCGACCTGATGGCTGCTGTTGCCGGTAAGCCACCGGTGAAACACATCCGTGATCTGGCATTTATGGGTTTTGTGGAAGTAGCTAAAAACCTGCGCACCATTTTAAAGAACATCGAGTTTTGCAAGAACGATATTCTCGAATATAAGCCCGACGCCTTGATTTTAGTGGATTACCCTGGTTTTAACCTGCGTATAGCCGATTGGGCCAAACAACATAACATCCGTGTGCTATACTATATCTCGCCAACGATTTGGGCGTGGAAAGAGAACAGGGTTGAAATTGTAAAACGCGCGTGCGAGAAAATGTTTGTGATCTTGCCATTTGAAGTTGAGGTTTACCGCAAGCATACTTACAAGGCCGATTACGTAGGGCATCCGCTGCTCGACGCCATTGCACAGGAACAGGAAAGTTTGCCGGATCGCCAAACGTTCGCAACCAGAAACGGACTCGACGCCAGGCCGGTGATTGCCGTTTTACCGGGCAGTCGAAAGCAGGAAATTGAGCGCATGTTCTCGATCATGCTGGATGTGGTTGACGATTTCAAAGACTATCAATTTGTGGTTGCAGGCACCACCAACCTGCCGCCGGAGGCCTATCGCATGGCTACCGAAAGGCAGATCAAAGTTGTGTTTGGGCAGACTTATGCCCTGATGCAACATGCGAGGGCAGGCATTATCAAATCGGGTACATCAACCCTCGAAAGCGCGCTGTTCAGGCTTCCGCAGGTTGTTTGCTACAAAGGTGGCGCTGTATCGTATGCTATCGCCAAAATGGTGGTAGGCGGCCGCTTGAAATACATTTCGCTGCCAAATCTGATTATGGATAAGCAAGTAGTAAAGGAGCTGGTACAAAATGATTTTAATGCCACCAACCTGCGTAATGAACTGAACCTGATCCTCGACGATAGTAACCGTAACGCTATATTAGAAGAATACGACCGCCTCATCACGCTGCTTGGAAACAGCGGCGCATCGCGCAAGGTGGCTGCTATGATTCACGAACACATCCATGCAACACATTCATAATATTATTTTTGCCTTTGCCGCGTTTTTCTTTTTAGCACCCGATAATAACAGGGTGGTCTTAGCTGCGGAGCGAAGTGCCGGCGGAGGACTTAAAAAATACCTTTCGGATGAGATTGTGAACATACGCATGTTTTCGCAGCTCAAAATACAATCATTTACATTTAGTGCAGATCAGGGAACTTACAGCTTCCAGGCCAATGGAAACGAGGTCGTGAACACATCACAATTCCCAATCATAAAGATCAGCTGTGTAAATGATTCTATCGAATTAAGAACGTTTGAAAACCTGGTAGGCCGGTATAAGAAAGTTAGGATAAGTAGTTCGGATGCGCAGCGCGCCTACCGTATCAAGTTAGTAGCTCCCGACCGCAAGCCGCGTTTCTATCAGGATAATTTGCTGGTAGAAGTTGAGGGCGGCGGACTCAAATGCCTGAACGAAGTGATACTCGATAACTATATATCAGGAGTGGTTCAGGCAGAATCGGGAAGACGTTCGCCAGGTGAGTTCTATAAAGTACAGGCTATTCTTGCCCGCACCTTTGCCCTCTCTCATTTACAAAAACATGCCGCTGAAGGATTTAGTCTCTGCGATCACACCCATTGCCAGGTGTATTTCGGCAAAACAACCGAACTCGAGATCATGAAGGCAGTAAACGATACCCGCGGGAAAGTAGTGGTAGATGATAATCTTAATCTCATTGAAGCAGCCTTTCATAGTAACAGTGGCGGACAAACCGTCAACTCCGAGGATGTTTGGGGCAGCAGGCTTTCTTACCTTCGCAGTGTAAACGATAGCTTCAGCGTAAAAATGCCCAACGCCAGGTGGGAGCGCAAAATGGCAAAAGAAGATTGGCTTGCCTACCTGAAAATCAAACACAATTATCCGGTGCAGGATTCCAACGCGCGTTGGGTAGCCACACATTTCAGGCAAGACAGCCGTAAGGCTTATCTGGAAGCCAGCAATGTAAAAGTGCCTTTAAAAAATGTAAGGACCGATTTGCAACTGAAGTCCACATTTTTCAGTATTGTTCCTCAAGGTGATACGCTTGTATTCAAAGGCAGGGGTTTTGGCCATGGAGTAGGCATGTGTCAGGAGGGAGCCATGCATATGGCCAGACTTGGGTACAAATACCCTGAGGTGATCAACTTCTATTACCAAAAAACACAACTAATCGATCTGCACAAACTCAATTTTTTCAGGGAAGAGTAGGTTATAGGCTTTCGAGTTCCAGTTTCAGCTTCCTGGGCAGAGCGTTCACCACCAATTCATAGCTGTGATCGATCCACGAGCGTAGCAAGGCATCGTTCACACTACCATCGCAGATAACGGTGTTCCAGTGTTTTTTATTCATATGATAGCCTGGCATCACGCAGGAATATTGTTCGCGCAATTCGACCGCTTTTTCAGGATCGCACTTTACATTGAATTGCAGCGGACTTGAAGCCAGGCCGGTGAGAAGGAAGGCTTTATCCATTACTTTAAAGACGAGTGTTTCGCTCCCAAACGGAAAACTTTCTTCCGCACCTTTCTTGGTGAGGCAATATTGATGAAGAGATTCGATATCCATCATTCAAAGATACGGCTAAAACGGAACAGGTAGTGTGATTTAAAATCAACTTTAAAACAAGTAGTAATATGTTAAAAAGCGATCGAGCACGAAAATCTGTCGGCAGAAGAAATGATTTTACCTCTAAATCGGGTGTTTTTTTTGTTAATTCCCACGTTTGCTATTTGAATATTTGTAGTTTTACAATCCGGAATAAAACATAACATTCCGGCAACAAAAACATAAACACAAAACACAGCACATGAATTTCAAATTTACTTTATTCAGAAAGAGTTTGTGGCTCCTCGCGTTAGGAGTGGCTTCAGCTGAAGTGTCTCAGGCGCAGGTAAGCGTAACGGCTACGGCCGGAACGATGGGCCCCACAACCTACACGGCTTTAAATGCGGCGTTTGCGGCAATTAATGCCGGCACGCATCAAGGGGCGATTTCGATTCTCATTACGGGAAACACGACTGAGCCAGCAACACCTACACCGCTATTAGCAAGTGCAGGAACGTCTTCCTACACCAGTATTTCTATCATGCCGTCTGGTGGCAACTTTGTGATCAACTCTGCAGCTGCTCCTTCGGCAAACCGCGGTATTATTGAATTGGCCGGTGCCGATAACGTAACCATTGACGGTGATGATCCGCTGACCTCAGGAACTCAAAACCTGAGTTTTGTGTCTGCTCCGGTAACTACTGCCGGCGTGGCTTGTATCCGTTTATCGTCTAATTCGACCACCGGAACTGACGGGGCCGACAATAACACAGTGAAAAACTGTATCATTACCGGTTCAAGGAGCAGTGCTACCAGCACCACCATCAACTATGGTATCCAGTTCTCGAATGGTGTTTCTACCAGCTCGAGCAGCACAGGTGCTTATTCAAGTTTAAATACCATTATTCAGGGCAACCTCATTACCCGGTGTTATTATGGTATTCATGCCATCGGTAGCTCATCTACCTACCTGAATACCGGAACCCAGATCACCAGAAACACGATTGGGAGCGCAACCGCTTCTGACTATGTTGCATTCCGTGCCATCGACATCAGCTACAGTTCTACCACTGCTGGCGCAGGTTCGGCAATCATTGCTCAAAATGACCTGCGTTCGGGCTTCACGGCAGCTACTGCCAGCATGGGGTGTTTAGAACTAGGCGCTTCTAATGCTGGTGTACTGATCAACCGCAATTACATTCACGATTGTATCAACCCAACTTCCAGCGTATGGGGCATGTATGGTATCTTCATCAATTCAGCAACCAGTAATGCCGGTATTACCATTACTAATAACATCATCCGCGATATTGCCGGTTATCCGGTGTCTTCTCTGGGCAACCAATATGGCGGTATCGGTATTTATGTAAATGCGGCTGCTACAGGTATTAAGATCAATAACAATACCATTGCGCAACTCGCTACAGGCGTTGTCGGTTCTTGTATCCAAGTGGCAAACTCCAGTGCAACCATCAGTCAATTGCAAAACAACATCATTGTAAACAACGTTGCAAATGCTTACTCTTGTGGTATCTATGCCAGTGCTACCAGCATTCTTTCTGGTGGTACGGTAAATAACAACGACTATTTCGTGAATGCTACCGGCGTTTTCGGTTACTATAATGCCGCCAACGTTACCAGCTTTGCCAACTGGCAAACTGCAACATCTAAAGACGCAAACTCTTTTAATGTACTTCCTAACTTTATTTCTTCAACTGACCTTCACATTGTTCCTGCACAAATTACCCCGCTTGAATCGGGTGGTGCGTCGGTAGCTTCTACCGGTGTGAGTGTGGATTTCGACAACGACAGCCGTCCGGGTCCAGCAGGTTCTGTGAACGGTGGCGGTACGGCTCCTGATATCGGTGCCGATGAATTCGACGGTATCATCCCGCCGCTTCCATCTGTGGTAAATTCTACGACCCTAACGCCAACAGGCAACCAGTGTGTGGCTGTAAGCCATAACGTTACTGCTAACATTTCTGCCGGTGCAACACCGCTTACCGGTGCTTACCTTACATATTACTTCAACGGTGTGGTACAGCCAACCGTAGCTTTAACAGGTGGCAGCACAACCGGTACTTCCAACTGGACCGCCACTATCCCGGCGGCTACTCCGGGCAATGCCCTTGTAACCTGGACAATTACGACCACAGATATATCCTATACGGTAAATTACGGTGGCGCGTCTTATTCTGATGAACCAACCAATGGTGCAAGCGCTATTGCTACGGCCTCTCCAAGCCCGCTTTGCGCAGGCGCTACTGCAACATTAGACGTGGCTGTAGTGAAACCGAACATTAACGGTGCCGCAGGTACCGGTACTGTAAGCATTACCAGCTACAATAACCCGATTTACAGTAACTGGGCAAATAACAAAATGCAAATCCTTTACCTGGCGAGCGAATTACAGGCAAAAGGCTTCCGCGCTGGTAACATCAGCTCGATGGGTCTTAACCTTACCTCGACAAGCGCTACAGGACGCAGCGGCCTTACCATTAATATGGCACATACCACTGCAACTGCATTGACGACGACTTTCCTCACGCCAACATTCACGCAGGTTTACACAACAGCGAGCTGTGGTCCGGTTGTA
>DAIUED010000096.1:0-10385 GCA_036845295.1 Bacteroidota bacterium
TACAGCCCGGTGTCGGGGAAGCAGGTAAAACGCCACAGCGTGAGCGATGTGGTGGATTTTGTGAATACCCTGGCCGACGAAACCCGCTGCCTGATCGTATCGCGGCTAATGGTACCCAAAGACCGAAGCCTCGAAAAGCACCTGGAGCTGCTGAACCAGCAAGGCTTTGCGCGCATCCTGGTGAATGAGACCATTGTAAAGATCAACGAATTTGACGCAAAAAAATCAAAGAAAACAGACCGCATCTTCCTGCTAATCGACCGGATCTCGGTTGACCTGAGCGACGAAGATTTCCAGAACCGCGTGGCCGACAGCGTGCAAACCGCTTTTTACGAGGGTGCCGGCGAATGCGACCTGATGATCGAACAAGACGGAAAAGGCTACGATGTTCATCACTTTTCGAATTTGTTTGAAGCCGACGGTATGAGCTTCGAAGAACCCGATCTCAATTTTTTCAGTTTCAACAATCCCATTGGCGCCTGCAAAACCTGCGAAGGCTTTGGCAGCGTGATTGGCATTGATCCCGACCTGGTGATTCCCAACAAAAGCATTTCTGTGTACGACAATGCCGTGGCCTGCTGGAACGGCGAAAGCATGAGCTACTATAAGAACCAGTTGGTGAAAAACGCCCATAAATTCGATTTCCCGGTTCACAAACCCATTGTCCAGCTTACGAAAGCACAATACGAGCTGCTCTGGAAAGGTAACAGCCATTTCGATGGCATCAACGCCTTTTTCAAAATGCTGGAAAAAGAAAGCTACAAAATACAATACCGCGTGATGCTGGCCCGCTACCGCGGAAAAACCGTTTGTCCCGACTGCCACGGCACACGCCTTCGCAAGGATGCCAACTACGTAAAGGTAGGCGACAAAGGCATATCGGAGCTGGTATTGATGCCTGTGTCGGATCTTCGCGATTTCTTCAAAAAATTGAAACTGAGCGAACACGATACCACCATTGCCAAGCGTTTATTGGTTGAGATCAACTCGCGCCTGCAATTCCTGGTGGATGTGGGCCTGAGCTACCTGAGCCTCAACCGCGTTGCCAACACCCTGAGCGGCGGCGAAAGCCAACGCATCAACCTCGCGACCTCGCTCGGCAGCAGCCTGGTGGGAAGCTTGTATATTCTCGACGAGCCAAGCATTGGCTTGCACTCGCGCGATACCGAGCGGCTGATCGGCGTGTTAAAATCCCTGCAACAACAGGGCAATACGGTGATCGTGGTAGAACACGACGAAGACATCATGCATGCCGCCGACCAGCTGATTGATATAGGACCGGAAGCAGGCTCACATGGCGGAACGCTTGTATTCCAGGGCGACCACAAAGCCTTGCTGAAAGACAGCAAGAGCTTTACCGCCAAATACCTCACCAACAAACTGAAAATAGAGGTGCCTAAAACCCGCCGACACTGGAAAGAGTACCTTGAGGTAAAAGACGCGACCGATCACAACCTGAAAAACGTGACCGTCAAATTCCCGCTTAACGTCTTGTGTTGTGTTACCGGCGTGAGTGGTTCCGGGAAATCCACGCTCATCAAAAAAGTGCTGTATCCCAATGTGCGCAAACACCTCGACGGTTACTTTGATAAAGTAAAGAGCGACAAGATCGGCGGCAGCCTGAAGAGTATTCACAATGTCGAGTTCATCGACCAGAACCCGATCGGCAAATCGTCGCGCAGCAACCCGGTAACCTACACCAAAGCCTACGACGAAATCCGCAACCTCTTTGCAGACCAAAGCCTGGCAAAAGTGCGCAACTATAAGCCCTCTCATTTTTCGTTTAATGTAGATGGCGGACGTTGCGAGGTGTGTGAAGGCGAAGGCACCATTACTGTGGAAATGCAGTTTATGGCCGATATACAGCTGCCTTGCGAAGCATGCAATGGCAAGCGCTTCAAAGCCGAAACGCTGGAGATCCTGTATAAAGGCAAGTCGATTGCCGATGTGCTGGAAATGACCATCGACGACGCCGTTGATTTTTTCAATCAGGACAGCAGCAACCGCATTTGCAAAAAAATTGCCGAACGCCTGAAACCCTTGCAGGAAGTAGGCCTGGGCTACGTGCAACTTGGGCAGTCGTCAAGTACGCTCAGTGGCGGCGAAGCCCAGCGCATCAAACTGGCAACGTTCCTGATCGGCGGCACAACCACGACCAATACACTGTTTATTTTCGACGAACCCACCACAGGACTGCACTTTCATGACGTAGCGAAACTCCTGAAGTCGTTCAATGCCCTCATTGACCGCGGACATTCTATCATTGTGATCGAACACAACATGGACGTGATCAAATGTGCCGACTGGATCATCGACATTGGCCCTGAGGGCGGCGAAGCGGGCGGAAACGTGGTGGCGGAAGGTACGCCAGAAGACGTAGTAAAAAGCAAGGCGAGCCACACAGCCAAATACCTGAAAGAGAAATTATAATGTTTCGTCCCCAAGGTGGAAATTTGTAATAAATTTTAAAGCCAGGTGGCGGGCTTTTCCGCTATGGCCGGGCTTTTCACATTTCTTTCAAAAACCTATTAACAAGGCTTTCGTATTGCCTAAATTATTCCGACCTTTGGCTTTTAGAATTCTACTTCTAAAAAAACATGCAGTTAAAATACAAGTCGAGACCCAAAGCCATCTTATTGTTGGAAGACGGGAAAGTGTTTGAAGGCAAAGCCGCCGGAAAAATCGGAACCACCACAGGAGAAATTTGTTTCAATACCGGAATGTCCGGCTACCAGGAGATTTTCACCGATCCCTCCTATTTTGGCCAAGTCATCGTTATGAACAACGTTCATATCGGAAATTACGGTGTAGAGAAAGATGAAGTTGAGAGCGAAGGCATTAAAATTTCCGGAATGATCTGTAAAAAGTTCAACGACGGTTATTCACGCAAACGCGCGTCTGAATCGCTCGAAGACTATTTTCAAAACGATGGTGTGGTGGCCATCAGCGATGTAGATACCCGCGCCATTGTTCGGTACATCCGCGACAAAGGCGCCATGAATTGCATCATTTCCTCCGAAAACACGAATATCGACGATCTTAAGAAACTGCTGGAACAGGTACCGAAAATGGAAGGCCTCGAACTGTCGTCGAAAGTAGCCACCAAAGTGCCTTATGAGATCGGCGACAGCCAGGCAACGCTCAAGGTTGCTGTGATCGATTTCGGGACCAAGAAAAATATTTTGCGCTCACTCGCCGAACGCGGCTGTTACCTGAAAGTATTTCCGATGAAAACGCCGCTGAAAGAGATCCTCGATTTCCAACCCGATGGCATCATGCTGAGCAACGGTCCTGGCGATCCTGGCGTGATGACCGACGAGATTGCCCTCGTGAAACAGCTCGTGGATACCGGAAAGCCTGTCTTTGGCATTTGCCTGGGGCATCAGCTATTGGCCGAATCGCAGGGTATTAAAACTTATAAAATGCATGCCGGGCACCGCGGCATTAACCATCCGGTGAAAAACCTGATCACGGGTAAAAGCGAAATTACCTCGCAAAACCATGGCTTTACAGTAAAAGCGGAGGACGTGGCCCAAAACCCTAACATCGAAGTGACGCACGTCAACCTTAACGACAACACCATTGAAGGTATCCGGCTGAAAGACAAGCCGGCATTTTCAGTGCAATACCACCCGGAAGCCTGCCCAGGCCCATTTGACTCACGCTACCTGTTTGATGATTTCGTGAGCAACATGAAAGCCGCGAGGAAGTAGGGGGTTAAACAATTAGGTTTGTGTATGTTGGCTTCGAGAGCCTCAGGCACCACACGTTGACTACGGTTCTCGAAGTGAACACTAATATATCTAAGCGCGCCAAGACCGTCATCTCTATAGGTATTGTGCTGATCGTAGCCTTCGTGTCTTTTTTGTTATTCCGGAACGTGAATCCCAATCCCCGGTACGAGATCGGCCAGGCACTCGACAGCCTCAACGGTGTGAAGGTTTACTACAATGGCGGCGTGGGCCATACCGGCAAACGCAACACCGCGGCAGACGGTTACAACATCGGGATTACCTACCAATGCGTGGAATTTGTGAAGCGCTATTATTACGAGTACTACCACCATAAAATGCCGGATGCTTACGGCAATGCCAAAGATTTTTTCGACCCACTGCTCAGCGACGGCGCCCTCAGTAAAAGCCGCGGTCTTCTGCAATTCACGCATCCCAGCAAACATAAGCCCCAAACCGGCGATCTCGTCATCTTCGACGGTCATGCTGGTAACCCATACGGTCATGTAGCCATCGTGTCTGCCGTACATGCCTATGAGATCGAGATCATCCAGCAAAACCCCGGCCCTTTCGCTCCTTCGCGTGTCACGTTCGCTATGGATTCTACCGCCAAAGGCTTTACCATCACACACGGGCGCCTGCTGGGCTGGCTGCGCATGAAACAGCAAACCCCTTAAAGAAAACTTCAAGGGGTCGGCCGCTTGCAGGCTTCTCACCCGCGCTGTTCATGAATTAATGGGCTGCATACATAATATAAGATCCTGAAACGTAAGTGTTAGTTGAATAATTCCAATAACCGTCCCAGTCGCCTGCAGCTGGCGAACTGCCGTTGCCGTCGCCATTGGTATCACCACCGTGAGCATCATCTTTGAAAGATGTCAGTATTGCACCGGCACCAATATTTACTGTACGGGAATTACCTTTGGAAATGCCTGCAGAAGAACTCGTGAATTTAACAACAACGCCATTGCCTATGTTTACGGTGCCTGTAGCGCCGCTTCCACCACCTGTGAAATTTGCGTCCATGACATACGGCACCTCACTCACATTCCAGGAAACCGTGGCATTGGCCGGATTTGAAAAATGGGTCAGAAAGATCCCATTTCGCTTGTTACCCTGCGATGGGTTGGCAGGATTATGGAAGCTATTGCTCGTTGCCAAACTGTAATAAGAATTCAGAATGATTGGCCGGTCATTATCGTACAACACGTTGTTTGTAAACACGCTCACGCCCGGGTCAACCATGTAAGCGCCGCCATGAAAAGCAGCATACGACGAGGTGCTGTTCTTGGTGTGCGCAAAAGAACAATGATCGAACGTAAAAGCGGCTGACGACACGCCAATGTACACCACATAACCGTTGTAGCTGCCTCCATAGAGAAAATCACAGTAAGTGAAAGAACTATTGGTGCCTCCATCCAATTCTATATCGTTCCAATCGCCTTTATTCGGCGTTGTGGCCGCGCCGTCGCCATTGCTATCACCACAGTAACTGTCGTCATACACAGAGGTAAACACGATACGATTGGCAGCCGTCCCATTAGCGATCACTCTTCCGCCGGATTGCACGTCGAAAGAACCATTCACATCGTTGCCCGATAATTTCACGATCACACCTGGCTGAATGGTAAGTACCGACTTGATGGTAAGCGACCCATTGACCATATAGACATTGCCGGCTACCCACGTAGTAGGCGACGTAATTGGCCCGCTTACCTGAACAACATTACAGCCGCCACCAGTGCCTCCGCCCGTTCCGGGGGTAACCGTAACATCTGCACCATAAGATACCCCAACCGTATTCTGCGCATAGGCCCGGATATGATAGGTATAGCCCTGGTAAAAAGGCTGAAGTGCCGAAGAGAATGAGCCCGTTCCACTTCCGATAATAACATTAACGTCAGCGGCATCATCTACCGACGGATCAGGGCTCAGACTCACCACCACACCGCGTTCAGTCACCGGGGCGCTGCCGGCATCGGTAACATTACCGCCACAGGTATAGGTCGTATCATTAACTTTTACGGGTGCAGAGGTGCTGAGTGTTGGAGGAAGATCCGGTTCGGGATCATTTTTTTTACAAGCTGTAAAAAGTAGCGTTGCAATGACTAATGTGTTTAAGGTTTTTTTCATGGTGTGAAGTTTATTATTGATGACTATTTGATTGACCGATTGGGTGCAGCTTATGCGCTGACAATCTTTGCAAAAGTGTAGCAGGACAGCTTGGATTCCAATCCTTAAAAAACAGGATTTTTCTTTTTAAAAGAAAAATGCCGTTCCGGTCAAAAATTAAATAGCAGAAAGCCTTGTTGTTGAAGACGCATTTAATGTAAATTTATACAGCCGGCAACATGCCCGAAAATGCAATCGCTATACACAAAAAAATCCCTGAAAAATGGGAGTGGTAAACCATGAAAGAGAGATTTACTTTGTACAAAACCCAACAGCGCTAGCCCGAAAGAATTATGAAGAAACTAATACTATTACTGAATATTATATGCTTTGTTGCTTATGCACAGACCAATCCAAAAGAAGACAGCCTGCTCAGCGCGCTGGCCATAGCCAAAGACGATACAAATAAACTGAATCTGCTATTTGATATTTCTGATCTGTATGGAGGTTCCGAGCCGTCCAAAGCGAAAGATTTTATTCGGAAAGCCGGGGAATTAAATAAGCGTCTGAATTACCCCAAGGGATACATTAAATACTATAAACACATGACGCGTGTGCATGCTTACCTATCGCAAAATGATTCGGCGATAGTGTATGCGACCAAGTTATACGACTATGCCAGTGAAACACACGACACGCTGAATATGGGAATTGCCATGCTAAATATCGGGGAACGTCACAGCTTTAACTCCGATTATCCTAAAGGCTTATTGTATTCCCTGAAAGGATTGAAATTATTGCAAGGAAAAGGATACGGACCAAAGGTTGAGGCTACTCTTTATGGCTGTATCCAGGCCAATTACCTGTTTCTTAAACAATACAAGAAGTCTGTTGAATTCGGGGAAAAAGCGGAGCAGATCGAACGAAATATCCCAGGGCAGCGAGGACTTACAACAACGCTTATCAATCTTGCCAATGCCTACGGTGAACTGGGGGATATGCAAACCGCGGAAAACTATTATAACGAGGCCGTTATACTTGCACAGAAGGAAAACAATCAAAGCCTGGAAGCAATGGCCTACCAGGGCTTGACAGCCTTATCACTCAAACAAAAAAACATCGCAAAACTAAAACAGTATGCCGAAAAAGGCTTGGCCCTGGCTGAAAAGCTGGGAGATAATTTTGGGATCATGGCTTCTAAACAAGGACTATCTATTTATTACTTATTCGAAAAAAAATACGCAATCGCCACCCGCTATGCGGAGGAAGCGTTGGTATTAGCCCGGGAAAACAAATTCATTGAATCGGAAGCCGTGATCCTCCAAACCCTGGCGAATATCTGCTTCGCAAAAGGTGAAATTACCAAAGGATACGACTACCAGGAACAATCCATCAAGATCTCGGAAGCTATTTTTAGCGAATCCCTTGCCAGGAAGGATGGCGAGATCAGGGTAAAGTATGAAACTGAAAAAAAGGAAAGCCAGATTCAGCTACAGGGCGCACAACTAAAACAAAAAAACACGCTGAACTATATTCTTATAGGCAGCACCGTAGCACTGCTTATCATCTTAGTCTTATCGTACCTGAACTACAGAAATAAAAAAATACTGCAACAACAGCGCATCATCGAACTCGAAACGGAAAAAAAATTAACAGCCACAGAGGCTATTATCAAAGGCGAAGAACAGGAACGGTCGCGCCTGGCAAAAGACCTGCACGATGGTTTGGGCGGCATGCTTTCGGGCGTTAAACATTCCCTGAGCAATATCCGGGGCAACGTGATAATGACAGAGCAGAACATGCAGGCCTTCGAGCATAGCCTGGTAATGCTCGATAGTTCCATTGCAGAAATGCGCCGGGTGGCACATAACATGATGCCCGAATCACTCCTCAAATTTGGCCTCGACATGGCGCTGCAGGATTTCTGCAAGCAGGTGAGTTTGAGCGGTATCGTTAAAGTGTCGTACCAGTCTATCGGATTGGAGAATATCTCCATCGAACAATCGCTCGCAATTACCGTGTACCGGGTAATACAGGAACTACTCAGCAATGCGATCAAACACGCTTCAGCTAAAAACGTCATCGTGCAGGTAGCTGTTGAAGGGCAACAACTGCTGGTTACTGTAGAAGACGACGGAAAAGGCATGGATACGGCTTCGTTAAAATTGGCGTCCGGTATAGGCTGGAAGAATATATCATCGCGCCTCGATTACCACAACGGCAAACTCGACCTGCAATCGTCTCCTGGCGAAGGCACGTCGGTAAACATAGAATTCCTTTTATGAAAACAAAAGTATTTATCATCGACGATCACTACATGGTGATCGAAGGTATCCGGTCGATGTTACAGGACGAACCCGGAATCGAATGGACCGGCTACGCCAATGCTGCAGGTGCGGCCTTGTCATTCATACAACTTCACCTGCCCGATGTGATCCTCATGGACATTAACCTGCCCGACAAAAGCGGGATCGATCTTTGCAAAGAAGTGCTTCAGAAATACCCCACTGTGAAAGTGATCGGGCTTAGCACGTTCAACCAACTGAGTTTTATTTCCAAAATGCTCGATAATGGAGCTTCGGGCTACCTGCTTAAAAATGCATCGAAAGCGGAGATTCTGAAAGCGATAGACACTGTGATGAAACGCGGGCAATACCTCAGCCTGGAAGCATCGGAAATGATGAAAAAAAACGATGAAGACGAGGCTCCTACCCTTACCCGCCGCGAAATTGAAGTGCTGCAACTGATTGCCGAAGGATTTACCAATGCCGAAATGTCGGAAAAACTATTTGTGAGCGTTACCACCATCGACACCCACCGCAAGCATCTGCTGGCAAAGTTTAAGGCCAGGAATACCGCATCACTCATCCGGCTCGCTACACAGATGAAATTCGTATAAATAGCCAGCCTGAAATCGCGTGAAGGATTGCAGTGGAAATCCTTTTGGAAGCTGAGGCCTCGATTGGTGGCTGAGGCTCTCGACTGGTGGCTGAGGTCCTCGACTGGTGGCTGAGGCTCTCGAAGCCACCAGAAGCCAAAGCCTCTTCAGCGCACGGGCGGGTTTTTCGCAGTAATCTCTTTGCCTGGCTTCGAGAGCCTCAGCCAGCAAACAAAAAGGATTGCAATGGAAATCCTTTTGCCCGGCTTCGAGAGCCTCAGCCGACGACAAAAGATTGCAACGAAAAGCCCGTCACCTTTGCGTCCCTGGCGCAAGCAGGCGCACATAAAACAAAGCACGACGCGTTCCAGGGGCCGAAAAAACAGGATTTTCCGCCGTATTTTATTACCTTTGCGGCATTATGCCAAACTTAGTAGCTATCGTAGGTCGCCCGAACGTGGGGAAATCGACCTTATTCAACAGATCAACAGAAACCCGTGAAGCCATCGTTGATGATGAAGCCGGCGTTACACGCGACCGGCATTACGGGAAATCGGGCTGGAATGGCGTCGAATTCTCTGTGGTGGATACCGGCGGATACATCAAAGGCAGCGACGATATTTTCGAAGAAGAGATCCGCAAACAGGTGCAAATTGCTGTGGACGAATCAACGTCTATTTTGTTTCTTACGGATATTACCGATGGTGTTACCCAATTTGATAAAGACGTAGCCGCTATCGTCCGCAAAAGCAAAAAACCGGTTTTCTTAGTGGTTAACAAAGTTGATAACAGCGAGCGCCACTCCTATGCATCTGAATTTTATAGCCTGGGTCTTGGCGATCCCTACCCGATCTCTTCCAACAGCGGAAGTGGAACCGGCGAATTGCTCGACGCCCTGGTCAAATCTTTTCCTGAAAATTCAGGCGCCATAGAGGATTCCCACCTACCAAAAATTGCCATTGTTGGCCGTCCGAATGTCGGCAAATCCTCGCTCACCAATGCCCTGTTGGGCGAAGAGCGCAACATCGTTACCGCCATTGCAGGCACCACGCGCGATACCATTCATAGCCGTTATAACAAGTTTGGCCACGACTTTCTCCTGATCGATACCGCCGGCATGCGTAAAAAAGCAAAGGTGCATGAAGACATTGAGTTTTACAGCGTCATGCGCACCATTAATGCCATCGAACACTCCGACGTTTGTGTGCTGATGGTAGATGCCACGCAGGGCGTAGAGTCCCAGGATCTCAACATCATTCACCTGATCGAGAAGAACCACAAGGGATTTATGATCGTGGTTAATAAATGGGATCTCATTGAGGAAAAAGATTCAATGAGCACCAAACGGATGGAAGAGTCGATCCGCGAACGCACCGCCCCTTTTCGGGATTATCCAATCATCTTCACTTCTGTCACCGAAAAACAACGCATCATGAAAGTGATCGAAGTGGCAATGGAAGTGTACCAAAACAAATCCACCAAGATCGCAACAAGCAAACTCAATGAGTTCTTCCTCCCGCTGATCGAGCATTACCCGCCGCCAGCCAACAAAGGAAAGATCGTTAAGATCAACTACGTCACCCAGATCAAAGATACGTGTGCGTTCATCTTTTTCTGTAACATGCCGCAGTACCTTACCGACGCCTACAAGCGTTTCCTGGAAA
>DAIUED010000097.1:0-10359 GCA_036845295.1 Bacteroidota bacterium
GGTGCTAGGCAACCTTGAAATTGTGGACAAACTATTATTGACAATCGACGGCAAGTCGGCCTGGATTTTTCATGGCGATGTATTCGACTCATCAGTCAACGGATCAGCTAAACTACTCGCTAAACTCGGCGGCAAGGGCTACGACCTGCTCATCCTCATCAACCGCTTCATCAACTGGATTCTCCAGCTCTTCGGGCGCGAAAAAATGAGTTTCTCGAAAAAAGTTAAAGACAGCGTTAAAAAAGCAGTGGCCTTTGTGAGTAACTTCGAAAAAACGGCTACAGAAATTGCGATCGATAAAAACTACGACTATGTTGTGTGTGGCCACATCCACGTGCCGCAAATCAAAAATGTGGTGACGCATAAAGGCCAGGTCACTTACCTCAATAGCGGTGACTGGGTCGAAAATCTCACAGCCCTGGAATACGACCAGGGCAAATGGGAAATCTTCCATTACGACAAGAACTATCTCGACCTCATCTACTCCACCGAAACACCAGTAGAGCATGATATTGTTAAAAAAATTCTGGCTTAGTCTATGAAAATATTTTATGCTGCGCAAGCTACAGGAAATGGACATGTTAGCCGGGCAACCCAGCTCTACCCCTACCTCAAAAAATACGGTGAGGTCGATTTCTTTGTAAGCGGTAACAACTGCAACCTTGATTTCAATTTCCCCGTTAAGTTCCGCAGCAAGGGCTGTAGCCTACACTACAGCAAATGTGGTGGACTTAACTACCTAAGTATTGCCAAAAATATCCGTCCGTTAGCCATGTATAAAGATGCCGCGGCATTGCCTCTCGAGCAATACGACATCATCATCAATGATTTCGATTTTGTGACATCGCTGGCTTGTAAGTTGAAAAAGCTGCCGTCGGTTCAGCTAGGCCACCAGGCAAGTTTCCAGTCGGAGCATACGCCCAGACCAGATAAAAAAAGCATCGTAGGCGAAACCATCCTGAAACACTACGCGCACGCCACCCGGCACATTGGATTCCATTTCCAGAACTACGATTCCTTCGTTTTGCCACCTGTTATCAAAGAAGCCTTCGTGCAGGCTATTCCTACAAACCAGGGACACATTACCGTATATTTGCCTTCTTTTCAGGAACATTGTCTGCTAAAAGCATTCGCGGAACTTAGGGATCTACATTTCCACTGGTTTCTCAGCGGCACACAGGAGATCACTCAAAAAGACAATATCACTTTCTACCCCGTAAACCAGGAACTGTTCAACAATAGTCTTATCCATTGTCATGGCTTGATCACGGGCGGCGGTTTCGAAACGCCAGCCGAGGCATTGTATATGGGAAAACGGCTGATGAGCATTCCTATACGGAACCATTACGAGCAACAATGCAATTCGGCTGCTCTCCGGAAAATGGGAGTTGTTGTACTCGATGACATCGACGATTCGTTTGCTGGCCAGATCCTGAGCTGGCTCAAAAAGCCGGCGTTGAAAGCGAATGTGAAAGCCAATAACATTGACGAGACCCTTCGGCTACTGATTGACACCTACCCAAGCCGTGCCTGATCGCTGACTGAGGCTCTCCTGTACTACCAGCTGGCTGAGGCTCTCGAAGCCAGCATAAAAACTAAGGCTCTCGAAACCAGAACAAAAACTCATCAATATTCCTGTACTACCAGCTGGCTGAGGCTCTCGAAGCCAGCGCAGCATTTGGCATTACTGTAATCAGAAAAAATTAAGGTAAACAAACCTTCAGAGAACGTCTCGGTTAATCGTATAACCAATACCTTTGGACGTTTTAATAATATCGTTGCCGAGGATGCGACGAATATTGCGAATATGGATGTCGATCGTGCGGCTATTAGCTACCTCTGGCGCATTCCAGATAAGTCTCGCGAAATCCTGCCGTGTAAATACTTTGTGTGCATTCTGAAACATCAGATCGATCATCTCAAATTCTTTTCTGGGAAGACTGATCTTTCCGTTTTCTGTCACAATGAGGTACTGTTCGCGATCAACGAAAAACTTTACGTTTTCGTCTTTTATCTCTTGCCTGTTGAGCGAATGCGCATGGCGCTTCTTGAGGGTGCAAATACGGGCCTCGAGAAGGATAGGTTTTATCGGAGTAATGATAAAATCATCGGCACCTGCATTAAAAGCTGTGATCTGGATGTAGTCGTCTTGCTTGCTGGAGAAAATAATGATAAAAGGCTGTTCGATGCCTTTTAGGTTTCGGATATCGGATGTAATGGTAATACCGTCTTTTTGTTTCAGATCAAGTTCAAGAATTACCAGGCTAACCTGGTTATTGTGCAATTGCCAGAAGAGTTCCTCCTCGTTCCTGGCAAACGACACGGCATATTTTTTCTCTTCCAGAAACTCCACGATCTTCTTCATCGACGGTTCCGAGTTTGAACAAATGACGATATTGAATTCCTTATTCATGCCTTTGTGGTGAACATTTTCGTGTAGGTTTCCGAGAGTATTCCGACAATACCCCTGAGCCTTCGGGCTCTATAAGCAATGTGGTTAAAAAAACGCTCCCCGTGCGGGGAGCGTTTTTGATGTATAAAGAGTGCGATTATTTGCTGATCACCAACTTCTTGGTTTCTTTCACGCCGTTCACCTCAAGGGAAACATAGTAAATACCGTTTGAGAAAGAAGTGGTATTAATGCTGATTGTATTGTAGCCTTTATCGAAAGAAGTGCTTTGCGCCGCCAACGACACGAGGTTTCCTAGTACATCATACACTTCCACAGACACAGTTGATGACTGGTTGGTTGTGAAAGCCAGGGTTGTATTGTTTCCTGCCGGGTTAGGGAACATTACAAATGCAGCGTCTGTTGCTTTTGATTCCTGGATACCTGTAAAACCACCGGTGAACTGGGGACCTGAAAAATTAGCGCCGCTGGCAGCAACTGATGCTGCTTGTAAGCGGAAATCGCTTGCATCTTCAAGATTTGTAGGGAATGCATTCACAAAGGCAATCTGGCTAACGGTAGATACCGTATCGATGGCATGAGAACCTGCATAGGTATTATACCAAGCTGCTGTTGCGCCACCGGCATCGTACACAAAGTGCGGGAACATATTGTTAGCCATGATGCAGCTTCTTACTACGCCCATAGAGTCGAGACTGGTTGTAGCATCGTAGTTATCGAATGTGATGCTACCAGACACATGCCATCCTTTTTCCCAACCCAAAAGGATTGAATTGTGTACAGATATGGCAGTGTTTCTGCGGGTAAAAATAGCACGCTCAAATTTTTCGCCTGCAGGTAATGCGGTATTACCATCGCGTTTAGGACCAATTGAAGTAATGTTTGAAAATACGGCTTTGGTAATTGGAGTTCTTCCTAAACCTGTGCTGAAGTTATCCGACTCAAAACCATTCGAATCACCTGCTGCATCAGAAATGTCTTTATCCCTTACAATGAGGCCAAATTGAACACGTCCGCTATAACCGAAATCCGTATCGAAATCGTCGTCGAGGCCCCTGAAGGCTACAAGGTATTTTGCATCCACAGCACCACCGAACCATTCATAAGAGTCGTCCCCGCTGAATGATACCTGGATGTGATCGATGGTTGTGCCTGAACCAACACCACCAAACGTTAAACCGTTGATCTCTGAGTTAGGAGTGGTTGACAATGCCACGCCGGCAAATTCGATCCTTACGTAAGACATGGTTCCTGAACTTTCGGTATTGTTATTTCCTCCGTAAAGAATTTCAGGGAAATTAGTTGCAAAACCCTCAATATAATTTTGGTTAGGAGACGTGGCGCAAGTTGCACAAGCTGTATTGATAACGCCATTACCCAGGATGATAACCCCACCCCAGTCGCCTGAAGCACGCCCATTGCCTGAAGGATTTTCGTTAGATGTAAAAACGATAGGTTGCGTTACGGTACCTTGTGCGTTGATTTTGGCACCGGCAGTAATGATAAGAGATGCTTTAGATGCCTTATCGCCGCGAATAACCGTACCAGGCTGAATAGTTAATGTATGTCCAGGTGTTACAGCAATATTACCAACCAATAAATAGGTATTACCAGATGTCCAGGTTGTATTGGTAGTAATGTTTGCATTTACCGTTGTTGTCGTTGCCGGGTAAGTGGTATTTTCAGGATCCCAGTTCGTCCAGCCAGCAAGCCAGTTATTCGAGCTGGTACCAGTTTGTCCGTCGGTTACAGGAAAAGCACCTTTGTAAGATGTTGCTGTCCAAAAAGCATTTTGAGCAAGGGCGGGTACGCTTAAAAGCGCCAATGCTGCCAGGGTGTAGATTTTTTTCATGTGATTTATGATGGTTAGTGTTTTTAAATTTACCGGCACAAAGTAAAAACACCGGTCTTGTCTTTAGGTTAGCCTGAGTTTACCTTATATTTACTGACACTTTATGTTAATGTAAATAAACCGCATTGCCGGGTAACATTTTGTTAACGTTTTTCTATTTGAATTTATAACTCACCGAAAGACTGATGGTTGGAGCCAATTTGGTGTTCACCATCACGTTATCGACAGACGACGCATGCTGGAATGATTTAGCGTCGTCGAGAGAAGTTCTATCAAATTTTCCATTTTTATTGATGTCTTGATAGTAGATAAGGTTTTGCGCCAAGGCATCCCTCACATTTAGCTTCAGTTCCAATTTTTCTTTAAATGTTTTTGAAACCTGTAAATCAAGTACATGCCTTGGGTTCTCCCAGATATTTGGCTCATCGGTATTACCTACGATCACAATGCGCCTGCCAACGTAGTTGTAAGACAGTGCAATGCCGTAGTCAAACTCAGGGTCGAGGTATTGCAAGCCGGCATTGATGATAAACGGACTCTGGCCTTGTAACGGTCTGGCTTCTACATTGTTTAGCTTCGACACATCTACCTGCGACTGCACGTAAGAGAAGTTGGTAAATAAAGTGGTAGCATTGAGAAATTTCGATGAGTCGGCACGAAAAATGGTAGAGAGCAACACACGGTATTCCAATTCGAGACCAATGTTAGTTGCCTTTGGCACATTGGCAAAATTGATGGAACGGATTTGCCCGTTACCGGCAATTTGCTCGATTGCATTGGTAAGATCTTTGTAAAATGCAGACACCGAGAAAATCTGTCCAGGTTTTTTTGGATAATACTCAAAACGCAGGTCGTAGTTATTGATGGTAGCGCGCTTCAGACTGTCGTTCCCGGAGATTTGGTAATCGGTAACAAAATCGTAAAAGTTAAATGGCGCCAACTCACGGAACTCAGGTCTGTTTACTGTTTTATAATAAGCCGCCCTCAGGTTCGTGCGATCGTTGATAGACCAAACAGCGTTTATAGATGGCAGGAAATCGACTACTGTTGTATCCTGGTTTTTCACACTGTAGTCCATGTTATTCGTTTTCAGTGATTGCATGTATGACTCCACCCGTACACCATAAATAAATCTCAGCTTTTCGAGGATACGTGAATCCGACATGATGTAAGCGGCATTCAACATCGACGAGGCCTGATAGCTATCAATGTAGGTGGTTGATTCCGACAGTTTAAATCCACCGGTATTCCGGCCAACCCCATTTGTTACGCCCATGTTTTCAGGAGCAAAAATCTGATCCTCTGGTAAAAAGCTCAAGTCGGTATTCGGCCTGATAGCGCTTCCTTTTACATAGTAAGTGTAACCCAAAAGGCGGGCGGCAAAGCTACGATCACGGTACTGTTGGAAGCCGCCGATCTTGATCTCATGTTTCGATTTTTTAAACTCCAGCATTTTGGAAATATCGTAGCGAAGGCTGTAGATGCGTTCCTGCGTTTTTGCAAAAAACATCGAACCCGCGCTGGTTGGCCCAACGGCATCATTCAGGATCTGGGCTGCATATTTTACAGAGTCGTTTTCGGAAGGACTGGATTTCTGATACACCATCCGGCGCAGGTTCGGAATATCGCGTTTAATATCACTCAGCCCGCCGATCCACTTTACCTTGATTTTTCCTTTCGGGATGTAGTGATCGCCGTTAAGCTGGCCCGTGTAAATAGTATTCTGCGTAAAAAACCGAACGTTTGAACGCTGCCACAATGGGTTGGTCACATCGCTGGCATCCGCTATGCCCGAACGGGTTATGGTTCGGTTATCGGTATTGATCGAATACAGGTTTTTGAACCCGAGCTGGTTGTTATCATTCAACTTATAGGAAAGGTTCCACAGCGCGCTGGCCAGAATCGTGTTGATGAATGTCGAGTCTTTGTAATCGCGGGTTTTTTGAACCATTTCCCCCTGCTCTTCAAACTCGCGGCGATCGGTAATAGTTGTTGCATTGTTGTTGAGATACGTTATTGCCGCTACGCTACCAAAATCGCGCTTAAAAAGTTTGAACACGTTGGATTGGGTAAACTGCAAATTGAGGTTTGGTAAAGCCTGTTTGTTCTTAATAGTCCAATCGTAGTCAAGATTTTTGGCATACTCTACCTTATCAGTATTGAGTGATACTTTCGAATAGTCTTCGGTAGAAGGAATGGATGACGGAAGCTGACGCGACCCGTCGTCAACGCCAAGCCAGTCGGTTTTTCCGCCCTGGTATGTCTTGAAGTTTTTAAACGTGGTCATCGGATTGTAACCTGTGCCGATGGAAATGCTCGTGTTGTTTTTTTCAGGAATACTCTTTGTGTTCACCTGGATAATACCGCCCGCAAAATCGCCCGGCAAATCAGGTGTTGCCGTTTTTAAAATAATGAGGTTGTCGAGAATGCCTGCCGGAAAGATATCGAACGCAAAAGCGCGGCGATCGCTCTCCGAGCTTGGCAGCGGCGATCCATTAAGGTAAGAGGCATTGTAGCGGTCGCTCATCCCGCGGATAATCGCAAATTTATTGTCCTGTATGCTGGCGCCACTCACGCGCTTCAATACGTCGCTGGTACTTCTATCCGGCGTTTTCTTGATACTTTCCGAGGAAATACCATCGCTCACACTCGCGTTGTTTTTCTGCATGACAAAAAGCGTCGCCGTATTTTCCTTGTTCATCTCAGCCTGCACCACTACTTCTATCAACGTTGCCGAGCTGGCCTGATCGAGCGTGATATTAAATGTTGTCACGTCGTTCGCCTTCACAACCACGTCCACAAATTTCTTGTTATCATACGTAATATAGCTGGCAACAATGGTGTACTTGCCCGGCTGAAGTCCGTTAAGACTGTAATTTCCGTCGAAATCGCTGGAAGCACCGCGGGTAGTGCCCTCAATCATCACGGTAGCGCCCGGAAGCGTTTCACCGGTTTTTCCGTCCACGATCTTCCCCGCTATTTTACCGGTTTGTGCCTGAACAGCATACGCAAAAGCAATGAAGCCAAAAATGAGTTGTAATTTCTGAAACATAGTTGTGATTTTTCGAACGCAAAAAAACAAAGACGGGTTAATTTTTTTATTACCCACACGTTACCTTAATGTTAAAAGGTAAACCGGTACAGCCGGTTTAACTTAACGTTATATTAACACACCGTCTTAGTCCAGCTCAATGCCAACCAATGTCACATCGTCGGTTTGTGGAGTTGTATCTTTCCATGCATTGAAAATATATTCGATCATCTCGTACTGATGGTCCATGGGAAACGCGTGGTAATGTTCGATGGCCCTTAGTAAGCGCTTGCGCCCAAATTTCTTACGATCAGCATTATCAAACTGATGCTTCATTCCGTCTGAAAAAAAATACAGCCTGGCTCCTGGACTAACATTCACACTGTAGCTGGCAAACTCCCGATCCTGCTCAATTTGCCAGCCGCCCACAGGAAACGTGTTACCGCGGTAGGTACTTGCCTTCCCGTTTTCGTAAATTACAAATTCGCCACCCGCACTTGCATATTGAAATTCGCGTGTAAGCGTATTGTACGCAAACAGGGTAATCTCCATCCAATCGTTGTTGAAATGCAAGTCATGAGCCTCACCGTTAAACGTCTCTACCCACTTCTTATCCAGTTCGGAAAGGTAATCGCCGATGTTGCTAAAATTCTTTTGCACCACGTAATTCAGCAGGCTGATGCCGAGCACCGAAAGCATCGCACCTGATACACCATGGCCGGTACAATCGGCAAGGGCGAAGAAAACCGTATCATCTTTTTTGGTGAGCCAGTAAAAATCGCCGCCTATCTTATCTTGTGGTTTATACAGTACGAAGCAATCTTTAAATGCCTTTGTGAAATGCCTGGCTTTGGGCAACAAGCCGGTTTGTATGGTTTGTGCGTAAACAAGGCTGCTTTCATAGGCTTCGGCAGAGGGAACGAGAATCATTGCGGGTTTCACTTTTGTCGGGCAAAGTTCCGTCGATAACATGAAGCATCCGACAAGGCAAGTTTAGCGAATCATTAACTCTCCAAATTGAAATACGCCCGTCTAACCGGCCATTTCAACTTACCAAATCCGGCATCCGGTAAATCAGGGCATTGATAGCATAAGACCATGCCCTCGTCGAATATAGTGTAAAGATAATAGTGCTATTCTACCTTGTTGTTTTTAATGCGAACGAGGCTTGTGTTAAGAATCACTATACAGTTGATGCCGAGCTGCGATGTTTCTGCAATTTTCTTTTCGGGGAATTGAAATTTGAGTTCCTTATGGATTTCTTTATGCAGTTTCGAAAACAGTTCAATATCCTTGAGCACCTTTTTCGAAACCTTTTTCTTCAAGGCTACATTGTCTGGCAATTCTTTCTTTATACAACCGATGAGTGCCGACGTCTTGATCTTCTGATCCAGCAGTTCCTGCTTCAAATCCTCACGAATGATCTGCTTTAGCGCTTTATTAATGAGGATAAAACTAAGGTTAAGGGATTCAATAAAAAAACCCTGGTCGAATGCCTGTTTGTTTTTTTCGATAAGTTGCCTGATTGTGATTGCCATAAAACTAAGATGCTAATAAGCTACTAATCTATATAACTCTTTGTAAACTCTGTATTAAATAATAAACACCCGTCATCCTGCCCGCGGTTATTCTGCCTGTAAGCCTTTAAGCCGGTTTATCTGCTGCTGATTATCATTGATTGGGAAGAAGCCGAAACGCTTCACAATTTCCTGTCCTTGTCCGCTTAATTCAAATAATATAAAATCTTCGATCTGCTGATCGGGCACGCCGTTCACGTATTGATACAAAGGTCGTGTGAGCACATACTCGCCACTCTTAACAGCGGCTGTCTCATAGGGCGAATAAGCCCGGTGGCCGTCGATGTAAATAGGCATGGCCCAAATTTTTCCGTTCGGCCTACCGGTGCTATCCATCAGGAAGCCAGCGCCCACGTAGCCTATGCCGCCCGGGTCTTGCATCACATGCTCTACAATATCGCCACTGGTTTTCATCACCTGTATCTGTTCGTTGTGGTTTCCTTTCATGAATTTCTCGTTGATGTAATCCTGTGTACCCGAAGACTTATTTCGCCCGTAAACGATTACCGGCATATCAGCTGCACCAAGTTCTTTCCAATTCTTGATCTCGCCACGGAGCAGTTGTGATAGCTGTTCAATGGAAAGGCTATCGACCGCGAGTTTATAGTTGGTGATAATGGCTACTGCATCTACCGAAAAAATAATGGAATTGGGATGAATATGATGAAGAGCCGCCGCTTTCAGGTCTTTCTCGTTCATCTGGTGCGAAGCGTTGCAGATATCGATCTCTCCATTCACCATAGCCTTGATACCTTCATTAGAACCACCGCCTTCTACGACGAGCTGCACATCAGGGTGCAACCTGCTATAGGCCTCCGCCAGCGATTTCACCATCTGGTACTCGGTATCAGAACCTTTGATACGAATCGCCGAATTACGGCTTACTGTTGCTGGCTTGTTGTTGCACGAGGTTACGACCAGCGCCGTCAGCGCCAGGAACACGGTTGTTTTGAGAAGATACATAAGGGACGTTTTGAGAATTTAGTACAGCGTAAAATAAAGCACCGCACATTACCAATGTGCAAAGCAAAAGTTAGAGGATGCTAAACTTAGATCAACTTAGTATGCGATTCGACAAAGTGGCAAAAATTACGTACCTTTAAACGAAAGCTCGCGCCTGGCGCTGGCTGCACTATAAAACACAACTTTAACGAAGTGATTTCTTAAAGTTAATTTAACGTTAGCGACCGGCATTCGCTATACCTTTGTGCCGACAGAAGCTATGAGTACAGAAAATAACAATATCTACAAAATTTTGCTGGTAGATGACGAGCAGGACATCCTTGATTTTTTGAGTTACAATTTAAAGAAAGAAGACTTTCAGGTGTTTACTGCCCTGAATGGAAAAGACGCCATAACCATTGCTAAAAAAGAAGTGCCCAACCTCATCGTGCTCGACGTGATGATGCCGGAAATGGATGGCATAGATACCTGCCGCGAGATCCGCGAAATACCGGCATTGAAAGATGTCATGATCGCTTTCCTAAGC
>DAIUED010000098.1:0-10356 GCA_036845295.1 Bacteroidota bacterium
TATATGCAGGTGAAAAATCCATAGAACAGGTGGTGGAAATGGAAAGCATAGACCTGGTGCTGGCGGCTATTGTTGGTTATGCTGGTTTAGCATCGACCCTCAATGCCATTCGATATAAAAAACAAATAGCCCTGGCAAAGAAAGAAACCCTGGTGGTAGCGGGCGATATCGTCACCAAACTCGCATTTGAAAATGGAGTCAATATTTACCCGGTCGATTCCGAACATTCGGCTATTTTTCAATGCCTGGCCGGGGAATTCCACAACGAAACCGAAAAAATATACCTGACTGCCAGCGGAGGTCCGTTCCGTGGAAAAGACCGCGAATTCTTGTCAGGCGTCAAAAAAGAGCAAGCTCTGAAACACCCCAATTGGGTAATGGGTGCGAAGATTACCATTGACTCGGCCAGCCTCATGAACAAAGGGCTGGAAGTGATAGAGGCCAAATGGCTTTTCAACCTGAAACCAGAACAGATCGACGTCATCGTGCATCCGCAAAGTATTGTGCATAGCATCGTTCAGTTTACCGATGGCAGCATGAAGGCCCAAATGGGCCTGCCGGATATGAAGCTCCCGATACAGTATGCATTTACCTATCCCGACCGTATCAAAACCAATTTTCCACGTTTCGATTTTCTCAAGTATCCGAACCTTACTTTCGAGAAAGCCGATACATCCGTTTTTCGCAATCTTGGCCTGGCTTTCGATGCCATGAACCGGGGAGGGAACATGCCTTGTGTGCTCAATGCCGCTAATGAAGCCGTAGTACAGGCCTTTCTGGAAGACCGTGTGGGCTTTTTGCAGATGAGCGATGTGATAGCCTCTTGCCTCGACCGGATGCCATTGATTAAAACCCCAACGGTAGAAGACTACCGCCAATGCGATACGGAAGCAAGGTTGCTTGCCAAAGAATTGTTGGGAAGGTAAGATCCAGGTAGCTGGCGTGGAGGTGAATACGCTCCCATGCGTGATGCAATTACCTGCATTCAGGTATGTTGTCGTCTGCAAAGTCTCTTAAATTTGGTATCAAAAATACCATGAGAAAATACCTTTTCGCCCTGTTCGCGATAGCCTTTGTTTTAGAAGCAAGCGCACAATATACGATTACCGCTAATTCAAATCCGGTGGTAGGGGATCGTTACGACTATTACTTTATGGATACAACAGGCGTCACATTTGGAGGTTCAGGTCCATCCCAGTGGTGGGATTACAGTAACCTTTCCATTTCTTTTTTCACCCGTATGACGGAAACGTACACCACCGTGGCTTCGACACCAAGTGCTTCGGCCTTTTCTGCTGCCAATATAGCCTCGGAAACCAATGGGGGTTATTTCCGGTATTATAATTTTTCTGCAACAGACAGGAGCTTCCTTGGGTATGCGCACACTAATGGCAGTGCCGAGATAAATTCCAATCCGGTTCCTTTTTTCCTCTTGCCGTTCGGTTACGGCAGCGGCACCATTAACAACGTTAGCAGTGTTTTTACAAGTACTTATACTTCTACGCAGTACCCACCTTCGTACTATTCCAGTGTGCAAACCATTACGGCCGAGGGTACAGGTACCCTGGTTTTGCCGAACGGCATTCATACCAATGTACTGAAAATTAAAACAGTAAAAGCTGATACCCTGGTTGGTACTCCGGCAGTTACCACGGAGGTGCGTTGCCAATGGTATTCGGCAGACTCTAAATTTCCCCTGCTTGATATTTCGGTGTCTGTTTCGACAGATGGAACAACCGCTCCCTTTGTCAATAAAGTCGTATGGATGAACGACATCTCGGATGTGGGCCTGCCCGGGTCGCGTGATGCAAAAGCAGCGTTTTCAATTCATCCGAATCCTTCACAGACGGATCTCTTTGTTGATTTCGAGGCAGTTTCCGGAATAGATTGTTCCATCGACATCGTTGATCGGCGGGGAAGTGTCGTGAAGCAGGAGGCATTCCGGCCGGTACAAGGTGGTATGCAGCAAAAACACATCGATCTCTCCGCATTAAGCGCAGGTACCTATTTTGTAAAACTCCGCGCCGGAGGAAAAAAAGGTGTACGCCAGCTTGTGATCGAATAAGCCGGGTCTTTTGAAGAACGCAGAAGATTGATGCAACCAACCTCGCACCAGTGGCCTTACTCCCGGAGCGATAGCCCTAAAATTATCTAAAATCGGTAATTTCCTGCCTTTACTTGGTTATACATTAGTATATTCGTGGATTATTTTAATACTATTCAGGAATACAACCTTTTATGGGAACCTTTATCAATATCGCACAATTTATCACCAGTTTAGGCTTGCTGATCTTATTGCATGAGTTCGGCCATTTTATCGCCGCAAGGGCTTTTAAAATCCGGGTCGATAAATTTTACATGTTCTTCGACTTTTTATTTCCGTTGCCCGGCGTGTTAAACTTCTCGATCTTCAAGAAAAAAATTGGTGATACCGAATATGGTATCGGCTGGTTTCCAATGGGAGGTTATGTGCAAATTGCCGGGATGATCGATGAAAGCCTGGATACCGAACAAATGAACAAGCCGGCAGAACCCTGGGAATTTAGGGCACATCCGGCCTGGCAACGGCTGATCGTAATGCTGGGCGGCATCATCGTTAATGTATTGCTGGCATTCCTGATCTACGCCATGGTACTGTTTACCTGGGGTGAAGAAAAAATCCCGATGAACAGCCTGAAAGATGGCATTGAATGTGAAGATTCGCTCGGCCTGGCAGTGGGCTTCCGTTCCGGCGATAAAATCGTGTCGGTTGATGGCAAGCCTGTTAAATACCTCGACGATCTGAGGATTGAGATTTTATTGGGACATACCGTACAGGTTGACCGCAAGGGTACACCAGTGGAAATCACCATGCCTAAGAATTTCATCGATCAGATTGCCACCTCTGAAAAGTTCGGTTTTGGTAGTCCGCGGCGCCCGGCTATTTTCGCAGATTTTCTCGAAACTTCACCTAACAAAGATGCGCCGATGAAAAAGTTTGACCGCGTTGTGGGTGTCAACGATTCGGTGGTTATTAATTTTTACGATGAATTGCTCCCGGTATTGGCTGCCAACGCCGGGAAATCCATTGTGCTAAACGTGGAGCGTAAAGGACAGCGACTATCGGTGCCGGTGAAAGTTTCTGACAAGGGTAAATTGGATGCGCATTTTGCTGCTACCATAGACGATTTAGTGGAACTTAACGTGATTTCTGTAGAAACCCGCAAATTTGGCTTTTTCGAGTCTTTTCCGGCAGGCGTAGCGCTTACGATCGAAAAATTGAATTTTTATGTACGCCAGTTCAAAGCCATTTTTACGCCCGAAACTGGAGGCTACAAGCATATTGGTGGCTTTAAAACCATGGCAAAAATGTTTGGCGATACCTGGGTGTGGGAAGATTTCTGGAACCGCACCGCGTTTTTATCGATCGTGCTTGCTTTCATGAACCTGCTTCCGATCCCGGCGCTCGACGGCGGCCACGTGGTGTTTACTTTGTATGAAATGATTACCCGCAGGGCGCCGAGTGTGAAAGTGCTCACATACGCTCAATATGCCGGGATGGCTATTTTACTGACCTTGATGTTGTACGCCAACCTGAACGATTTCCTGCATTTTTTCAGGTAGAGATGCCTTACCAGCCGGTTCAGGGCTTCGGTTTGGATTGATTTTTGAAAAGATCATAAAGGAGAAATGTTGTGTTTTAAAGTTGTATGAGTGACTTTTTTTCAAACGACCGTTATAGACGAATGTATATGAAACAGCCAGTGACAAAATACAAGCACAAAAGCCTTTTGTTTTTCGTACTGTGTATGTTGCATCTGCCGTTGATGTGCCAGGACAAAACCATTGGCTCATCGACAGGAACGCCGGCACCGGTACCTGCTGGAAAGCACAAGATCATGATCGTTCCTTTTGAGAACCGCATGTACCTGAGCGAGATCGATTTTCAGATAAACAAAGAGTCGAATCTTAGCGGTAAGCAAATCAAAGCACTCATGCGCGATGGCATGAACGAGCAGCTTTACAAAAAACTTAAACAACAAATGGGAGTTGTTGACCTGCTTGACGATACGGTTAAAACACGGAAAGACCTTGGGGACATTTACCGTTACCTGACCTACCAATACCAGAAAGTGCCGAGCCAGGAACAATACAAAGCACCTGAGAAGGAAAAACAGCAAAAGGCGATCGAAAAAGGCCAGCTGAATGTAGAGAGTAACAATGATGCGCGGTTTATGAATGCCAAAATTAAAAACGCGACGCTGGTACCATATCTCTATGGAAAATACAAGACGGACCTGTTCCTTTTTATCAACGAGCTTGATATCAAAGCCCTGAGCGGCGCGGCTACGGGCATGAATACCGAAGCATCGCGCCGCATTGTGCTTCATTACACGGTATATACGTACGACGCCCGCGAAATTAACTCCGGCATTGCCGAAGTAGCACTTCCTGTACAGGTGAATAATCCGCACAAAATCGTGAATACTTACCTGGCGCAGTTGGCTGGTATTGTTGCCGAAAGAATCCAAAAAGCGGCTGTTTCTGTTAAATAATTAGGAAAAACCGGTTGTTAATAAGTCATCGGGCCTTTTTTCTGCATTTGGGCTAATCCCTTTATTTTTGTTATGCAAAACCATGCCCATGAGGGACTTTTTCCGGCGTCGGCATGGATGACCTGACTATGAAAAAAATCTACTTAAACCTGTGCGCTCTGGCGCTGATAGCAAGTGCCTGCGTGCCTCAACGGAAACTGGAAGAAACCCAGGCAAAGCTCACCGATTGTGAAACTTCGCTTTCGGCGGCCAAAAAATCAAGCCAGGATTGTGAAGCTGCATTGGCCGAAGCCAAAGAGAAATTGGCCAAAGATGAAAAAGAACTGATGGGTCTGCAGCGAGATACGGCCATTATAGGCAATAACCTCAGGTTATTGAACAGCAAATACGAAAAGCTGAACATGGTCAACGATCAGTTGCTCGATAAATACAATCGACTGCTGGCTGGATCAGAAAAAGATAATGCGGCGCTTAGCGGCAAACTTCAGATGACCCAGGAACAATTGCTGAAAAAAGAAGACGAACTTAAAGCGCTTGAGTTACGTCTTAACAAGCAGCAACAAGACCTCGATCAGCTATCGGCCGAACTGAAGAAACGTGAAGCCCGTGTGAATGAATTGGAAGAAGTACTCCGTAAGAAAGACGAGGCTTCCGCCGACCTTAAAAAGAAATTGCAGGATGCCTTGTTTAATTTCGAAAATAAAGGCCTTACCATTACTCAGAAGAACGGCAAAGTCTATGTGAGCATGGATGAGTCGTTATTGTTTGCAAGCGGGAAAACCGATGTACAGCCCAAAGGAGTGGAAGCATTGAAAAACCTTGCTAAAGTGCTGGAACAAAATACCGACATCAACATCGTGGTAGAAGGGCATACCGATGATGTGCCGATGAAAGGTGCCGGTGAGATCAAAGACAACTGGGATCTCAGCGTCATGAGGGCAACCTCGGTAACAAAAATTTTATTGCAAAATGCCAAGATCGAACCCACCCGCATCACCTCAGCGGGCAGGGGTGAGTTTTTCCCACTCGATCCGGCTAAAACTGCCGAAGCGCGGAAAAAGAACCGACGCACCGAAATTATTTTAACGCCCAAATTGGATGAGCTGTTAAAAGTACTGGAAGGGAACTGATCCAATAAATAGAGTTATTAATTTTTAAAAAAAGCAATTATGGGATTTGTAAAAGAATTTAAGGAGTTTGCCATGAAAGGCAATCTGATCGATTTGGCCGTCGGTTTTGTGATGGGGGCTGCCTTTACTAAAGTTACCACAGCATTTATCAATGGCATGGTAATGCCGTTGGTAGGCATGATCCAGGGAAAAGATTTCAATGAATGGAAAGTTGTATTAAAACCTGCTGAGGTTGGCGCTGATGGAAAAGAGGCTGTAGCAGAGGTTGCCATTAAATACGGAACCTTCATCACTGTAACCATCGAATTCATCATTGTAGCGTTTGTGATGTTCTTGCTTATCAAAGCAATTAACCGTCTCAAAAAGAAGGAGGCAGAGGCACCTGCAGCACCTGCCGAGCCAAGCAACGAGGAGAAACTCCTGATGGAGATCCGCGATGCCTTGAAAAACAAATAAGCATCTGTTTTACAAAGCTAGCCCTCGCCCAAGTGGTGAGGGCTTTTTACTGTTATGGAATTCCTGAAAATCCCGGCCGTCAGTCTGGTTGTTATCAACACGATTGCTTATGTGGTCATGGCTGCCGATAAGTACCAGGCGAAAAGCCGCGGCAGGCGCGTTCCAGAGCTCATGTTGTTTTTTCTGGCTTTTGCATTCGGTGCCATAGGTGTTTTTTTAGGAATGAAAGCACCCTTATACCATAAAGCGGCCAAGCCCGCTTTTCGTTATGGAATCCCGTTTCTTATACTGGTAAATGCTCTGCTAATCTTTTTTTTAATAGGCTGATTTCGTTATCTTGCAGAATGAGACCCTGGTTCCTGTTCTGCTTGCTACTCCCACTTTGCCCCCTTTATGCGCAAAAAGAGGTAATCAAAGGATCTCAGGCAAAATCAGCGGTCGATTCGCTTTTGGTCGCATACCGCTCGACACAGAGCGATACTGCCCGCCTAAGTGTCCTGACACGCCTTGTAGATACCTTCGAAGCCGCAAGTGATTTTGAAAATGTACTGCGCTACAACGATCTTAAGTTAAAGCTGGCGCAGCGGATGAAAACGTCCGGCGATTCGCTGCGGGTTTGGGCTGGCAGGCAAGGCGAGTGCTCCTATTTAGAAACCATGGGCGTGTTCTCCAAAAAGCAAGGCAATTCCAGGCAGGCACTCAACTACTTCCTACAGGCGCTTGGCATGTGTGAGGCCATGCGTAACGAACAATACATGGCAAAGTTGTTCTCGCAGATCGCCTCAACGCATTCGCAGATCGGTAACTATAACGAAGCCTTGCTTTTTAGTTTCAAAGCACTAAAGCAAAAAGAAAAACTAAGCAGTCCTGATCAGACAGCAACCGAACTGAATAACATTGGGGCCATTTATAGCGACACGCGGCAGTTTTCCAAGGCATTGTACTATTTCACACAGGCACGCGATATCAGCAGGATGCATGGCGACGATGCTGCGACGGCACTCTATACCGGCAATATCGGCCACGCTTATCAATTGCTGTGTGATTCAGCCTTCGAAGCCGGAAACGATTCTTTATCGGAAGCCTTGCAGGAGAAAGCCCTTGGCTATTATTTTTCTGCACTGGGTGTTTCCGAAAAAAAAGGAGACCTCGAAAACGCATCAGTATGCCTCGAAAACATCGGTATCATATACGCCAATGTAAATCAATACCAACAGGCATTGCCGTACCTCTTGCGGGCGCTCGATATTTATCGCACCCTTGGGCTCAAGGCGGAGCAATCGTATTGCCTGGTGATGCTTGGCGAATGTTACAAGGGCACCGGGGAATATCCACGAGCTCAGCGTGCTTATACGGATGCCCTGGTTTTGGCCGGGCAAACCCATTCCAATTACTACCTGATGGAAGCCAGCCTCGGCAATAGCGAGTTTTATGAAAAAATTGGCAAGCCAGCGTTGGCGCTTAAGTACTATAAAGACTATATCATTCACCGCGACAGCATCTTTAGCAGCGAAAAAACACGCGCCCTGGCCCATACACAGCTGAGTTACGAGTTCAGCAAAAAAGAGGCGGCACTTAAATTCGAAAATGACAAGGTTGTTTATAAGCTCGAGTCTGATCGTAAGCTACACCGGCAATGGCGTTTGTTTTTCATCGTTGCCAGCGGGCTCGGTCTTATCATTTTGTTTTTTGGTAAACGTGCCTACGACAATAAGAAAAAACTAGCAACCATTCTTGCCGACGAAGACCGTCGGAAGGATGCGCTCCTGCAGGAAGTGCATCACCGCATTAATAACAATCTGCAGATTATTTCCAGTTTACTGACCTTGCAGGACGATCATGCAGACAACCAAATTTTGTCGGAATACCTGTCGGAAAGCCAGGCCCGCATACAATCTCTATCGGCCATGCATGAGTTGCTGTACGATACCAGCTCGCCGCTCGAGATTAATATGCAACACTATCTCCATAAAGTACTCGGTTTTCACCGGGATGTAGCGCGGTCGCTTCCCATACCTGTTACACTTCGGGAGGAGGTGACGCCGGTATCATTCCCCACAAAACTGGCTGTTCCTGTTGCTCTTATTGTAAATGAACTGGTGACCAACTCACTTAAGTATGCTTTTGCAGGAATGGAGCAGGGTATTGTTTGGGTTGTGCTGGCCGAAAATCCAAGTGGTCTTGGCTGGAAACTAACCGTTTCGGACAATGGCAAAGGACTTCCGTCAGACGGTACTAGTCGAAAAGCCAGTTTGGGACTTCGGCTGGTGCAAATCATGGTTCGTCAGCTTAAGGGTAAATACCTCGAAGAAAACGGGCGAGGAGCATCTTTTAGCGTTATATTTGATTTTGTAAGATGAGATGCCCATGATTTCATTGTCCAGTTTTTTGATTGTAGAAGATGAGCTCCTGATCGCCGAAACCATTGCCGATATTCTTCGGAATGAAGGGGTCCGGGATGTGAAGCTAGCCACAACCGTTGAGGAAGCGATCACACATATTGAAGCGTCGCCGATAGATCTGGTACTCACCGACATAGCCCTCGGTACGGAAAAAAACGGTATCGACCTTGGTGAATTACTAAATACCAATTATGGTATTCCGTTTATTTATGTTACTTCTCATGCAGATAAGGCCATGCTTGATAAAGCTAAGAACAGCCGGCCCAACGCTTACATCGTCAAACCCTTTAAAAGAGAAGACATCCTGGCGGCGGTGGAGTTGGCATTATTCAATGCGAAGCATTCGGCGTCGGTTTCTGCCCAGCCCGAACTGATTGTAAAAGAAGGGCGAGCGATCATGAAGCTACGCCATCACAATATCCTTTGGATAGAAGCTGATGGAAATTATAGTACCATACACCTGACGGGCGATAAGCGACATGTTGTTCGCCAGAGTTTATCAGAATTCCAGGAGCAGTTGCCGTGCCCCGGTTTTATCCGCATCCATAAATCGTATTTGGTGAATTCCGAACACATTACCCGGATTAATGCCAGCAGCGTTCTTATACTTGAAACCGAGCTACCGGTTGGGCGCTCCCATCAGCAAAATCTGTTCGATATTTTCAGGAAATAGCCCCGTAAAAATAACCAGGTAGAAATATCTGTTTTTTGTGTTTTTGGCACACATTAACCCGCTGTTTGCCCCATTTTAACAAATTGTAACTAAAAATCAGGTAATTTAGCAGTTAAAGTCAAATTTTATTGCATGAAAGTTATTTTTACCTGTTTATTTATTTTCTTATTATCCAGTGTCGGGATTGCCCAGTGTGGGAACGGTAACACCTTGGTACCCGGGTCGTTAACCCCACCGGGCGTTGGTTTAAGTACATCCCTGCAGTTCAATAGCGGGCAATACGTTCTGGCTTATGTGCAGGGTGGTGCAAACTATGAGGTGAGCACCTGTAGTGGAAGTACTGGTGGCGGGCCTACTTACGATACCCAACTTACTGTGTACGAAGATGCTACTGGTGCATATATAGGCTACAATGACGATTACTGTGGTTTGCAGTCCACGGTGAATTTTACCCCGTCGTTTTGCGGATATGTGCGCATCTTGCTGCATCAATACTCCTGTAACGCCTCTAACCTTCCCTGGATCGTTACCATGACTCAAAACACTGCGGGATCGATCCAAACCTATACTTTACCGGCCGTATCCTCTCAAACGAATATTTCCTGTTTTGGCGCTAGCGATGGCATTGCCTCTGTGCAGGTTAGCGGAACCACGGGCGCCGTGCGATACAGTTGGGCGCCAAGTGGGGGAACCAGTGCTACCGCGACAGGCCTGAGCGCAGGGGTGTACACCGTTACGGTTTCGGATGCCGTTTGTGAAGGGACCTTGCAAACTTTCACCATCACAGCACCGCCAGCACTCACCGCCACAGCTTCTCACACTGATATCACCTGCTTTGGTGCGTCGGATGGCTTAGCCGGTGTTGTTGTTTCCGGCGGAACAACGCCTTATAGTTACACCTGGTCACCTTCCGGGGGGGCAGCCTCTACTGCCAGCGGCTTATCGGCCGGAAATTATACAAATACGATTGCAGATGCGAGGGGTTGCACGACCACGGCATCGGCAACAATTCTTGAACCAACAGCCCTCGCCATCAGTGCGGCGTCTGCTTCGCTGTCATGCTTTGGAGGCAGTAACGGCAGCGCGACGGTAACTGTTTCGGGTGGTACAGGTCCTTATACTTATGATTGGCTTCCGGGTGCTCCTTCCGGCGACGGTAC
>DAIUED010000099.1:0-7802 GCA_036845295.1 Bacteroidota bacterium
TCTTCCAGGAAACGTTTCCGGGTATCGATGATGCCTTCGCCATACAACATGAGCTGATCGTCCCATATTTCGAGGCTCACGCTATCGAAGCTGCGGCTTTCATGGAATTGTTTGAGCAGCGCGTTTCGCTGTTGCAACACATGGTTGTAGGCGATCAGCTTTTCGAGGTAGGCTTTATCATACTGTGAGATGATGCTGTCCATGAAACGCCGGCGCACTTCGCTGCCGTCCCAAATCAGCTCAATATCCGACGGCGAAATCATCACCAGCGGGTAGAGGCCGATGTGTTCCGACAGGCGTTCATACTCTTTTTTGTTGTGCTTGAATTGCTTTTTGTGATTGCGCTTCACTCCGCAATAAATCTCGTGGGTTTCGCCATTGCGGTTGATCCAGCCCTGGATCGCAAAAAAGGGTTGTTGGTATTTGATATTCTGGCTGTCGGAAGCATTAAAAAAACTCTTGCAAAACGACATGTAATGGATGGCATCAAGCAAATTGGTTTTGCCCATACCGTTATTACCAACAAAACAGTTGAATTTTGAGCAAAATGTCAACTGCGCTTCGTCGTAATTTTTGAAGTTGATTAGGGATAGGCTTTCCAGGATCATCGAACCTTAAAGGTACGAAGGAAAATAGGATATCCTCCGGAAAGATTTCAGAAAATATCTAAAGACCGCCAGGTGTGTGGTCCGGCGGGTTGACCTGCTTTTTGGGAAAATTTCAGTAAAACAAAGGTGATCCTGGATTGCTTTCCACAAATGCTGCGGCCATAGTCGGAAAGGCTACGGCCGCAGCTTGATGGCTTACGCCGGGTTGGAAGCTGAGTGGACGTTCTCGTAGAAATCTTTCGACACTTCCTCGTTTGTGTCCGACACAAAAGAGGCCAGCTTGTCTTTTAATGCGCTGAGATCAAGATTTCCGGCAAGGTCTTTCATGCCATTCATCATTTTTTTCCGGGTTTCACTTCCCTTGTCGGGCGCCATGAGCACCCCGATTGCCGCGCCAGCTGCAAAACCCAAAAGGAGCAGGCCGACCATGTTACGTTTATCTTTCATGAGTTGGTGGTATTTTAGTGTTGTTCTGCTCATGAGAATCTGATGCCAGGCACAAAAAAAGTCCTGCCGGTGAAGCAGGACTTTTTAAATAGCTATGTTACCCAATTAGGCGCGTGCTGGCTTTGCGGCCGTCGCATGGTCTTCTTTGCCCTGGAGGTCAACCACAATAGGGGTTGAGATACACAGAGAAGAGTAAGTACCGATGATACGGCCAATGAGCAAGGCGAAAATGAAGCCGCGAATGCTGTCGCCACCGAAGATAAAGATCACCAACAGTACGAAGAATACGGTTAAGGAGGTTAAAATAGTACGGCTTAGGGTACTGTTCAGTGCGTAGTTAATAAGAGTATTACGCTCGGCACCGGTTGCATCGGCTTTTCCGCTTTCCGCCAGACGCTCACGGATTCTGTCGAACACAACCACCGTTTCTGTCATGGTGTAACTCATTACCGTTAAGATAGCCGCGATGAAGTCCTGGCCAATTTCCAGTGAGAAAGGCACTACACCGTCCAGAATAGTGTAGAACGACAATACCACCAACACGTCGTGGAACAAAGCCACAACCGCACCCAAACCGTATTGCCATTTTTTGAATCGAACCACAATGTAGATAAACATCACAATGCAAGAGAAGAGGATCGCCCCATAAGCGCCGTATAAAATATCCGTTGCAATGGTTGGACCTACTTTTTGCTGGCTAACGATATCGTATTTCAGGTTCAGTGTGTTCAAGCCGTCTTTCAGGGTTTTCTCTACTTCATTATCAACATTAACTGAATTGTCGGCTACACGGTAAGTAGTGGTGATTTTTACTTGGTTGGCACTGCCCACGGTTTTAACCTCCAGAGCAGCTTCTTCGAATTGTTTACCAAGGGCTTGTTTCACGTCTTCAGTGTTGATGTCTTTGTCGAAACGCACCTGGTAAGTACGTCCACCTTTGAAGTCAACACCCAGGTTGAAGCCACCATTTTTGAAATAGAAAACCACACCCAATACAATGATCACTGCAGAGATCATGTAATATAATTTACGACGTCCTACGAAGTCGAAAGCGACATTTTTGAAAGCGTTGGCAGTTGCTTTGTTATCGAACGGAATAGCTTGTTTGCGCTCAAGCATCCATTCAAAGATCACACGGGTGATGAGGATCGCGGAGAACAGGGAAGCACCGATACCAATTAACAAGGTCGTTGCGAAACCGGCTACCGGACCAGAACCAAACACCCACAGGATAATGGCCAGAATGGCCAGCGTGGCGTTGGAGTCGAGGATGGAGCTCATCGCATGCTTGAAACCTTCTTTAATAGACTGAGACGTCGTTTTACCCAGAGCGAGTTCTTCACGCACACGTTCAAAGATCAGGATGTTCGCATCCACCGCCAAACCGATGGTGAGTACGATACCGGCAATACCAGGCAGTGTTAACACAGCCGTCATCGAAGCCAGTACGCCCATAATAAAGAACATGTTGGCGATCAGGGCAATGTTGGCTACCATACCGGCTTTATTGTAATACATGTACATGAATACCATGATCACCAATAAGGCAATTACAAACGACCACATACTTGAGTCGATCGCTTCCTGGCCCAGTGTAGGACCAACCACGCTCTCCTCAACGATCCTTGACGGAGCAGGAAGTTTACCTGCACTTAACACAGCCGAGAGAGCATTGGCTTCTTCCACTGTAAAGTCGCCGGTAATACGGGAACTACCACCGGTAATTTCGCCGTTTACGGTAGGAGCCGAATATACCATGTTATCCATTACCACAGCAATAGAGCGTCCTTTTTGCCCGCCTTGTGGCGAATTGGCACGTGTCAGGGCAGCCCAGTCGCTGGCAGCATCGCCGGTCATGGTCATGTTAATGAACGGGTGTCCGCCACTCTCTACGTCGAAATCGGTTTTAGCGCTCGAAATGATGTCACCAGACATGGCAGCTTTACCTTCGCGGTTGGTTATTTTGATCGCATATAATTCAAAGTATTCACCAATTACTTCACCGGCTTCATTTTTTACTTCTTTTGGCTTATAACCCCACATGAATTTCAGCTTGTTAGGGAAATAGCCACGCAGGGCAGGGTTGCGGAGCATGGCATTGGCGGCAGCAGTATCTGCTTTTGAATACGCGCGTGCTACAACCGGTCCTTCTACAAATTGCTCAGGTTGTTGTGTTTTTTGGTTATAGGTAACCATGGCTTTCAGTGGGCCAGGGTAGTTGCCAACATATATCAATGGCACTTTACGCAGGAAGGTGTCGAGTGACGTAGGAACGGTTGTACCGGTTTTTGGTGCTACAACAGCTGCGGTGGCCATTGCGCTTGAATCGCCGGCTTTGGCGCTATCGGCTACTGTATTTGTATTTGCAGCAAGGGTATCAACCGCTGTTTTTGTTTTAGCCGTGTCGATAGAAGCCATGAAATCAGGGTACAGGGCTTTCGATAATTTATCGTTGGCACCCATCAGCAGGTTGCCGATCTCGGTATTTTCATAAGTTTCCCAGAATTCGAGGTTCGCAGTACCTTGTAACAGTTCACGAACACGTTCTTTGTCTTTCACACCCGGAAGTTCTACCAGGATACGTCCGCTATTACCCAATTTCTGAATGTTTGGCTGTGCCACGCCAAAACGGTCGATACGGGAACGGAATGTTTTTTCGGAGTTGGAAATGGATTCATCTACCACGGTGCGCAGGTAGGTAATTACTTCGGCGTTGCTCGCGTTATATGCAATTTTTCCTTTCAGGTCTGGTGTCTGGAATAATGGAGCCAGTTTGCCATTCGGTGCAATTTCTTTGTATTTCTTTTCGAACAGGGTCAGGTAATCATCGTTGTTGCCTTTACCCAGATTGGCCGTAGTAGCTTCAATCGCTTTGTTGAAATCGGCATCTTTGTTCTCGTTCGAAAGGTTCTTCACGATATCCGCTACAGAAATTTCGAGGGTCACGTTCATACCGCCACGTAAATCGAGGCCAAGGTTGATCTCCCGTTTTTTACACTCTTCGTAAGTGTATTCGGTTACAAACAGGTTATACACCGGTTGCTTTTTAATAGAATCCAAATAATGATCTACAATTGCCGTCTTTACCGAGTCGATGTAGCTGACTTCGCCTTTGGCATATTTTTTTGCAGCCTCTTTTACACTGGCAGTGTTAACTATGCCTTCGGCATATTCTTTCGCTTCGCTTTCTACGCTTAAAGTCTTCCACGTGAACGATAAATAAAAAATACATGCTAGAGCTAAAAGAATAGCAAAAATTTTAATGGCACCTTTGTTTTGCATAAAATTGGTATTATTCGAATAAAATTAAGGGTGCAAATATACGTGTATGCCATATATCATGCAAATATTTTTAAGCCTGGAAATTAGTAAGTTAGCGTATAACTATAGTTTTAATTCGTATTTTTGTTAGGATATGGGCCGTTTAAAATTCATCCTTATTTTTATTGCGTTCGGTTTTGGCGCTATTTCCCAAAATCCTGTTTACCGCGACACGGTGGCCGTTTTTGAAAACGGTAACCGGATGTTAAGCCCATGGGCAGGAGGCCTCAATTTCAGCTCTTTCTCTTCCATTGATTTCAATTACGATGGCAAAAAAGACATCGTGGCTTTCGATAAGGTTTGCAGCTCTGGCGGCAAATTGAGGGCATTTCTGAATACAAGTACCGGAAGTGCCACGCGCTATAAGCACGATTATGCAGCCCAGGATCGCTTTCCGGCCGTGAGCGATTGGGCACTTTTTTTCGATTATGATCACGACGGCAAGGAAGACCTTTTTACCTACAATGGCAATGGTGGTATCCGTGTATTTAGAAATACCGGGAGCCTGGCTACCGGGCTGCACTTCGCACGGGTGTCTGCCGAGTTGCGAAGCGACTACAACCCTAATGGCGCGCCGAATATTGCCAATATCTACTGCAACTCCATTGCGATTCCCGGCATTGGTGACATCGACGGCGACGGCGATCTCGATATCCTGACCTATTCGGTTTTCGGTATTAAGATGGAATACCACAAAAACATGAGCAAAGAATTGTACGGGCATGCCGATAGCCTGGTGTTCGACATGGTTGATGATTGTTGGGGCGACGTTCAGGAAAACAATTGCGATGTGAACCTTAGCCAATGTCCTTACCTCAGGCAATACCAGCAAACCGTATCGGGGGCCGGACAAAAACCGCTGCATGCGGGCTCCTGCCTGATGTGTTTCGATCGCGACGGCGATGGTGATCAGGACCTGATCATGGGCGACGTGTCCTGCAGCCACGTGTTTTATGTAGAAAATGGCGGTAGCAGCAGCAACGCACACATTACAGATACGACCAAACTTTACCCTAATTTTCCTAACAAAGCCAGCACCAACGTCATCCTGATGAATGCGTTTCCGTGCACGTATTACCTCGACGTTAACGGCGACGGGAAAAAAGACTTAATTGCCAGCCCAAATGCGGTTGCAGGATCGGAAAATTACCAAAGTGTGTGGTATTACCAGAATACCTCGTCCACGCCAACCGTGAATTTCGCCTTGCAAAAGAAAAATTTCCTCCAGGAAGATATGATCGAACTGGGCGAAGGGGCTTATCCGGTATTTTTCGATGCCGATGGTGATGGAAAAAAAGATATTATCGTAGGCAATATTGGCTATTATACTAGTGGAGTCAATAAGTCGAAACTGGCGTATTACCGCAATACCGGAACGGCATCGGCACCCACGTTTTCGCTGATAACCAAAGATTATCAATTGTTATCGGCCAGCAATTTTTATGGTATGGCGCCCGCGTTCGGCGACCTCGATGGCGATGGCGATAAAGACCTGATCGTGGGCCTGGCAAACGGTCAGCTTGCCTATTTTCAGAATACAGCTGGTGCCGGAAACCCGGCCGTATTTGGCGCGCCGGTAAGCAACTACCAGAACATCGATGTGGGCAATTTTGCGTACCCGCAACTTTATGACATCGACAAAAACGGAACGCTCGATTTATTGATCGGCTCCCAAAACGGCAAGTTGGCTTACTGGAAAAATACCGGCAGCACCACAGCGCCTAATTTTGTTCTTCAAACAGCGTCTTTCGGAAACGTAGATGTCAGAAGCTATGGCTTCCTCACCGGCTTCAGCACGCCGTATGCGTTTGATGCCGGCGGCACAACCAAGCTCATGGTAGGAAGCGAGTCGGGTAGTATTTTTCTGTACGATCAGATAGATGGAAACCTCTCCGGGACTTTCAACCGCGCGGATACCAACCTCTTTAAAATCAATGAAGGTGCCCGCTGCTTCTTGCACTGCGATGACGTCACCGGCGACGGGAAAGCAGATATGATCCTCGGAAACTATGCAGGCGGCCTGGCATTCTTTAACTCGACCAACGTTAATGCCGTAGGAGTCAGTGAAGAGACGTTTGATGTAGCATTATCGGTTTATCCAAACCCGGTTGACGATATCCTGACAGTAGCCCGGAACGACCACGACGGATCGGAGGTCACGCTAAGGGTGTTCGATCTGTTTGGCAAAGAGGTGCTAAGCCTCCGCAGTGCCGATAACGTGATCCGGCTTAACCTGTCTGCCTGCGCTTCAGGGATTTATATTCTTCAGCTTAGCACGGATAAAGGGGCGCAAGCGACCCGTAAACTGATTAAATCGTAAACACGTAATATTACGTGTTTTTTCTTCGTGGACTATATGGTATTTTTGATCAGATAGTTTTTTTGCGGACTCCATTCTAAAAATTATTAAATCCCAGGTAATCGGCACCAGCCATGTGTGCCGGTTGCCTGCTTTGTATGAAGACAATGAGAAAAATCATGTTTGGATGGTGTCTGTTGTGTGCCCTCGGAATGAAGGCGCAGGGCGTTCTGATTAATTACGACCTCGATACCGCGGTGTATCAGATTGCGAAGCCTTTGAAGGTATGGACCGCGTTTTTAAAAACGAAAGATGACTCCTTGGGTGCCCGCTATTGGAACCGGGAGGAAGTAAAAACCTATGGACCGAAATCGTATTTCCTACTTCGGCACGAGCTCGATTTTGGAATGGATAATTTCCTGCAATTGCTGGGATATGCCACCGTAAAGGTACTCAAGGTGAAAAAGAACGGCGACTACTATAAAATTACCTCGCTCATGGAATTTAAACCAGAGGCCGACAAAGCCAACGTGCAGTATATTTTTCATGTGTACCTGAAAGAAGAGGACGGACAACTGAAACTCTACAATGCCCAGGCGATCAACAATCAGTTGTATATGGCAAAGCAGGTCATTGGCACCATCGTTTACCGTTATCCCAAAACACATACTTTCGATCAAGAACTTGCTACTAAGCAAAGCGCGTTTATTACCGCCTTTTCGAGCAACTTCGGTATAACACCCGATACCATGCATTATTACTTTGCAGACAGCAGCGAGGATTTGCAAAAGATAAAGGGCCTCGATTTTTTTATTGGGAATAATGGCGAAGAGTACCCCTCAGGGCGCGCAGATGCCAAAAACCAAACGGTCTATTCCTTCGGAATGGGCGAATATTATCCGCATGAGTTGATCCACCTGGTTTTACATAAAAAATACCAGCACATGCACCCCTGGTTCGACGAGGGCGTGGCTACCTGTTTTGGGATGAGCCGCGGCAAGTCTTTAGACTGGCACTTGCAGAAAACAACGGCTTACCTGGATGCGCATCCGGAGGTAAATCTCAATAATTTGCTTGATTATACCTCGATTGATGCTATCACGGATTACCGCTACGTGCTTGGCGGT
>DAIUED010000099.1:7812-10248 GCA_036845295.1 Bacteroidota bacterium
GGCTATGCGCTTGTGATCAAACTGCTGGAGTCGGGTAGCAGTGATGATCAGTTCTATCAGGCGCTCAAAAACCAACTGGGGCTTGATCGCCAGAAGCTGAATACATTTATCAGAACAGAATTGAAAAAGCGCTACAGTCAAAAACAATAAACGTAAAACGAGGAGAATGAGCTCGACGGCTTCGGGCCGGTTTAAAAATTATAAAAACACGGGTATATGAATATATATTCTTTTTTGGGGAGAGAGGAAGCGGATAACATCCGTTTTGTAGAAAATACCTTATCAGAATTGCGCTTCGGCTACCACAAGCAGTTCAGAGATAAACTATTGGTGATCATCGAATCCAGTGTGAAAGGCCGGCTGGCCAACCTCATTTATTTTGAAAAAGAAGTGGCTGTAAATGCCGAATTGTGTACGGATGAAGTTGGCTTTATCGAAGAGGTCTCAAACGATCCGGAATGGCAGGAATATTTTTTTGAAGAATACCCGCTTGTGGGCGACTACTTGCCGTCGGTATATAAGCGTGTAAGGCAGCTCATCGGCGATGTGCTGAATCGGCTTAACGACGATTTTGAGTTACTGGAATTACCACCTGGTAGTTTGCTGGAGCACATTGATATTGGGGAAGGCGATTTTCACGATGGTAAATGCACCTGCCGCTTGCTGTTCGATAATGGCAAGCAGGTATTTTACAAGCCACGTTCGCTCAGGATCGATGTTGAGATGAATGCTTTTTTCCTACGGTTTCAGGACATGCTAGGGAAAGATATTTTCTACCCTGTAAAAAACATCGACCGCGGCGAATACGGCTGGTCGCTGGCCGTTGCCATCGGTCCTTGTTCGGCACCAGAGCGTGTGAAAAATCACTACGAAGGTCTGGGTATTTTTACAGCATTGGCGCACGCGTTTAAGATCGAAGATATCATTTTTGATAACCTGATTGCAACTAACGGCCGTATCGCATTGATAGACCTGGAATGCAGTTTATGTACCCGTATTCCGGTAAACGAGGACGCGTTTTACCGGTTTAATTCGGTTGCTGGCGAACAGTACCGCAACTCGCTTATCCACTCCGGTATCATTCCGCGTTATACGTACGAGGGAATGCGCAGCGACGGTGAAAGTGATGCAGCACTGAGTTATATTCCGGTGAGGAATAAAAACGAAAAGCGCACCTCGGCAGAACCGGAGACTAAAGCCACTGTAGCCGACACCCGCGGTGAACTTTCAGCCGAAAGGCATTTGCCGTGGTATGATGGAAAGCCCCAACTTATCAGGGATTACATGGACGATTACCTCGAAGGCTTTCGCCTGGGGTATTTTGCGATTACCGCCAACCGCTCATTATTTGAGGCGCAGGTAGCTGCGCTGGAGGAGGCAGAAGTGGAGACCCGCATCATATACCGCCCTACCAAAGTTTATGGCACGCTGCTCAACGAATCATACCATGTGGATTACCTGAAAAGCAGCGAAAGCCGTGAAGCGCTTTTCAGAAATATGCATAATGCATCACACATTGGTTTTTCGCCGCAAATTGTAGAAAGCGAGATCAGGCAGTTGCAAGCCGGCGACATTCCGGCTTTTCGCAAAAAGATCGGGATCAACCAGGTATATGCTTGTTCGGGTGAGCCCTTGGGGATTGAGTATGCGCCCGAAAGCGATACGGCGCAGGTCAGAAAACGGCTGTCGGTCCTTGGAGAAGAAGATTATGCGGTGCAGCGAAACCTAATCATACAATCGCTGAAGATCTTTGAAGAAGTGGATTACCCGGAACCAGCACCGGTATTTGCGGCTGACGCCGAAACAACGGTTTACCATCAACCGGAAGTGGAGCGCTTTCTGCATGGCCTTGCAGGATTCCTCAACCAACGGCTGCTTCACAACGAAACGTCCGTATCATTGCTCGATTCTTATATCAACATCAACAACGGCTGGACGTTTGGTCCCATCGGACCGGGTTTGGCAAACGGAACAGATGGTCTTGCGCTCACCTTTGCGGCGTATGGGAATTTGTTTCAAAAGCAGGAATATACTAAGCTGGCGGCCAAGATCGTCGATTCGAATGCGGCGATGTTTTATCGACATGCTAAAAATGAAAAAAGCCATCTCATTGATCCCCGTTTTGTGTTCAGTCCTTTTCATTTTCCGTCGAGCATTCTGTATGTAGCTAAGGTCATGACGCATCTCCAGCCTGGGGTGGTTGCTACGGAAAATCTTGAGAATGCGTTATACGGCTATGTCAACAAATGGCTTTCACGCGACGATTCCTATGATTTTCTGATAGGTTCCTGCGGTGCTATTTTCCTGTTCTATCAACTGTATAGAAATAGCGGTGATGCACGTTATCTGGAGCTGACAGAGCGTTGTGCCGATCACCTTTGCAGCCACGTGAACCCTATCGGCAAAGACATGGCAGCCTGGAGTGCCCATAAATTT
>DAIUED010000100.1:0-10247 GCA_036845295.1 Bacteroidota bacterium
AGCAAAATTATGTTTGCGTTGCACCAGATCCGATACCTCGCGCGCCATGTTATCGCGCAGGTAATCGAAACCAAATTCGTTATTGGTTCCGTAAGTAATATCGCATAGATAGGCTTCGCGGCGGGCATCGGTATTTGGCTCATGCTTATCGATACAATCGACACTCAGGCCGTGAAACTGGAACAGCGGAGCGTTCCACTCACTATCACGTTTGGCAAGGTAGTTATTGACTGTAACCACATGCACGCCGCGGCCTGACAAGGCATTGAGGAACACCGGCAATGTGGAAACGAGTGTTTTACCTTCACCGGTGGCCATTTCCGAAATTTTCCCCTGGTGCAATACCGTACCGCCAATCAGCTGCACATCATAGTGTACCATGTTCCATACCACTTCGTTACCAGCCGCGATCCAGCGATTTTTCCAGGCAGCTTTGTCACCGTTGATCTCGATGTTTTTATGCGTCTGTGCCAACTGCCTGTCGAAATCATTTGCCGTTACAACAACTTCTTCGTTCTCGGCAAAACGGCGTGCTGTATCTTTCAGGATGGCATAGGCTTCGGGCAGAATATCATTCAATACTTCCTCTATCTTCCCGGTGATCTCTTTTTCCAGGTCATCCACTTGCTTATAAAGGCCTTCCTTGGTTTCAACATCCAGATCGAACTCCTTTTCTACGCGCGCCCTGATCGCATCTACTTCGGCTTGCTCGCTCCGGATAGCATCCTGTATTTTTTGTTTTAACGCTGCGACTTTACTCCTCAGTTCGTCGTTCGACAGGTTTTTGAGTGTAGGATATATTTCCAGGATCTTATCGACCAGGGGTTGAATGGACTTGATATCTTTTTCGGATTTGGTGCCGAAAAACTTTTTGAGGAACGTTAACATAATTAGGTTTAAATTTAAGCTAACGAAAATACAAAAAATACGCCATTAAGCCGGTGATAATTATTATTAATTAATATCCGTTTGATCGGCCAATTTTTCAGGCAATTCATCGTGCTATTTGTCAGGTTTACCCGATCTACGCCTTTTTGACAGGCAAATACGACCAAGGGTCAAAAATATGACCACTTATGGATTGAGAGCAGCCATTTACCAAAAAGAACTGGAAAAAGCACCTTATATTTGATATTTTAGCGATAAGCTATGCAAAGGAGATTATATAAAATGTTGTTATGTTGGCTGGCAGCGCTGTTGACGCTACCGGCTGCTGCGCAACAGTATAATTTCAAAAACTATTCGGTTGAGAATGGATTGCCTTATGTGCAGATCTTTGCCATGTTTCAGGATAGCAAAGGCTACCTGTGGAGTGGCGGCTATGGCGGGCTCAGTAAGTTCAACGGCAAAACCTTTAAAAGCTACTCACCCAAAAACGGATTGGCCAATCACAATATCAACGCTATTATCGAAGACCAGTTCCATTTTATCACTGTAGGTACCATCGATGGACTGAGTGTTATCGACAAAATAGATGGCCAAATCAGCAATTACTATGTAAAAGATGGCTTGCCTTCGAATTATGTAACGAGCTTTTGTCTGGATCCGAGAATAGGCTTGTGGACCGGTACCAACAAGGGATTGTGTATCTGGGACGGAAAGCGTGTACTTCAGGTGCCATTCTTTAAAGACCAAAATATTACCTGTTTACTTTATTCCGAAAAATATGGTGTGCTGGTAGGCACGAGTAAAGGCCTGTACCGCGAAAAAAAAGCCCGGCAAGAGTTTGAGCTGCTGATTGAAAATATAAACGTCACCGGCATTTCGCGTATCAGTCCGGCGGGCGACATATACATTGGAACCGACAATGGATTGTACCTGATGAACATGGAGAAACGTAACTGGAACGTGTTTCATGTGAGCAACGGACTCATCGACGAAAACATCAGTGCCGTACTTTATCAGGACAATGGCACCGTTTGGATCGGCTCCAAAAGCGGACTCATCAGTTTTAACGGAAAAGAGTTTTCGTATTATACCATCAGTTACGACAATAACTCAAACCACATCCGCACGCTACTCCTCGATTATGAAGATAACCTATGGATAGGCACACACAGCGGACTTTACAAGTTCCGCGGAAAAGGCTTCACTGTGTATGACCGCAAAGACGGCTTGGGTGGCGCATTCATTTACCAGATTGTACGGGATGCCAAAAAGAATCTTTGGGTTGGTACCGAATCGAATGGGGTTTACCGGTTTTCGGAAGGCTTTTTCAAAAACTACAGTACCAAAGAAGGCCTGCTCAACAACCGCGTGGCAAGTATTATGCCCATGGATGATGGCAGCATTTGGTTTGGCACCGATGAAGGCATTTCCGTTTTACGAAACGAAGCATTTTACCACATTGGTCAGAGCAGTGATTTTAAGCAGGAAGCGCCGATCAATTGTTTCTACAAGGACAGTAAAAATACCATATGGGTAGGCGGGCGAAATGGCGTAACGGCAATGCGAAAAAAAGGCGCCACGTATGAAACCAAGCATTATGCATTACCTGCGGTAAGTATCGACAAGAACGGTTTTGAAGCCTGGAGTTTTGTGGAGGATTCGCGCGGCGACCTATGGGTAGGAACATACCTCGTTGGTCTTTTCAAATTAGAGGGCGACGTTTTCAAACGACAGGCAATTACCTCTCCAGAGCCGGTGCAAAGCGCACTCGACTTATGCAAAGATAACGAAGGCAATATTTACGCGGCTACCCTCAACGGCGTTTTAATGTTTAATCCGCATAGACACAGTTATAAGATCATTTCCGAAAAAGAAGGCCTTAGCTCCGAACTTGTTTACACGATCCGGCTTACCAAAGACAACCGGTACCTATGGGCTGGAACCAACCAGGGCATCAATCGCATTGATGTAAAAAAACTCGATCTGGGAATTATCGATGTTCTCTCCTATGGCAAGGCCGATGGATTTAGTGGCGTAGAATCCAACACTCATGGCATTTATGAAGACGACGACAGCACCATTTGGTTTGGAACTGTGAACGGGCTCATCAAATATTCACCGAAAGAGTTCATCCCAAACGACAATCTGTCGAGGACCAACATTACCAAAATAAAACTCGATTTCCAGGACACGGTTCTTGCCAATGGTTCTGCCCTTCCCTATTCACTCAACAACATCAGCTTTGATTTTATTGGCATTTGTTTGACCAATCCCGACAAAGTGCTATACACCTACCAACTCGTGGGATTCGACAAAACCTGGAGTCCTTATACCGATATCAATTTTGTGAAGTATGACAATCTCCTGCCAGGAAAGTACACCTTCAAGGTAAAAAGCTGTAATAACGAAGGCATCTGGAACATAGAGCCTACAACGTTTTCTTTCGAGATCCTTCCGCCATTCTACAAAACCTGGTGGTTCATGTTGGGTAGCTTGGTTTTTGCCGTGGGTGCCCTGGTGCTGGTGTTTCGTGTGCGGCTCAATCAGCTCAATAAAAAGCAACAAGAGCGCTTCGAACAGGAAGTCGAGGTTTCCAAAGCTGAACTAAAAGCGCTCCGTGCACAAATGAATCCACACTTCGTTTTCAATTCACTTAATTCCATCCAGCATTATATTTTGAATAGCAAAAGTGAAGAAGCCGCAAAGTACCTCAACAAATTTGCTAAACTTATCCGGCTTATTCTCAATAACTCGGATAAACCTACCGTGACGATCAACGAGGACCTGGAAGCCCTGAAGCTATACCTGGAGCTGGAAAAAATGCGCTTCGACAACAAATTCGATTACTCTATCGACATCAGCCAAGAAATTGATGGCGATTACGACGAAATACCGCCCATGTTGGTTCAACCGTATATAGAGAATGCCATCCTGCACGGCATCAACCCCAAAACAGGTAACGGCCACATCCTGATCCGGATGAGCCTGGTGAACCAGTTCATCAAAATTTCGGTGATCGACGACGGCATTGGCCGTGATGCAGCCAAGGCTTTGAAAAGCCTGCAACCTTCACTGAAACATAAATCACTGGGCATGAAGATCACACAAGACCGTCTTCGCCTGCTTAACCACATGCAGCAGTCGAACCTGAGCGTAAACATCACCGATCTTTACGACACCGAACAACACCCCATCGGCACCCAGGTTGACTTGTATGTGCCGTATGTAAAATAAAAGATTAAATTTAGAACCTGCTTGAAAACTGCTTTTAGCTAACCAAATAAACACACACACTAAAACCACTCACTACCATGAAAGCATTGATCATCGAAGACGAAAAAAAAAGCCGTGAGATGCTGGCAAACCTGATCAGGAAAACATTTACGGATATCACCCTGGTGGGCGAAGGCAAGAACGTTGCTGAAGGCGTAGAACTCATCACAACCCTCCAACCCGACCTGGTATTTTTAGACATCAGCATGCCGGACGGTACAGGCTTTGACGTACTCGAAAAAGTACAGGGTCAAAAGTTCGAGATCATCTTTACCACTGCTACGGATAAACACGCGCTGAAAGCCATAAAGTATAGTGCCTGCGATTACCTTTTGAAACCGATAGACATCGACGAGCTGAAAGTGGCCATCGAAAAAGTCACTTCCAAAAAAAGCACCAGCATGCCAAGTATGGAAAACCTTCAGTTCCTGATCCAAAACCTGAAGCGGGCAGACGACAACTATAGCAAAATCACGTTGCCTACCGGAAACGCGTACGAGATCGTAAATATCAAAGACATCATTCGGTGTGAAGCCGACGGCAGCTATACAAACTTTTTCCTCGTAGGCGGAAGAAAACTAATGGTTTCGGCCAGCTTGAAACACTATGAAGATCTTCTCCCTGCCAACGACTTTATCCGCATACACCATCACCACCTCATCAACATGAATCACGTGGTGCGTTTTCTGAAAGTGGACGGTGGTTACGCCATCATGAGTGATAATTCGCAGCTGGAGATCAGCCGCCGGAAAAAAGACGCGTTCCTGGAACGCCTCAATGCCGTATAAGATCCACACCAACGGGCTTATCAGACGACGGAACAGAACCCTTCGATCATTTGCATAAAAAAACCTCTTCGGCTATTCCGAAGAGGTTTTTTTGTCAAGAAGCGGTTCTACTCGATGATCACTTTCACCAACCTGAAACCGTCGTTCCATTGAACTTTCAGGTAATAAACCCCGCGTGCATAGCTGCCCATATCCACTGATAGCGTTTCCGCGTCTTTGCTACTTTGCGAGAGGACAGTCTGGCCGAGGGTATTCATGACTTCAACCGCGAGGCTACCGGTGTTACCCGGGCTCGACACAGTAAACAAGCCGGTGCTTGGATTTGGAAATACAATCAGCGCATTGTTTTGGGATAGCGTTTCGACACCAACGCATAATACCACAGACACCGGAATAGTTTGAGTACTTGAGCAAGCACCATTGCTACCGGTAACGGTGTAGGTAAGCGACGAAGCCGGGAATGCAATCACGGTGTTGCCCGTAGCTGAAGATAAGCCTGTAGTTGGCAACCAGCTGTAGTTGGTAGCTCCGCTGGCCGACAAGGTGGTGGTGGCTCCGGCGCAAATCGTAGAAGGTGCAGACGCTGTAAGTGAAGGCGCCGGAACTACTGTTATGGTAAAGGTTACGGCGTTCGATCCGCAGCCTGCATTTCCGGTAACGGTATATACAGTTGTAGATAACGGCGAAAACGTACTCGAAGAGCCTGAACCGGCCGGGGTCCATACGTAAGAACTTCCGCCTGTCATAGTTACCGTCACCGGCGTGCCACTGCATACCGTTGTGTTGCTTACTGACGCAGAAAGTGACGACGAAGGTGAAACGCTGATAAGAATGCTCGCAACTCTGCTACAACCACCCGAAGTACCTGTTACGCTGTAAGTAGTAGTTACAGATGGAGTGACAACAACCGATGCGCCGCTTTGCGAACCCGGCTGCCAGAGATAAGAACCTGCTCCGGAAGCCGTTAATGTAGCCGACTGGCCGGCGCACAACGAAGCAGTGGATGTACCGATGCTCAGTGTTGGGCTAGGAGTTACCTGGATGGTAAATGTTTTTGGTGCCCCGGTACAGCCACCATAAGTTCCTAAAACCGTATAAACGGTTGTTGCCAAGGGGGTAAAAGAGCTCATCGAACCAGAGCCCGAAGGCATCCAGCTATACGAGATAGCGCCGGTAACACTTACTGTTACAGGCGTACCACTACACACGGTGGTATTGGTAATAGAGGTGACAAGCGTTGGGGTAGCGGTTACGTTCACAGTGATCATGGTAGAACTTGTGCAGGCACCGTTAGCCCCTGTTAAGGAATAAGTTGTTGTTACCGAAGGGCTGACGACGACAACAGCAGTGGTTTGTGCGCCCGGCAACCACGCGTAACTGCCGGCTCCGCTGGCTGTTAGTGTAGCCGACTGCCCTGAACAAATAGTAGATGAAGATGCAGAAATGGCAAGCGTTGGTGTGTTATTTACAGTGACTGTTACTGTTTTTGGCGCGCTGACGCAAGAACCGTTACTGCCTGTTATACTATATACAGTTGTTGCAGAGGGAGTCAGGACACTTGATGAACCTGAACCCGCAGGTGACCAGGTATAGCTGGAGGCTCCGCTAACGTTTACAGTTACGCCTGTACCGCTGCACACAGCAGTATTGGTCACAGACGTACTTAAGGTAGGAATGGCATTGACGGTGACGGCAATTGTTTTGCTGGCGCTGCAACTTCCGTTAGACCCTGTAACTGTGTAAACGGTTGACGAGGAAGGCGTGACACCAATAGCTGCGATGGTTTGTGCGCCCGGCTGCCAGGCATACGAAGTGGCACCACTGGCCGTGAGCGTTGTACTCTGGCCGGCACACAAGGTTGAAGAAGATGAAGAAACGCCGATAGTTGGCGTTGCTGTGACATTAATAGTTACCGTACGTACAACCCCGGCACAGGAACCGTTGGAACCGGTAATACTGTACACTGTTGTGGCAGAAGGGCTTAAAACGCTTGACGATCCGGATCCGGAAGGCAACCATGTATAGCTGGAAGCTCCGCCAACATTCACGGTCACGGATGTACCACTGCAAATCGTTGTATTGGTAAGCGATGCTGTTACTGTAGGCACGGCATTCACTGTGATCGTGATGGTTTTGCTGAGACTGCAACCACCGTTGGAACCAGTTACCGTGTAGGTTGTAGAAGTTGAAGGGCTGATGCCAATAGCCGATGTTGTTTGCCCGCCTGGAAGCCAGGCATAATTGCTCGCCCCGGTAGCGGTAAGCGTTGCCGTTTGACCCGCACATAAAGTACCAGAAGAAGCTGTGACAGCCGTGGAAGGCGTGGCAGTAACTATTACGGTAACTGTTTTGATGGCGCTCGCACAACCGCCCGAAGATCCGCTCACTGAATAAATAGTTGTAGAAGAAGGGCTAACCACATTGCTTGAACCCGACCCTGCCGGAAGCCAGGTGTATGTTGTAGCTCCACTGGCGGTTAGCGTAGCCGAAGCTCCGCTGCATAACGTTGTTGATGTTGGCGTGACACTGATGCTTGGCGCACTTCCACCTACAGTTACCGTTACAGTAGCCGGCGTGCTGTTACAGCTTCCATTTGAGCCGGAAACGGTGTAAACACTCGTCGATGAAGGACTGACCACGTTGGTAGCACCCGAACCTGAAGGCAACCAGGTATAGGTTGTAGCACCGCTGGCGGTAAGCGTAGCAGAAGCACCACTACAAATCGTCGTGGCAGTAGGGCTCACAGTCAACACAGGAACTGCATTGACCGTAACCGTTGCTGTTTTTGGAGCACTCACACAACCTGAACTGGTTCCTGTAACGGTATAAACTGTCGTTGACGAAGGATTCACAGATTTTGTTGCGCCTGTCCCGGACGGCAACCATGTATAGGTGGCAGCACCGCTGGCAGTAAGTGTCACGGTAGACCCGTTACAGATGGTGGTATTGCTTGGCGTAACACTCAGCGATGGCGCTGCATTGACAGTCACTGTCAATGTTTTGGCAACACTGTTGCAGCTTCCGTTTGAACCTGTAACAGTATATATTGTCGTTGAAACAGGACTAACTGCATTAATGGCGCCGGATCCTGAAGGCAGCCAGGTATAAGTGCTTGCGCCGCTGGCAGTAAGTGTTACCGTAGAGCCGCTGCAAATGGTAGTAGCGGTTGGGCTCACCGTTAATACCGGGATCGCATTCACGGTAACTGTTGCCATGGTAGCGGCACTTACACACGTCCCGTTGGATCCGGTAACTGTATAAACGGTGGTTGTGGAAGGGTTCACAACATTACTTGCACCCGAGCCAGACGGCAACCAGGTGTACGTCGTGGCGCCACTCGCGGTGAGCGTTGCTGTTTGTCCGGCACAAATAGCCGAACCCGAAGGCGACACTGTAACCACAGGCTGTGTATTTACCGTTACGGTGACGGCAGTTCGTACGGGCGTGGTACAACCACTGTTGGTTGCATCAACATAGTAAGTAGTAGTCGTTGTGAGGCTTGGCGTCGTATATACGGTACCGGTAGCCAACGATGTGGTGCCAGTGGAAGTCGCATACCAGTTTACCGTACCGGCGCTTGCCGTTGCAGTAACAGACGCTGTCCCTGAGCCACAAAGCGATGCACCACTTGTAGCTGTAATAGACGGCGACGAGCAAGGAACCGGCTTGATATATACACCGTAATCCTCAACGTCTCCAACAAAGAACGATCCGGTACAGCTACGCTTGGCAGCAGTAGGTGCGGCATTCGCTTCACCCATTACACGCATGCGGAGCAATGTATTTTGAACGGCTGTGGTAGGAATGCTAACGTTTGTGGTGAAGGTATTGATCGAGTTAGCCGGCGTACTGCCCGAAAACACCAATTCACCAGGATTGGTAAACACGCCATTATTGTTGTAATCGATGTAAACCTCAAAGTACTCGGCATAGTTAATACCAAGTGCGGTGATCTTGAGAGGGTAGCTGCTCCCCGCGGTTACCGTGGTGCTGCTTGTACAGGTAAGATCGGTATATGCTGCGCTGCCTATAGTAGCCGACGGCGCATTGATATTATTAAACTGCACGTCGCAAATGGTTTGACCGGTATTCCCGGAGTTAGCCGACGTTGGCGTGCAACCATTTACAGGTGCGGAGGCAGGCACGATGATGGCATTAGGCTTGGTAACAGTATTACTGCCAAGTGCATTGGTTACTGTAAGCGTTACAGTGTAGCTTCCTGCATTCGTAATAGTAATGGTTGGGTTTTGAGCGGAAGACGTGTACACATTGGTGCCATTGCTAACCGTCCATGAATACGTAACATTTGGATAAGACGAGGCCGGAATGTATGAGTTGGCGACGCAAGAAGACTTATCGAGGAGACTAATGCTTTGTCCTGTCCCGCAGAGTACCTGGCCCGACACAAAAAAGTCGGCAGTTGGAGCAGATACCGGCGTCAGCGCGTCGTTCGTTCCGCCGTTCTCAGGCGTTAGAAAAGAAGCCCTCGTGGTTGTAAGCGCAGTTACCATCCGTGTTTTCTGGTTAGCGGTAAACATATTCTGGCACACGTCAGAAGAATAGTCCATGTAATTATGAATGAACAGATCGCGTGATGTGCCATTACAGCTATTCGTACCGCTCACGCAATCGCTGGCGCTTTGAATGTGCGCTGGAATATCGCTGCAACAATCGCCGACGCCCGATCCACATCCATTGGGGTTAGAAGGGCAAGACGCTCCGCCACCGTCTCCTTCGAACGTATGGTACAAATTAAGAGCATGTCCTAACTCATGTGCACAGGTTGTTGAAGTACCACCAATGAAATTGTTTGCCAGCATCACAGCACCGTCCTGCGCTGTCCCATGACTTGATGCGAAATATGCATAGCCTTGTACCCCTGTTCCACCTGAATTGTTATCTATTTCCGATACCAGCCAAATATTATAGTATTTTGTCTTATTCCAAAAGCTGGTCGCTTTCAACGAGGCATCGCTGATACCGGAAGTGCTCCGCATAACACCACTGCTCATGTAGGTGCTATTGCCCGACATATCGACCCTCACGATGCCATTGGTACAATTACCGCTAGGGTCACGCACGGCCAGCGCAAATTCAATCTCAACATCCACACCGTTACCGTCGCCGCGCGAACCCGGAACTTTACGGTAAATTTCGTTAAGGCTTTTGATCGCGTTTTGAATAGCCACGTCACTCACATTGGTACCCGATCCCACAGGCTCACCTTTGTGCATCACATGCACCACTACGGGTATTTTGTAGATGGTTACAGACGTGGTTCGTTGCGCCATTTGTGTT
>DAIUED010000101.1:0-10186 GCA_036845295.1 Bacteroidota bacterium
GACCAGCTAACATAGCCATTACTTGGTTGTCGCCAGTACCACCTACTACAGTAATTGTAGAAGAGTATGTGCTGCGAACTGTACGGTTTTGAGAAAATGCAGTTAATGTCACTACATAACTACCGTTTTGTGTATAAACGTGAGTTTGTACCGGGCTAACTGGCTGAGTCAGGTTAGTTTGGATACCGTCGCCGAAATCCCAAGTGTATTCGTCAGCGTCAACAGAAGTTGAGTTGAAAGATACGATCTCTCCAGCTTGTACAGTTGTTTTTGAAGTAAACATTGCTGAAGTTCCTTTGTCTGATACAGTGATTTGAATCGCTGGAGCGTCAGAAGGTTTTTTACCGTTTTTCTTAGCAGCAGTTAATGTTACATTGTAAGTACCTGCTTTTGCATACGTGTGAGATACCATGTTTTGGTTAGACTCTAATTGAGTACCATCACCGAAATCCCACATTGCTTTCGCATCACCTTCAGAAGTGTTTGTAAAGTTTACAGCCTCACCAACTTTTACAGCAGTTTTGTCTGAAGTAAAGCTAGCAGCTGGCTTTTTGCAAGCCGTCAGAAATAAAGTTCCAACTGCAAGAGCTGTCACGATTTTTGAAATTTGTTTTTTCATTTTTTAAGGTTTAGAATTATGGCGCAAAAGTAATAAAGTTTTTCCTCCCAAAATTCACCAAATGTTAAGGAATGTTATGGAAAATGAAAAATCACTATAAATGAGTATTACCCCGTTTCATCTATAAAATTTTTACTTTAAACAAAACATACGCTATACTGAGCGAAGTTGATCTTCTACTTAGTGAACCGAAAATTCGCCGTAAAACCAATATTAATTAGAATTATTCTAAATATAAAAAGCCCCCAATAGTGGGGGTTTTTTAACAACAAAAACCAAGGGCAATCAAATAAAAATTTCTGTTTTACGTTGCTCGAGCATCTTCTTCAGGTTTAGCAGCGCATACCGCATTCGCCCGAGCGAGGTATTGATGGAAACATTCGAGAATTCGGAAATTTCTTTAAAACTCATGTCATAATACATCCGCATCACAACCACCTCTCGCTGGTCTGCTGGCAGATCGTTCACTAGCCCGCGAATCATCCCTTTTAGCTGCCTGGCTTCTGCGGTATCGCGTGGGTTGTCGTTTTCAGGGATAATATCGAAAATGCTGGTTTCTTCGCCTTCGTCGTTGATAACGCAAGATACTCCCGGCATTTTTTTAGCCTTCCGGTAATGATCGATGATCAGGTTTTTGGAAATCCGGAGCAGCCAGGGCAAAAACTTCCCTTCTTCGTTGTATTGTCGCCTTTTAAGCGTTTGAATCACCTTTACAAAGGTTTCCTGGAACACGTCTTCCGAGAGTTCTTTGTTACGGGTAATAAGATAGATGTAAGAAAAAATACGCCGCTTATGACGTTTAATAAGAATAGAAAGACTCTCTTCGTTACCTTTCATATAGAGCTGAACCAGCTCGTTATCAGATAAAAACTGCATAGACATGAACTACAATTAGATTTTACTAAGAAAAAATTTAAGTAGAGTCTATTCTATGCGTTTAAGTTTTTTTAAGAGTTATATCACAAATATAGGTCAAAACCGCTAAAAGTAACGGCGATTTGGGCGAAACGACGCTTTCAGTTATTAAAAGAAAGATCCCAGCACGTGAAGTAATTTATCCACCTGGCTATTCCACAATAGCCGCGCTGATTCTTCATCGGATTTATCAGAGGCGAAATCAGTGATAATCAGGGAAATATCGTTGGTTAGCTCGTCTTTCTGGGTTTTGAACTCAAAGTAGCTACCATCGTTCTTGTCGAGCCATTGGTAGCGGATATACGATGGCGGCAGTTCTTTCACCAACTTGGCCTGCTGTACCTGACCATCCCACATAAATGTAAATATACCATTGCGAATGGTTACATCGTCGCAAAACCATTCAGAGAGGCCGCTTTCTGTACTCACAAATTCAAACACCATATCTTCCGAAGCGCGGATCACAAATTCCATCTCGAATTTGCCGTTAGGCTCTTTTATGAATTTTACCGGCGCAGTTTCTTCCTGACGGAATGTAATAGGGGCAACGATCGATTTTTTCACTACCGGCTTTTCTTTGGGCGCAACGACCTTGGCTACAGGGCTTTTCTGTTCTTTGGCTACCGGCGGATTCACCGGTTTGGCGTTTGATTTACCTGATAAAGGCTGCGCTTTGGTAACCGGCGTCGAAAGAGCCGCTTTCTTGGCTTTATTTACAGAAACCACCGCTGCCTTTGCTGCCGGTTTCGACACCTTTGCCTGTGTTTTTACGTTTTTAGTCGTTTTTACAGGTTTGTTTGCTTTAACCGGCTTGGCCTTGACAACCGCTTTTTTTGCTTTGGCTGTACCCGGAGCAGCCTTTTTAGACGTTGCTTTTTTAGGTGCAACTTTAGGCAGGCGTTTGGCTGGCGCTTTTTTTACCGCCTTTTTGCCAGCCGCCTTTGTCACCGGTTTTATTGGGCGAGAAGCCTTTTTAGCGATGATTTTCGTTGTTTTAGCAGACTTTTTACTTGCTACAGTTGCCGATTTTTTCACAGGTGCTTTCGCCGCCTTTTTTGCGGCGGTTACCGGCTTCGTTTTGGGCGATGCCTTGCGCGACACCGTCACGGGCTTCGAAACCTTGGCCGCTTTCTTACTCGCAGCAACCTTTTTACTGCTTTTTTGAGAGTCGGCTTTGGTGCTTGCTTTCTTTTGCGGAGCCTTTTTGTTTTTTGATGAAGCTTTGGTTTTTATCGACATAACCTGTAGATTTTTCGGGAAATATATAAATTTTCTTCATGTTTTAAAAATTAATTGAATATTTTTTGGCCCCAAAAACAAAAAATCACTATTAATAGTTATCTTATGAGGCCCTGTGCCATAAGCCAACGAAAGCCCTATCTTTATGCCCATGCAAAATGTAATTACCCTCTTACCCGAAAGCGTTGCCAATCAGATTGCTGCCGGTGAAGTGGTTCAGAGACCAGCCTCCATTGTAAAAGAACTCCTTGAAAATGCGATTGATGCGGGGGCGACAGATATTAAATTGATCGTAAAGGATGCCGGTCGTACCTTGGTACAGGTAATTGATAACGGCATGGGCATGAACCCTGTAGATGCACGCATGGCTTTTGAGCGCCATGCCACCTCTAAGATCAAAAAAGCAGAAGACCTTTTCGACCTGCATACCAAAGGCTTTCGAGGAGAGGCGCTGGCAAGTATTGCCGCGGTGGCCCAGGTTGAGCTAAAAACACGTCGCGAACAAGACACCGTTGGTCAACTCATTGAAATTGAAGGAAATAAACTAATTAGACAAGAGGAATGCCAGGCGCCGGCCGGCTCCTCGTTCAGCATCAAGAATTTGTTTTTTAACATTCCGGCCCGCCGCAATTTTCTCAAAGACGATAGCATCGAACTGAAACACATCATCGACGAGTTTGAGCGGGTTGCTATGCCCCACCCGGGTATTCACTTCCAATTGTTCAGTAACGGACACGAGTTATACAATCTTCCGGCCTCTAACCTCATCGAACGGATTTCGGGCCTGTTTAGTAAAAGCATGCAAACCAAGTTGGTGCAGGTTAATGAAGTAACCGATGTAGTAAAGATCAGCGGCTACATTGGCAAACCTGAAAGTGCCAAAAAACGGCGCGGGGATCAATACTTCTTCGTGAACGATCGTTTCATTAAAAGTGCCTACCTCAACCATTCGGTTATGGAAGCCTACAGGGAACTTATCCCATCCGACACGCACCCGGCTTATTACCTGTTTTTGGAAGTGAATCCGCAAACCATTGATATCAACATCCATCCTACCAAAACGGAGGTGAAGTTTCAGGATGAAAAGATGATCTATGCCTTGCTCCACAGCGCCGTAAAACGTGCCTTGGGTAAGGCCAATCTGGCACCGAGCCTCGATTTCAACTCGGAAATGAGTTTCGATATCGACTACAGCAAAGCGGTAAATCCGCCGCAGGTGAGCATCAACAAAGACTATAACCCTTTTCATACATCGTCTTCGTTTTCGTCAGGAAGTTCTTATAGCAAACCCTCCGAAACGGATACGCAAAAGCATAACCGCGAGAACTGGGAAAGCCTCTATGCCAATTACGAACAAGCCGACCTGAGGTTGGAACAAGTGAACCTGGAAAACCAGCCAACACAACAGGCCACGCTGGCCTACGAACAAACCGAATACAAAGGTTTTCAGCTGTACCTGAAGTACATCATTGCGCCGCATCAAAACGGGCTTTTGGTGATTGACCAACAACGCGCCCACGAACGCATTTTGTACGAACATTATGTATCGACCCGTACCCAAAACGGTCAGGCGGCTTCGCAGCAGATGTTGTTCCCCGTAACGATCGAGCTTACTCCCAACGATTTTGCACTTACCGACAGCCTGATGCCGCATTTCAGGCAACTTGGTTTCGACATAGAACCTTTCGGGAAAAACACGGTAGTAGTGCAAGGCACGCCGGCAGAATTAGGAGAATTTAACACGCAGGAGATGATCGAAGGTATTTTAGAAACTTACAAATTAAATACCTTTGATACCCGGCTCGACCCATTTGAGAATATGTGCATCAGCATGGCAAAAAACGCAGGTATCAAATATGGCAAGGTATTGCAGGATGAGGAAATCAGCCTGATGCTGCAACACCTGTTTCTTTGCGAAAACCCCATGTACAGCCCTTCGGGAAAGCCTGTAATAATGGAAATGGGAAAAGCAGATCTCGATGCTTTTTTTAAACGGTAAACGGACATGAGTTATCAGGAGTTCAGGCCAAGCAGGTTTCAGCAGATACCACTGGTCGTTAAAAATATCTTAATCATCAATGCCATTCTGTTCGCGGCCCAGGAGTTGCTTGCAGCATCAGGGCGTTTAGACCTTGCACAATACCTTGCGTTGGCGCCGATCGATACCGTCTATTTCAAGCCCTACCAATTCATTACTTATATGTTTATGCATGCCAACCTGGGTCATATCTTTTTCAATATGTTCGGGGTTTACATGTTTGGTTCTATTCTCGAAAACATTTGGGGCTCAAAGCGCTTCCTCAACTTTTACCTGCTGTGCGGCCTGGGTGCTGCTGCCTTGCAGGTGGGCGTAAACTATTTTACGGGCGAGTTCGCTTACCTGCGTGGGGCCTCGGGTGCTGTGTTTGGGCTACTGGTTGCTTTTGCCATGATGTTTCCCAATACCTACCTCAATATCTATTTTCTTATTCCCGTAAAAGCCAAATACCTGGTAACGGCTTATGCAGCGATTGAAATTGCGGGCGCTCTGATGAATCGCGCAGACGATAATATTTCGCATCTGGGCCATATTGGCGGCCTCATCGTCGGCGTTATTATTATGCTGATCTGGAAGCGTAACAAAAACTTTTTTTATTGACCTATGCCATTGTTTCAAAACCTCAGGAATGAATTACGAAAACACAGCACACTTACCATCCTGATTGTGGTAAACCTGGTGCTGTTCCTGATCCTGAACATCAGCACCGGCATGTTTGGTAGTTATTTCCTGGCCGAACAGCTTGTGCTTCCGCTCAATCTGCACCATTTTATCCTGAAGCCGTGGACACTGTTCACCTACATGTTTGCACACACCGGGCTAGGCCATGTGTTTTACAACATGCTGCTGCTTTACTTTTCGGCACAAATCTTCCTGACCTTTCTCAACGAGCGGAAACTGCTGTATGTTTATATCCTTAGCGGCATTACGGGCGGTGTGCTACTGCTGATACTGTCGGCCATATTCCCGGCAAATTTTGCCGGATCTCAGCTTTTTGGTGCTTCGGCAGCCATGTTGGGCATTGTGGCAAGCATGGCGGTTTATCGCCCGGATATGCCCGTTATGTTTTTCGGGTTGATCCAGATGAAGTACAAATACATGGCTCTCATCATTTTCCTGTCTTACACCATCATCGATTTCAACATCAATACCGGCGGAAAAATCTCTCATTTTGGCGGCGTACTCTTTGGCTTGCTCTATGGCTATATGCTCCGTCAGGGAAAAGATCTTTCTACTATGTCCTTCTTCAGGTTCAAACAAAAATCGCCACTACGCGTAGTTCAAAACAAACCATCGGCTACACCACATAGCCCTAACAGCGCCAGTCACCAACAAACCATCGATAGCCTGCTCGATAAAATTTCGAAAATCGGTTACGAAAATCTGACGAAAGCGGAAAAAGAACTGTTGTTTAAACTTTCTCAGAAAAAATAACAGGCAAACTCTTTTTTTTATTAAATTGTAACCGCCATGTTAAGACCTATTCTTGCATTCTGCATGATCGTTACCTTTTCTGCCTATGCGCAGCCCGGAAAAAAATACGACATAGCCGACGCCGACGAGCATTACGCACACCATAATTTTCTGATGGCCCTCCCGGTATATAAGGAGCTTTTGAAAAGTGATAAAAACAATGCTGATATTTTATACAAAATCGGGCAGTGCTACCTGAACACCAACATCAACAAAGCTGAGGCCGCCAGGTATTTCGAGGCCTGCACGAAGCAACCCAAAGCCAGCAACGAAGCCTGGTATTACCTGGGTATTGCTTACCGTTTGAGTTATAAACTCGACGATGCGGTGAAGGCATTTGCTAAATACCAGGAACTGGAACCTAAAAAAAAGAAACTGACCGAACGGCAATTGGAGATTTGTGCCAATGCAAAGATGCTGATGCTGAACCCGGTGAATGTTTCGTTCACCAACCTTGGTAAAGATATTAATTCCGAATTTGCAGACTATTACCCGTGGATCACGCAGGATGAAAGTTTCCTGGCTTTTACAACACGCCGCAAAGGCACTACGGCAGCTCGTCTCGAAATGGACGGCTATTACGCCTCGGATGTGTACACGAGCAAAGTGGAAAACGGAAAGTGGGCGAAAGCGGAAAATGCAGGAACAAAAATCAACTCATCGCTCGACGAGCAGGTGGTTGGACTCACTGCGGATGGAAACGAAATGCTTATTTACATTGACCACATCGATAAGTACGGCGATATTTATTTTTCTTTCAAAAAAGCGGGCGTTTTCACAAAATATGTGGCATTTCCTGAATACATCAACAAAAAGATCGAGCGCTCTGCTTCGGTGAGTGCCGATGGCAATACGATGTTGTTTGTGCGGAGCGAAAACCGGGAAGATCAAACCGACATTTACATCTGCCGCCGGTTGCCTAACGGCAACTGGAGTGAGCCATTTAAGCTCGGCGAGGAAATAAACACGCCCTACAACGAAGATTTTCCTTACCTGTCAACCGACGGCGTCACGCTTTACTTTTCGTCGGAAGGCCACAACGCGATGGGCGGCTACGATTTATTTAAATCGGTATGGAACCCGGAAGAAAATACCTGGACCAAAGCCGAAAACCTGGGCTATCCGCTGAACACTACCGACAACGACCGCAGCATTAGCCTGACGCCCGACAACCGCGTAGGCTATGTGAGCGCACTGCGACCTGGCGGATTCGGCGACCTCGATCTGTACAGGGTAAAATTCAACGACGTCGATCAGAAATTGACACTCTATTTGGGGCAAGTGATGTTAGGCGATTCCGCAGCGCAACCCAAAGAATACATTGTGTCGATATTAGCCGTGAACGAAAGCACACAGGAAGAGTTGAGTTTTGTTCCCAACCCTACCAACGGCAAACTGGTGATGGCATTACCTGCGGGCAACTACGACATTACCGTAATGGCCGACGGTTACGCCGAACACAAGGACAAGATCACCGTTTCGGACCTTGGCTTGCCGATTGCGGAAGAAAAGAAAAACTACCACTTAAAAAAGTTGTGATGATGAAGCGATTGTTCCTGCTACTCGGAAGTGTATGGCTGCTGGTTACAACAGTCGGGGCCCAATCATACCAACTGGGTTTGTTGAAGTATAGCGGCGGCGGCGATTGGTATGCTAACCTCGAAACATCGTTGCCAAACCTTATCAAGTTCTGCAATGCAAATCTGAAAACGAACATCAACCCGGAGCAAGCGGTGGTGGAAGCCGGCAGTGCCGAGATTTTTAATTATCCGTTTGTGCATATGACAGGGCATGGAAACGTCATTTTCTCGAACCAGGAAGCCGAAAACCTCCGCAATTATCTGATTGGCGGTGGGTTCCTGCATGTTTCTGATAATTATGGCATGGATGTGTTTGTGCGCACACAGCTTAAAAAAGTATTTCCTGAACTTGAACTGGTAGAATTGCCCTTTACGCATCCGATTTATCACCAGGTCTACAATTTCGATAAAGGCTTGCCCAAGGTGCATGAGCACGATAATAAAGCACCGCAGGGCTTTGGGCTCATTTACAAAGGCCGGCTGGTCTGTTTTTACGATTACGAGTGCGTTCTGGGCGATGGCTGGGAGAGTTTCGACATTCACAAAGACAGCCAGGATGCTCATGAGCGAGCACTTAAAATGGGGGCCAATATTATTTCGTATGTGTTTATGAATACGAAATAATGGATTACATTTGCAGCAATTCAACCCCCAAATCAATCAATTATGAAAAAACAATTACTACTGCTTGGCGCGTTGGCGCTAAACCTCGCCGCTCTTGCACAGCCATCACTTAATGCCACCAATACCAATATGGTCATTGGCGACCAATTCAAACTGGTTCCCGGAACCTGGATCAGTGAGGGCAGCTCCGGCGCTAACCAAACCTGGAATTTCAGTTCGGTTACTACAACGGTATCTTCGGCTGCCAATTATACCGTGCAGGCGGTGAGTGCCGGCAACGCCACCGTTTTCCCGAATGCCAACATTCAGTTGATTGCTGGCGCAGGCTCGGGTACCAGTTTTCTGAAAACAAGCGCCACGGCCCTGCAAAACTATGGCACCATGACCGGCACCGTTCAAATTAAATATTCTGATCCGGAAGATCAGATGCGTTACCCGTTTACAATGGGAGGCAGCTATACCGATACGCATGCAGCTACATTTGTGAACGGCGGATACAACTATTACCGCAAGGGAACTACCACTATGACCGCGGATGCTTACGGCACACTTCAGTTGCCTGGTGGCACCTACTCTAACGTATTAAGAATTCACATGATTCAGGATTACAGCGACTCAACCAATTTTGGTGGCGCGATGCCTTACGTGATTGATTACTACAACGATCAATACCTATGGTATCTTCCAAACAATCACATGCCGATTTTCTCAACCTACGCAATTGCCGTGAACGGAGGCACACCTACTAAAGGCTCTACCACGCTGCAAAGCGTTGTAAGTGGTGTGGCGGAGCGCGAAACAGGCATCCAATCCATGAACCTTTACCCGAATCCTGCAAACACCGGATTTATTAATCTGGACCTTAACCTGAGCAAAAACATCAGCTACACCCTCATGATTACCGATAACATTGGTCGCGAAGTGATGCGTACCGAATTGACGGATGCCCTGGAAGGCTATAACTTCCAGTCTGTTGATATTTCGGGACTCGAAAGTGGACTCTACCAGGTCTCCGTAAAAAGCGAGGGCCAGGTGTTGAAGACAACCAAAGTTGTAGTGGCCAAATAAATCTTACCAATTCCTAAAAACCGAAAAAGCCATCACGTTGTGATGGCTTTTTCTTTAAAGCGGGAAAGAAAAGGGAGCTCACAGGTGCATGCTGTCTTTCTTTTCGAGCAAAGCGCCTTCTTCCTCTTTATGGTTTTCGTCGGGAATACAGCAATCTACCGGGCATACGGCAGCACATTGCGGTTCATCATGGAAACCGGCGCACTCGGTGCATTTATCGGTAGCAATGTAATAAATATCCATGCTATAAGGCTCCAGCGGCTGTTCTGCATCTGCTGTGATGCCGGTATTGCGTCCTTTGTATTCTCCTTTGATCTTGGTACCGTCGGCAAAACGCCATTCGGCGCCGCCTTCGTAGATGGCATTATTCGGGCATTCTGGTTCGCAGGCGCCGCAATTAATGCATTCATCCGTGATTTTTATAGCCATTTTTTAGTTAGTTTTGCGTGTTGGTAAATTTAAGACCACAAATATAATACTAAATTCATGACCCTGAAACAACGACAAGAAGCTTTTGTTCAATTAGGATTATTTATCAACCGCCATTTCTCGCAAAATTACCTCCCAAAAGAGGCGAAGTTCCATGAAGACCTGAACAGGATCATTTCCATTGCCTTTTCATACAACGGC
>DAIUED010000102.1:0-10112 GCA_036845295.1 Bacteroidota bacterium
TTCTGTGGTGTTCTGAGCCTCATCGAGTATCACAAACGCATTGTCGAGGGTACGCCCGCGCATGAAGGCCAGTGGTGCAATCTGGATGATCTTGCTCTCGATGTACTGATTCAACTTATCCAAAGGAATCATATCATACAGCGCATCATATAAGGGCTGCATGTACGGGTCGAGCTTTTCTTTGAGGTCACCGGGCAGAAAGCCCAGGTTTTCTCCTGCTTCCACGGCGGGCCTGGTAAGGATGATCCGCTTAACTTCTTTGTTCTTTAGTGCCCGCACTGCCAGGGCCACAGCAGTATATGTTTTCCCGGTTCCTGCCGGTCCGATAGCAAAAAGCATGTCGTTGCGCGTTACCGATTGCATCATTTTACGCTGATTATCGGTTCGGGCTTTGATGACCATGCCGCTGTTGCCAAACAAAATAATATCAGAGCCAGAGGCTTCTTCCTTGGCTTGCAGGATATTGTCGCCGGTTTGGCCGAGCAGGCGCTCGATCACCGTATCGGTCAAAAGGCCGTTTTTGTGGTAGTAATCTACCAGCATGTTCAACTTCTTTTCAAAATGATTGATCTCGTTTTCTTCGCCTAATACTTTAATGGAATAGCCTCGGGCAATGATCTTGAGCTTGGGGAAGTATTTTTTGATAACATTGAGTTTTACATCGTTCACGCCGTAAATCTCTACTGGTTCTATGCTATCGATCGTAATCGTTTTTTCTGTCAAGGGGTCGGTTCTTTATGTTAATAATCGTGTTAATCAATTGACTTGATCTCTAAAAAGTATGCCTAAAATAATATTTACTTTTGAAATATGTTCGTACATTTTTTGAACAGCTGGTGTTTCCTGATGCCATTCCTGTTTCTGAATGTCGGTTAAACCCCAGCGAAGCAAATGCCAGTTATCACCATTACTACCGATTTGGGTTACCGCGATCCCTACCTGGCGATGGTAAAAGGGCTGATTTATTCGCGGTTACCGGATTGTAAAGTTGTGGACGTGGCTTGCAGTGTAAACCGCCACGCCCATAGCGAAGGCGCGTTTGCCCTGAAAAGTGTGTTGCCTTATTTCCCCGAAAATACGGTTCATCTGTTTGCCGTGAAATTCCTTAACTCCTCGGAAACCATTGACAACCTCGCGGTGGATAATACCCGCTACCTGCTCACCAACTACAAGGGCCATTACATTGTATGTCCTGATAACGGCGCGCTGACCCTTATCGATAAAGCATTCGATGGGCCGGTGTTCCAGCTGTATTTCGATAGCAAAGCCCAGCATCCGTTTTACCTGCGCGATGTGTTTGTTGATGTGGCCCAGAAACTCTTGCAGGGAGCCCCGCTCGAAGAGTTTTGCTCGCCGGCGCAGGATTATTGCAAGATGTATGCATTCGAAACCTTCAGTACACCCGGCAATCTGCAGGGAATGGTGCTCTATGAAGATGATTTTGGCAACCTGATTACCAGCATTACAAAGGAAGAATTCGACAAAGCGGTCGGAAACAGACGCTTTTCCATTTCCCTGCCTTCGAGCAACATCACACAGATCCACCAGACGTATGACGATGTGAAAATCGGGGATGTGGTTTGTTTTTTTAACTCGATGGGACTTCTGGAGATTGCCTCTCTTGGTCAGTCGGCTACGCGTATCGTGATCCGGAAAAACGTGCTGAGTAAATATAAAATTGACCGGATCGTGATAGATATCTATGATTAAACGATTGGTGAAAATGACGTTCAGGCCGGAAGCCGTGGAGGAATTTAAAGCCCTCTTTCATGCCACAAAAGACCGGATTGCCGCTATGCCAGGCTGCTCGCATGTTGAACTGTTGCAGGATGTTGATAATCCCTGTGTTTTTTTTACATTTAGTTTGTGGGATGCTCCGGCCGATCTTGAAGCCTACCGCCAGTCGGCGTTATTTGCAGGCGTGTGGGCCAAAACCAAACTGTTGTTTGCTGCCAAACCAGAAGCCTGGAGTACGCACATGGTAGATGTGGGCAAATAACAGGTACTTGTAAAAAACACCAACATTGATGGAACAGGCACGATAGTTTGCTATGCCTGCTAATCCGTAATATATAGTATATTCGTAGCACTTTAATTCTGTTTTATGGTCACGATCGTTTTACTTATCCTCAATGTTGGTTTTTCGGTGTACGCGATGGAACGTCCTGACATCAAGTTCAAGTATATTTTTCATCCATATTCCATTTACCATTTCAAACAGCATTACCGTTTCCTGTCGCATGCTTTTTTACACGGCAGTTACCTCCATTTGGCCTTTAATATGTATGCTCTCTGGATTTTCGGACCGGTTGTCGAAAGGCAGATCATGCCGATCCTGGCCGGATCCATCAGTGAACCCAATAAAAAACTTGGGACAGTCTATTATATTTTGCTCTACACAGGAGCAATTTATGCCTCGTCGATATCAGAGTATATTAAAAACAAGAATAACCAATATTACACCTCGCTGGGGGCAAGTGGTGCGGTGAACGCCCTCATATTTTCCTATATTCTTTGTGCGCCTACGAGCACACTCGGTATTTTCTTTATCCCAATGCCGGCCTGGATTTTTGGTTTCGCCTATCTGGCAATAAGTTATTACCTGAGTAAGCGAAAAACCCAGGGGCAAGCCATTGACAATATCGGGCATGAGGCCCATTTTTGGGGAGCGATTTACGGCCTGGCATTCACGCTGGTAGTGGGCTTGCTCAATAAATCCGTGTTTTTTGAACTGATAAAAATACATTAGCGTGAAAGTTACTTTCTTAGGCACCGGAACTTCTCAGGGCGTACCCATTTTATGCTGCGAATGCGCGGTGTGCCGTTCGCAAAGCCCAAAGGATAAACGCCTGCGCTCGTCCATTCTGATCCAAAGCAGCCTGGCGAATGTGGTGATCGATTCCGGTCCTGATTTCAGACAGCAACTGTTGCGTATCGGACTCAAAACGCTCGATGCCGTGGTATTTACGCACGAACATAAAGATCATATTGCCGGCCTCGATGAAGTGAAAGCCTTTAATTTTTTTAATAAAATGCGCATGCCGGTGTATGCCACCGATCGCGTGCAACAAGCGTTGAAACGGGAATTTGCCTATATCTTTGCAGAGGATAAATATCCTGGTATTCCTGAAGTAGATCTCTACACCGTGAGAGAGGAGCCCTTTGTAGTGAAGGAAATTACTTTTACACCAATTGAAGTAATGCATTATAAGTTGCCGGTAAAGGCTTACCGCATCAAGGATTTTACCTACATCACCGATGCGAATTTTATTTCGCCGGAAGAAAAAGAAAAGATCCGTGGCTCGAAGATCATTGTGATCAATGCCCTCCGGCGGGAAGAACATATTTCGCACTACACGTTGGATGAAGCGGTAAGCTTATTGCGTGACCTGAAGCCGGAAAAGGCTTACCTGACGCATATTTCGCACCAGATGGGGCTGCATGCCGAGGTGTCGCGGGAACTTCCGGATTTTATCGAGATCGCCTACGACGGGCTGGAGATCGAGATTTAAAAGCGCCAGGGATTGCAGCGGAAATCCTTTTTGTTTGCTGGCTGAGGCTCTCGAAGCCAGGCAAAAAGATTGCAGCGGAAAAGCCCGCCCGGGCGCCCTCGTCAGGCATGCATTTAGAAACAGCGTTTCCCATCTTGATGTGCGTGGGCCTAAGCATTCCAACTTATTTAATAAAACGGTGTAATTGTTCATTTGTTATTGCCCGAAATTCCGGCATGAATCGTAAATTTGAAGGCTTTTGAAAACAAGGTAAACTTATGAACAAATCGGATGTGCTTTTAGGCCTGCAATGGGGCGACGAAGGAAAAGGAAAAATTGTAGATGTATTAACCCCAAAATACGACATTATTGCCCGTTTCCAGGGCGGACCGAATGCCGGACACACCCTCGAGTTCAACGGTATCAAGCATGTGCTGCACACGATCCCAAGCGGTATTTTTCACCCAACCGCGCTCAATGTAGTTGGCAATGGCGTGGTGATAGACCCGGTGATCTTTAAAAAAGAGATCGATGCCCTGAAAGCAATGGGCGTGGATGTCAGCAAGAAGCTGGTTATCAGCAAGCGTGCACATTTGATCCTGCCTACCCATCGCCTTATTGATGCCGCCAGCGAAGCCTCAAAAGGCAAAAACAAGATCGGTTCTACCCTCAAAGGCATCGGGCCCACTTACATGGACAAAACCGGGCGTAACGGTTTGCGTATCGGCGATATCGAAAGCGCCGATTTCAAAGAAAAATACAATACGCTGGTCGAAAAGCACAAGCAACTGCTGGAGTTTCATAAATATGAATACAACCTCGCCGAGCTTGAGCCAGCCTGGTTTGCAGCCATTGAAGAGTTGAAGCAACTTAGTTTTATCGATACCGAACATTTTATCAACGATGCCATCCGCCAGGGAAAGAAAATCCTGGCTGAAGGGGCACAGGGTTCGCTGCTTGATATTGATTTCGGTTCTTATCCTTTTGTGACTTCTTCCAATACCATTTGCGCAGGCGCCTGTAACGGGCTTGGCATTGCACCTAATAAAATAGGCAATGTGATCGGTATTTTTAAAGCCTACTGCACACGTGTAGGAAGCGGCCCTTTCCCGACCGAACTCGACGACGAGGTAGGGGAGAAGATACGCCAGGTGGGACGTGAGTTTGGCGCTACGACAGGTCGTGCGCGTCGCTGTGGCTGGCTGGATATCCCGGCCCTTAAATACGCCATCGCCATTAACGGCGTTACAGAACTGATGATGATGAAAGCCGATGTGCTTTCGGAATTTGATACCTTGAAAATATGCACGCATTACATGCATAAAGGCCAAAAGATCGACTACCTGCCGTTTAGCCTGGAGCCTTCAGATGTAACGCCGGTGTACGAAGAAGTAAAAGGCTGGAATGTAGATCTGACCAAATTAACCGAAAAGAGTGCTTTGCCAAAAGAACTGACCGACTATGTAGCCTATATCGAAAAGCTCGTGGAAGTGCCAATCAGCATCGTATCGATCGGCCCAGACCGTACCCAAACCATCTTCATGTAAGTGCACCTGTGTGTATCTGAAAATGCAGAGGCCGGGTGTGTGCCGTATAAATGACGATAGCAAAAAACAAATGCCGTGAAACCGAAAGTATTATTAGAAAATAAGCAACTGGAAGTAACCTTAACCCGTCTTTGTTACCAGCTGATAGAAGTACATAACGATTTCAGCAACAGTGTAATCATTGGACTCCAGCCCAGGGGAATTTACCTCGCTCACCGGATCCGGAAATTGCTGGAAGGTATTTTGAAAAAGCCAGTGTTGTGTGGCGATCTTGATACCACGTTTTACCGCGACGATTTTCGTAAAAAGGAACTTCGCCCCAATAAAACAAGTATCGACTTTATAATTGAAGATAAGAACGTGATCCTTATTGACGACGTGCTCTTTACCGGGCGCACGATCCGCGCAGGACTCGACGCGATGCTGGCCTTTGGCCGTCCGAAAGATGTGGAACTCCTTGTATTGGTCGATCGCCGGTTTAGCCGCAACGTGCCGATACAGGCAAAATATGTAGGATTAACGATCGACTCCATCGAAACGCAAAATGTGCGGGTGGAGTGGGCTGAAACCGATAAAAAAGACCGTGTAACCTTAATTGACCAATAAATATGAGGCCAGACCCGCAACATCATATTCCTTATTTCTCCCGGTACATTGATCTGGTTTCCGAAGATGAGTTGATCAGCGCTCTAGAGAATGACCTCGACGCTTTTTTGGGATTTCTGCGAACCGTGCCCGAGAACAAAGCCGACTATGCTTATGCGCCCGGCAAATGGACGGTGAAGCAGGTGATTAACCATGTGATCGATACCGAACGCATTTTTGCTTACCGCGCGCTTTGTTTTGCGCGGGGCGAACAGCAAACCTTACCGGGTTTTGAAGAAAACGACTATGCGGCCCAGGCGAATTTAACCCATACCGATCTGCACCTGTTGGCGCAGGAATTTGACGTTGTAAGGCGCTCCACGATCCTGATGTTTAAGCAACTACAAGAGCCTGAATTGCTTCGCATGGGACAAATGGCTTCGGGGAGGGCTAATCCGCTCTCGCTTGGCTTTACTATTTGCGGGCATGGCAAACATCATGTCAATGTCCTGAAAGAACGCTATTTGTAAAAACATAAAACGAAAGAACCAGCGCTTACAAAAGCCAACCATAAAAACACTAAACCACGTAAACCTCACAGCTATCATGAGCAGCTTAAGCGTCAACCATCTATTAGGAATTAAGAATATCACTACGGCCGATATTCAGTTAATACTGGAAACCGCTAAAAATTTCAAAGAGGTAATCAACCGGCCTATTAAAAAAGTACCGTCGCTCAGGGATATTACGGTGGCAAACCTGTTTTTCGAAAATTCGACCCGCACCCGCCTTTCGTTTGAACTGGCACAAAAACGATTGAGTGCCGATGTCGTGAACTTTTCCGCCTCCTCGTCGTCGGTAAAAAAGGGAGAAACCCTGATTGACACGGTTAATAATATCCTTGCCATGAAAGTGGATATGGTGGTAATGAGGCATTCCAGTGCCGGAGCCGCCGAATTTTTATCGAAACGTGTTAATGCAAAAATCGTGAATGCCGGCGATGGCGCGCATGAGCATCCCACCCAGGCACTGCTCGATGCATTTTCGATGCAGGAAAAGCTCGGCGATCTGAAAGGCCGGAAAATTGCGATTGTAGGCGATATTTTACATTCGCGCGTTGCTTTGTCTAATATATTTTGCCTGCAAAAACTAGGGGCAGAGGTAAGGGTTTGCGGCCCAGCGACGCTTATACCTAAGTACATCGAATCGCTCGGTGTTAACGTGGAAACCGACTTGCGCAAAACCCTCGAATGGTGCGATGTAGCCAACATGCTACGCATACAGCTCGAACGCCAGGATATTAAGTTTTTTCCGTCGATCAGGGAATATACCATGCTGTATGGGCTCGATAAAGCCATGCTCGACTCTCTTTCCAAGAAAATTGTGATCATGCACCCGGGCCCGATCAACCGCGGGGTAGAGATCACCAGCGACGTGGCCGATAGCGACCAGTCGATTATTCTCGACCAGGTGGAAAATGGTGTGGCTGTGCGGATGGCCGTGATGTTCCTGCTTGCTGGCCGCCAATAATTTACAGATTTCTGTTAAAAACTTGCGGCATTCTTTGCCTTGTAAATTCTTTGTGAAGTTTAAAATCATTAAATTTACAAGAACCTATAAAACTCTTCTACATGAAAAAAATCTACTTTTCACTTCTTGCCATGGCAGGTTCTTTTGCCATGATCTCTCAAACAGTTCCTACCTGCTCGTTAGATGCCGCATTTATCGCCAGCAACAAGGTAGGGGTATGGCCTGACAGCGCCACCAACTTTGTGTCGGGAACCGTGGGCGTACCTTATGTGCAGAACCTGACGGTAAAGGTGCCAAAAGATACCGTTCAGAATCCGGTAAGGATTTGCTTTACCCGCTTCGAGGTGTCGTCTCCGTCGGGAGTCACCAATTACGACCTTCCTCCGGGCCTCATGCTTAGCTCATCGACCGCATCGGTTGTATCCGGTTCCAAACTTATATTTGCAGGTAACGCCAATAACTGCGGTAGTATTTACGGAACCCCTACTGCGGCAGGCACTTACACGTTGCAGCTTAAAGTGGATGCGTTTGGTAACCCTGGATTGGTAAGTTCTACTTGCCCTAGTTCGCCAAATGTGAGCACTGGCAGCAACATTACCACGCAAACCCTGAAATATTACATCATCAAAATCAATCCGGCGCCGGTAGGACTGAAAGAACTGAGCAAAGACAAATTCAGCGTCATGCAAAATGAGCCAAATCCATTCTCGGGTTCTACCAAAATTAAATATTATGTAGAAGACCAGGATGCAGCAACATTAACGGTGTACAATGCTCTGGGAGCTGTGGTTTACCAGGAATCGGCCAAAACCGCTGCTGGCGACAATGCCTTCGACCTGAATGCTACCGGCTGGGCACCAGGTGTTTACATCTACACGGTTAAATATAAAAACCAGGTAAATACCAGGCGTTTGATGGTAAGCCATAACTAATGCATCCGATTTTTTGAAGGTATTTATTATTCCATGACCCATTCACAAACCTTCGAAGTGTTGATATTGGGTAGCAGTGCCGCTACTCCTACCTCTACGAGAAACCCTACCGCTCAGCTGCTGAACGTGGCTGAGCGGTTTTTTTTGATTGATTGTGGCGAAGGCACGCAGATACAGATGCGTCGCTATAAAGCCCGTTTTCAAAGTGTAAATCACATTTTTATCAGCCACCTGCACGGCGATCATTTTCTTGGCTTGCCTGGTTTTCTTGCCAGCATGCACCTGTTGGGGCGTAAAAACGAGCTGGTAATATACGGCCCGAAAGAATTGGAAGAGATCATCACCATTATTCACAAGCATTCGGATACGTATCTGAATTACCCGCTTCGTTTTGTAGCTACGCAAAACCAACAAATGGAACTGCTTTGGGAAGATGATAAAGTAGAAGTACACAGTTTTCCGTTGCAGCACCGTGTGCGCACCACTGGCTTCTTGTTCCGCGAAAAGCCATTGCCCCGTAATATCGATAAATACAAACTCGAAAAACTCGATGTGTCGTTTGCCGAGATCCACAAACTGAAAAAGGGCATGGATGCAACCGACAACCAGGGGAACATCATCAGCAATGCCGATCTGACGTTTGAGCCGCCGGCTCCGCGCAGCTATGCCTTTTGCAGCGATACACGCTTCTTTCCTGAACTGGCAGGCTACATTCAAGGCGTTGATATGCTTTACCATGAATCGACTTTTCTCGACGATCGCGCCGATCGTGCCGAGGTGACGTTTCATAGCACGGCTTCGCAAGCTGCCCGCATGGCGGCATTGGCAGGCGCCGGGCAACTTTTGCTGGGCCACTTTTCGGCACGCTATACCGAACTCGACGATTTTTTGAAAGAGGCCAGCCCGTATTTTTCGAATGTGTCTCTGGCTACCGAAGGCCGGACGGTGACACTGTAATACATCAGTTGTTAATTAACCACTGTGATTTGATAAATTTCGACCGTTGATTTTGTAGTTTTGGATATAGAATGTATCTTTGTTTAAAATAAATCTAAATAAGGTTTTAATAATGATTTCAGTTCTCATAGCAGACCATAACTATCTAAGCAGACTAGGGCTTTATACATTATTGAACACTTCACCTCATTTCGAGGTGGATTACGTTGAAGAAAACGATTTTGATACGCTTGTAGCGTCTATCCGCAAGTTAAAGCCGCGCATTCTGATCCTTGATTTTGAGTCGCTGAATTACAGCGTACAACAGATTTCCACACTCGTTAAAACTTTCCGCAGGATGCAGATCCTGGCCATTACCAATTACCTCGCTAAAAACGAGATGCAGGCGGTGCTCGACGCTGGTGTGAGAAGCTATTTACTGAAAGAGTGCGACCGCGACGAGATCATAGAAGCCTTGCATGCCACTTATAACAACGAGCGGTTCCTTTGTGGGAAAGTGGCTTATTACCTTACACAGCACGAAGATGTTTCGCGCATCAAGCCAGAATTACAAAAAGTATCGTGCCAGGGGCTTGGGATCACCGACCGCGAACTTGATGTGATCCGCCTGATCGCAGAAGGACTTTCAAATAAACTCATCGCCGACAAGCTCGAGCTAAGTACGCATACGGTAAACACGCACCGTAAAAACATCATGACCAAGCTCGCTATTCCTAATACTGCCGGCATAGTGATGTTTGCTGTGAAGAATAACCTGCTGGTAGCCTAACCACCGGATGAAATCATCTTTAGCCATTTCCGATTATTTTATCCTGCTGTTCATAGCGGCCGTTTTTATTTTTGGCGCTTATACAGTGATTAAGTTCATGCGGAAAAAAGATTGACTTCTTTTAAAAAGCGTAGGTCAGGCCTAGCAGTACATACCAGCATTGCTCGTTCAATTTGTACGTTTTACCTCCAACCTTCAGCATGTTAGGCGATACCTGGATCAGGTATGTAGGCCTCACAAAAAGCGCCGTTCGGGGCTTAAGCTGGTAGGCCAGGTTCAGGTAGGGCGATACACCAATATT
>DAIUED010000103.1:0-10084 GCA_036845295.1 Bacteroidota bacterium
ACCTGACGCTCGCCATGACGAGATAGTACACTGCGCCAGGGGCATGAAGGGTTCAGTTCTTTTTAGGGCGCCGTTCCTTTCCGCCCTAAAAAAACCGCAGCGAAGCGGAGCCCGGAATGGCCCGCCCGGGCGCCCACCTTGCAAGTATCCCACAACAAAAAGGGCCTCTTTTACTGAAAGGTTCCACTCTTGCCATTTTGTCACCTTTTCGCGCTTGGTACAGGCTTTGCCCTAATGAGGCACAAGCTATTTTATTTTCTAACCTAAAGATATACGCCTATGAGTACCGGAAAGATTAATGTACAAACCGAGAACATTTTCCCTATTATTAAGAAATTCCTTTACAGCGACCACGAGATCTTTTTGCGGGAGCTGGTAAGTAATGCCACCGATGCTACCCAGAAGCTGAAAGCCCTGGCCTCTATGGGCGAAGCCAAAGGCGACCTGGGAGACCTCAAAATAGAAGTGGTGCTCGACAAGGATGCCAAAACCCTCACGATCAAGGATAAGGGTATTGGTATGACAGCCGAGGAGATCGAAAAATACATCACCCAAATCGCCTTCAGCGGCGCCGAGGAATTTGTGAACCAATACAAGGACAAGGTTGACAAAAATGTCGTGATCGGCCATTTTGGCTTAGGTTTCTACTCGGCGTTTATGGTAGCCAAAAAAGTAGAGATCTTCTCTTTATCGTATAAAGACGGCGCCAAAGCGGTGCGCTGGGAGTGCGATGGCAGCCCGGAATACACGATCGAAGAAACAACCGAGAAAAAAGAGCGCGGCACCAATATCGTTCTGCACATAGCCGACGATAGCGAGGAGTTCCTCGAAAAAGAGCGCATCCAAACCCTGCTCACCAAATATTGCAAATTCCTGCCGGTAGAGATCAAATTCGGCACCCGCAAAACATGGGAGCCTACCGACGAAAAGGACGAAAAAGGCAACCCGAAAAGCAAAGAGGTGGAGGTTGACAACATCATCAACAACCCTACTCCGGCCTGGATCAAAAAACCATCGGAGTTGAAAGACGAAGATTATAAAGCGTTTTACCGCGAGTTGTACCCGATGCAGTTCGAAGAGCCGCTCTTCCACATCCACATGAATGTGGACTATCCGTTCAACCTCACGGGCATTCTTTATTTCCCTAAATTATCGAACAAGTTCGAGGCGCCAAAAGACCGCATCCAGCTCTACAGCAACCAGGTATTTGTAACCGACAATGTGGAGAACATCGTTCCTGACTTCCTCACTATGCTGCGTGGTGTGATCGACAGCCCGGATATTCCGCTGAACGTGAGCCGCAGTTATTTACAGGCCGATGGCAACGTAAAAAAAATCTCGGCTCACATTACCAAAAAAGTGGCCGACAAGCTGGAAGAGATCTTCAAAAAAGAACGTGAGGATTTCGAAGCGAAGTGGGACGACATCAAGATCTTTGTGCAATACGGCATGATCAGCGATGAGAAGTTCTACGAAAAAGCGGTGAAATTTGCCCTTCTGAAAAACACCGATGGCAAATCGTTTACCTTCGAAGAATACAACAATCACGTTAAACCAAACCAAACCGACAAAGATAATAAAGTGGTGTACCTGTATGCCACCAATACCGACGAACAGTACACTTACATTGACGCTGCCAAATCGCGCGGGTACGATGTATTGATGATGGATTCGCCACTGGACGCCCACTTCATTAACCACCTCGAAAGCAAATTGGAGAATGTACAGTTTGTGCGTGTAGATAGCGACACGGTAGAAAAACTCATTAAAAAAGAGGATGCACAGGTAAGCAAGCTCAGCGAAGAAGAACAAAATACGCTGAAACCAATTGTAGAAGGCGTGGTAGCAAAAGAAAAATACACCGTGGTGTTTGAAAGCCTGAGCGAAACCGATTCGCCAATGCTCATCACTCGTCCGGAGTTTATGCGCCGCATGAAAGACATGAGCGCCATGGGCGGCGGCGGCATGAACTTTTATGGTTCCATGCCCGATATGTACAACCTGGTCGTGAACTCGAATCATCCGCTGATCAGCAAAATACTGGCTGAGAAAAACGGCGATGTGCAAGCCCAGCTTGCCAAACAGGCTGCCGACCTCGCTCTGCTGTCGCAAGGCTTGCTGAAAGGTGAAGAACTCACCAAATTTATCAAGCGATCGGTAGAAATGATCAACTAAGCTGGTTCAAAACCAAACACAAGCGGCTGCGTAGAAAGCGGCCGCTTGTGTTTTTAAAGAGACCGCGGGCGTACGCATCACCTTGTTTTCTGACTAGCCCTTAGTCTTTACGACAAAACATTCAACTAAAAATCTTATCTTCAAAAAAAATATCACATGGAAAACCAAAACCCTGAAAATCAACTGAACATCGAGCTTTCGGAAGAGATCGCAGAAGGCATTTATTCAAACCTCGCCATCATCACCCACTCGCCTACGGAATTCGTGGTTGATTTTATCAAGGTGATGCCTGGTGTTCCGAAAGCGAAAGTAAAATCGCGCATTGTATTGACGCCTCAACACGCCAAGCGCCTGATGAAGGCTTTATCGGAAAACGTTCAACGCTTCGAGCAGATGAATGGCAAAATAAAAGACAGCGAAATGAATGCTTTGCCACTCAACTTCGGCGGACCTGCAGGGCAAGCCTAAACCATTCAACCCATTGCCTTTTTAAAAGCGGAGCTATGCTTCGCTTTTTTAGTTTAATTCACACTGATTTTCAATGGATATTTAACACCATCGAAAACGCAAACGGCTACATAAAGCCCTTTGCGGACAGAAGCTCCGAGATCGATTTCCAAATTACCGGTTTCAGGGAATCGTACATGGCCGGCATCAAACAGCAGGCTACCATCGGGCGCCAACACAGATACGGAGAGAGAATGACGGTTTGCCGTAAAAGCCGGAAATAACAACGTAAATGCGCCGGCGTTGGGATTGGGATACACCTTAAATGCTGCACGCGTATTCTCCCGGCGTTCAACCGATACCGGCCCGTAATGCTTGCGGCGGCCATCGTTATCTTCCTGTGTTAGGCGATAGTAGGATAAGCCAGGCAACGGATCCTGATCTACAAAGCTGTAGGCGTTCACTGCCAGGAGTTCCTCTTTTGCCAATGCATACACGCTACCGGCAAATTCGTATGAGAGTCCATCTGCGCTCCGCTCTATGTCAAAACGGCGGTTATTTTGTTCGGTTGCTGTGCTCCAGGTAACCAGTACCGAGCTTTCCTGGCTGGCAATAGCCGCAAAAGAAAGTAGCTCTACAGGCAAGGTACTTGTTGTTGACAGGCAACTGCAATAAGCCGACTGTGGTATCACCTGCCTGGCAATGCCTGCATCAGCGCTGGCATATTCGAGGTAACACACATTGTTTCCTGTATTCTCACCGTAGTGTATTTTAAAATCATGCAAGCCGGCAGCCAGGCTAACAGTTGCGCTTAGCATCGAAGGGCTATGTAAACCACCGTTGCTGATGAGAGCGGCACCCGCAGTAGGGTTGGCAGCCAGCGCATTTCCGTCGAGCCACATATAAGCCGCATCATCTGATGTGAGGTAGAATGTGTAGGTGCCAGCTGTAGCGATATACACCTGGCCGGTAAAGCGCGTACTGTACGTTTCAGGACTGGTATTTGACCCGGACAGCGGCGGGCACACGTTACCCCAGCTGGCATCGGTAGTAAACCCGATCTGTGGGTCCACACGATTGATAACCGGAGAATTGGATGAAAAAAAGGACTGATCATCGCTGAAGTAGCCGGTATAAAATTCGGACGTGACCCCGGCAGCGCAACTGCAACCAGGCGGAGCAGTGACTGCCGCAGGTGTAATGGAAGGCTGAATAGCCGTGCATAAGATGTTGCCAGGAACCACTTGCCGGGCGATGGACGGCGAAGTAGCGGAATATTCGAAAACGAGGTGATTACCGCCCGCCTGTTCGCCAAACAAGATCTGGATATTATGAAAACCCGCTGTGAGACTGGTCGTTGCCGATACGGTAATATCTCCATGCGTGCCACCATTATTAATTAAGGCATTGGCTACTACAAGCGGGTAAGCAAGCGCATTGTTGTCGATCCACAGATAGCTGGCATCATCACTGGTGAGATAGAACGTGTACATTCCGCCGCTGGCGAGGTAAATACTTCCCCGGTAACGGGAACTATAAGAATCCGGATCGGCAACGGTTCCAGCCGCCGGAGGCACGATAGCGCCCCAGTTGTTGGTGGTGTAGTTGAGGTTTGCCTCTACCCTGTTGAGCGGCGCTACCGAAGACGAAAAATAGGAAGGGTTGTCGGAAAAATAACCGCCGACATATTCGCCAATGAGACCGGATTGTCCGGGATTACCTAAAACATCGGCGCCGGCGTTGCAACCGGTTGGCTGTGCAGTCACTTGCGCGCTGATTAGCAGAAGCAGAAACAGGGATACTAACAATGAGCTTTTCATATCAGTTTGTGAAGTGTCGGTTTATGTTTTATACACAATGAGACAAAAAACAATCAACGGTAAAAAACGCGCAAATTTACGGATATAAAGCCCTGCATATTGTTAATGATTATGTTAATTTATACCTTGTACGTTTATACAACTTACGTCACTATGGAACTCATCGCTAAACTCATCACCGGTTTCGTCGCTTTCATTCACTTATACATCCTTTGGTTGGAAATGTTTGCGTGGGAAACCAAGGGTAAAGAGGCTTTTAAAGGCTCGCTGGCTCCTGAGCTTTTTAAACCCACTAAAACACTTGCTGCCAACCAGGGTTTATACAATGGCTTTCTCGCTGCCGGTTTGATCTGGAGTTTTTTCATCTCCGATGCGCATTGGCAAACAACTATCGCCCTATTCTTTCTTGGTTGCGTAGCCGTTGCCGGCATCTATGGTGCCATCACAGCTTCCAGAAAAATTCTGTTCATTCAAACCTTGCCAGCCACTGCGGGTATCCTTGCCCTTCTACTGTCTAGTCCATGAGTTCTGAATCACTCAGCGCTTTCGAAAATCGCCTTCAGCACGTTAAATATGAACCTGACCTCAGCAACTTTTTTCGGATTGAACCTATAAAGAAACTAATTTCAGATGAGGAGGCAAGCCTCGCTTTGTGCAAGACTACCATTACCCGGCATGTTGCGATTGCAAAAAGCAAATGGGTTTCCTGATGCAAAATGGACTACGACATTCCGCTGGAAAATGGCGGGCAGTGGGACTGGGGAAGCGGCGGTATTGGCTATATGTACTGGTGCGACGATTGCCGAATAAGCCGTATTTGCTGGTTTTGCACCTGAGCTTTTACGTATCTTCGCACCATGGCAAATTTTATCCTGATCGGTTTTTGTATCGCTGCCGGCATCCTGTTCAGGCATCGGCAGCTGGTGCCTGCCGATACACACAAAGGCATCAACACTTGGATCATCAACATTGCTTTGCCGGCGGTATCTTTCAAATACCTGACACACCTTGAACTGTCGCCGGAACTGCTGGTGCCCGCTTTGTCGCCGCTGGTGGTATTTGCCGGTGCATTGGTTTTTGCAGGGCTCATCGGCCGGCTTCTGGCAATCGACCCAAACAAGCGCGGCGCTATGCAGCTGGCTTCAGGCCTTGCCAACACGTCCTTTGTTGGCTTTCCGCTTATTATGGCTTACTATAGTGAGCGGGCCATTGGCACTGCGGTCATCTGCGACCAGGTGACGTTTTTGCTCTTCTCCCTTTTTGGTATCGCCATTGCCATCCGCGCAACCGGCTCAGGAAAACTCAGCACCGGCCAGCTTATCAAGAAAGTGCTCTCCTTTCCGCCCTTGCTGGGATGCGTGGCTGCCCTGCTCGTACCTCGCAATGCGGATCTGTCGTTGATCGAACCGTTCTTTCATGCGCTGGCATCTACCGTAGCGCCGCTGGCGCTTTTTTCGGTAGGTTTGCAGCTCTCGCTCAAAGGTTGGCGGGAAGAGATCAAGCCGATGCTCATCGTCCTTTCGTACAAACTATTCCTGGCGCCGTTGCTTGTACTCGGTTTACTTTATGCCCTTTCAATATCCGGAAGCACCGCAAAGATCGCGGTGTTTGAAGCTGCCATGCCGGTGTTTCTTTCGGCCAGTATATTAGCAGAACGTTATGGCTTAAGCCCGCGCTTCATGAACCTTATCATTGGTGTGAGCATCCTGCTCTCGTTCTTCACCACATGGATCTGGTGGCACGCAATTGAAACGTTATTGTGATGACTTTAGATACAGTTGTTGGCATGTTTCGTATTCGCGGTAGTATATACTAATGCCAATACAAAACGATTAAACCAAGGTAGTTACACCTATGGCAAGCGAAAATCGAATGCGTTTCTGTCAGTCTGTTCAAACGCAGCTAAGAAATATATTGAGAACGACTGACGAATAACAACCATGAGACAACGATGACTTTACCCACTTGTGTTGGGCTTCCGGGCAGGCTTTCATTGCAATCTTTTTGCCTGGCTTCGAGAGCCTCAGCCGACTGGCAAAAAGGATTTTCACGTCAATCGCAGTAAGGTGCTTCGCTTATAATTTCCCTTTTTCGCTTTACGACCCAACTGCTATCAATATATCAAATGAGTGCTTGTTTTATTGTCGTTCCTGACTCCGGTCCAACTGACAAACAACCCCTAGTCGCTTCTTCAAGCGGAGGGTCAAAATGTCGAAGTTTTTTGTATAAAGATATGTTAAAATTAGCCCGATTGCAGGCTATTTTTTAACATTTGAACCGCCTGTTATTTATGGCTTACCTTTTATAGCATTTTCTAGTTTCTTAAAACTACCGAATTAGAGTTACACTCCCTTTCAGAACCTTTGTTTTTCCATCCATAAAATTAACAGAAAGTTGGTAAACATATACTTCGGGGGGAGAATTAGCCCCCTTATAAACTCCGTCCCAGCCATTTTCAATATTATTAGTTGAGTAGATTAACTCTCCCCAGCGATCAAAAATTTTCAGATTAGCCGATTTGTAGTTTGAAATGATGGGTTTAAAACTATCATTTAGATTATCATTATTGGGCGTAAAGGAATTAGGTATATAAATGCTGTTATTATCCTCAATTATTATAACTCCATTTACAGTATCAGAGCATCCGAAGTCATTTACTACAGTTAATGAATAATTGAATGCTCCAACGTTCGCATAAGTATGATTAGCAATTGTTTGACTAGAGTATTCATCATCACCGAAACTAAATTTTGTACTGTGTGATCCTTGCGATTGATCTGTAAATTGAATTACAGGGTTAATAATATCCGCTATGGTAGGTGTTACAAGCGCTAATGCCTTAGGTAAAGGATAAACTTCAATATAATTGATTTTGTGTAAGGTATCAACACAGTTATTAGTATCTTTTACTGATAGGCTTATAGAGTAAAGTCCACTCGAATTAATAATGTATGTTGTATCAACCCCTTTAAAATAATCATTGTTAATATGCCATGTGGAAGTATAAGGTATAGAGGAAGTTGACAGGTTAGAAAGATGGTTTGTTAATGGTAAGCATCCGGCTGTGTCAGAAACTGAAAACAAAGCTTTAGGATTAGGGAACACTTTAATTGAATGTATTCTTTGTCTAAAACACCCATTGTCATTAACTAATAATTTGATTGCGTGTGTTCCTGTTGTAGCAAAGCTAATATTAGTAGGATTTTCTTGATTCGATGTTGCTACACTCGCCGAGTTATCAAACATCCAAGTAAAAATGGCATTATTACTATATTGACCATTTGCTAGAAAATTAAATGAATTACCTCTTAAACATTGGGTTTCAGTTTTGTTGATCGGAAACAGTTTTAATGTATCACTAACATTCAATGGAAGTTTCATCGTATCTGAACAAGCACTATTATAAGCAATAAGGGTAACAGTATAACTGCCAAATGTAGGATAAGTATAATTTAAACTTACTAATGAGGATGTATCTGATAAGGAATTTAATAAACCAAAATCCCAGAATACAGTATTCGCATTGCTGCTAAAGGAGGTGAAATTTAGACTTTTACCGCTACAATTCAAATTTCCTGTATTAAATGAGGCAACAGGATTTATGAAGTTTATTGAACTTGTCAATGTATCTGAACATCCAAATTGAGAAACAATGACTGAAATATTTTGCTGGAGAGTATCAAAATGAACCGTCGGGTTATGAATCGTTGGGTGATTTGGTGTAGCATAATTTCCTAAATCCCACATAAAGGAGGCACTACTATCAAATGTACCGCCAACAAGTAAAGGAATATTATTGTTTTTATAACACGCAGAATATGAAGATGGCAAAGCAGGAGCCAATAACGGATTTACATTAATAACTTTAGTGGTTGTGTCACGACAAGTACCATAACTCGAATTTATAGCTACTAAAGATACAGTATACGTACCAAAACTCGGATAGCTATATGAAGGAGAGGTAAGATTTGAAGTATCAGAAATAACTGTATTATCTCCGAAATCCCAATGAAAAGTAGTTGCGTTTGTACTTCCATTCTGAAAGTTAATTGTCAAACCCTGACATAAGTTGGTCGAGGTGGGAATACTTGAAACCAAATAACAAGGAACAACATTAAATTGAACTTCCAACCTATTCGTGTTTAGTAAATTTCCATTTCGGTATTCTAAAACGCATATTCCAACTGCATATTGGCCTTGTATCGTTGGAATAAAATGGATGGTTCCATTACTTGAGTTAAAATTAACCCCATTTGTAGTTGATAATGGTTGTGAGGCCGTATACGTATTAGACCAGGTTACGGGGGTGTATGGCGGTGGTGAAGCTGGGTTTGGAATAGTGAAATTTGTGCCACCCATTAATGGCGAACACATTTGATATACCAAACTATCACCGTCAATATCAGTCGAGGCAAACGAGTAATTAAATGTGTCGTTTACACATACGTAAATCGGTGGGAAATTTTGAAAATTTGCTGAATTGTTATTCTGTGGAGGGATATTTGCCGTTATGGTTGTGCCACTAAAACCCGGATTTAAAATATTCAATAAAGAAGTATTATGACAACAGCGCTGGTATGAAGCCGTATATCCGCTGATATTATTAGGAAGATTTACGGTGTCAAGATAATAGGCTTGCTCAACACAAATTCCGGCAGGGGGAATAAAACACGGATCTGGGTTAACAGGGTGTATTGTATCTCTGTGAAAAATAAGTATCTGATGATTATAAACTATAGCATTTGTTCCAGCATCGAAGATTGTAAGTGTTGCAGGGTTATCAAAATCAATTGGGTCTGAACAATCTCTGTATACTGTTAGCTTGATCTCATAATTTCCTGAACCTAAGAATCTGTATGTAATTTTTCCTCCAACAATATGTGAAGCATTGAGTATAATCGGGCTACTAATGAAAATTAGCAGCCCGATTAATGATCTGATTATTTTATAATTAGAAACCAATTATTGTTTAATCAATTTATACGAAGCTTTATCGCTCCCCATTATTAAATTTAAAATATATACGCCATTACTCAATTCATCTAAATTCAAAGTTTTAATGTAATGGTTGCTGCCGGATTCCTTTTCGATGGTTTCCTGATAGACAATTGAACCAAGCATATTATAAACTTGAATTTTTGGGGAAGAATTTTCAACCGCGTCAAAACTTAAATTTATTATCCCATCACTAGAAGGATTAGGATATACAATAATGTTGAAATTAGATTTTTGTAATTCTTTAACTGAAACTCCTATTGTACAATTACTATTGTATGGTGTAATATCTTTCAATGAGCATCCTAGATCAGTAGAATTTATGGCTGAAACACTGCTAAATACCTGATATAACCCGCCGTCAGCCTCAGGCGAATTTGGCAAAAGTTTTTTTCTAGTTGAACCGCTAATCGGGCCACTGGATGATGATAGTGCTTGAAAATACATTTTGCTTTGAGTATTAATGATGTGCATTAATCCAAAGCAATGACCTATTTCATGTACAACTACCGCATAGAAGTCATAGTAATTAGTTGGAAGATTAGCGCCAGTAGTATCATATAGCCAGCTTTGCGCTCTGTCGATTTCAACATCAAATTCTAGGATTGCATTATGAGAGGTAAGGTTGCAACTTCCAACTGATTGAC
>DAIUED010000104.1:0-10041 GCA_036845295.1 Bacteroidota bacterium
CTGTGGTGAACGATTACGCCAAGCGTATTAAAGGCATTTACACACTCAACGAGCGCCTGGCCAACGAGATCAAAAAAACGTTGTTGAAAGAAGAAGTGCCTATCGTACTGGCCGGCGACCATAGTTCTGATCTCGGGACCATCAGTGGTATAAAGCTGGCTTACCCCAACAAGCGGGTAGGTGTGATCTGGATCGATGCTCATGCCGATCTGCATACACCCTACACGACACCCAGCGGCAATATGCACGGTATGCCCATTGCTTGTGTGTTGGGCGAAGACAATAAAGAACGCCAGCAGAATAAGCCTGATGATGAAACCATTGAATACTGGGAGAAACTAAAGAACCTTGGCAGCATATCACCAAAAATTCATTACAACGATCTGGTGTATATTGCCCTGCGCGATTTTGAGCCACAGGAAGATTTTCTGATCAAAAAGCATAAGGTGCGGGTGTTTAACCTCGCCGAAATCCGTAAGAAAGCGGTGGAACGCGTGGCTATAGAATCACTGAATTACCTCGATCACTGCGACCTGATCTACGTGAGTTTTGATGTCGATAGCATGGATAGCCGCATCAGTAGCGGCACTGGTACGCCGGTTCCGAATGGTATTACAGAAAAAGAAGCGGGTAACTTAATTTATTACATCATGCGCTCGAAAAAGATTGTTTGCTTTGAAATGGTAGAGATCAATCCGACGCTCGACCGCGAGAACCTGATGGCTGAAAATGCCTTTGAAATCCTCCAAAAAGCCACCAATCAGCTCAACAACGATTTTTAGCGTCAGGCGTTAAGCGGTTTTCTCGGGGAACCGCTTTTTTGCGGATGCCCGTCGCCGACATTGCACTTGTTCCCAACCTCATGAAAGCACTCCGATCCATCAATAAATACTTCCTCCGTTATAAATGGCGCTTGCTGTTAGGGGCTGTGTTTGTCATTCTATCGGCAGTATTTTCGGTGTACCAGGGTGTGGTGGTGCGCGATGCCACGAACGAGATCACCGCCCTGATTTCGAGCCATGCAGCGGTGGAGACCCAAAAATTCACGGTATTCGGGCTTACCTTGTTGGGCCTTGCCCTTACGAGTGGCTTGTTCCTGTTTTTTCAGAGGCAAACCATTATTGTGATGAGTCGCCTTATTGAGTTTGACCAGAAAAATGAGTTGTACGCTCATTTCCAGACGCTAGACGCTTCGTTTTATAAAAACCACGCCACTGGCGATCTGATGAACCGCATCAGCGAAGATGTCGGGAAAGTGCGTATGTACACAGGTCCCGCTATCATGTACCTCATCAATACCTTTGCGACTACACTCATTATTCTTATATTTATGTTATCTACCAATTGGCAATTGAGTCTGTTGGTATTTGCGCCACTTCCGCTCTTATCCTATGTTATTTATAAGGTTTCTGATACCATCAATAAACGCAGTACGGTGGTTCAGCAGGAGCTTTCGAAGCTAACGGCGCACGCACAGGAAACATTTTCGGCAGTGCGTGTTATCAAAGCGTACGCGCGTGAAACTCACTATACAAACGAACTCGAGAAACTCAATGCGCATTATAAAAAACAAAACTTGCGCTTAACCCTGGTAGAGGCTTTTTTTCAGCCGGTAATGGTATTAATGGTTGGAATAAGCGTAATTGCGACAGTTTGGTATGGCGGCCGCCTGGTTATTGGCCAAACCATCGAAGTAGGCAACATTACCGAGTTTATCATTTACGTATATAAACTCACCTGGCCTTTTGCATCGCTTGGTTGGGTAACATCGCTCATCCAACGGGCCGCAGCGTCCCAGCAACGCATCAATGAGTTTATGACTTATGAAACGGCAATTCGCAATACGCCCCAAGTTATGCAGCCCATTGGGGGCAGCATCAGTTTCAGGGATGTGAGTTTTACCTATCCTGATACGGGTATTGCCGTGCTGAAAAATTTTAACCTCGACATTTCGGAAGGACAAACGGTGGGTATTAAAGGTCAGATCGGCTCCGGGAAATCTACCCTGGCAAACCTCGTTACCCGTTTGTACGATGTGAGTTCCGGCCAGCTTCTGATAGATGGTGTTCCCATCACAAGCCATGATCTTTCTACCCTGCGAAAAAGCATTGGTTATGTGCCGCAGGAAGTGTTTTTATTTTCCGATACGATCAAAAATAACATCGCATTCTCGGTCGATCATGCCTATTCGGATGAAGAAATTTACCAGGCAGCGCGCGATGCCGGTGTTTACGAAAACATAATGGCTTTTCCACAGGGATTTGAAACGGTTGTGGGCGAGCGCGGCGTCACACTATCGGGAGGTCAAAAACAACGGATATCGATTGCCCGCGCCATTATTTCCAAACCGCGCATTCTTATTTTCGATGATTGCCTGTCGGCAGTGGATGTGGAAACCGAAGAACTAATCCTTCAAAATCTGCAAAAGGTAATGCACGGAAAAACATCCATCATCATCAGCCATCGCGACTCGGCTTTGCGCTACGCAGATAAGGTCGTTGAACTTTCGTGATCCCTTACATTAACTATTAAGTAGCTTTACTGTATTTTTATATTATATACGAAAACGCCCCGCAAGATAACCTGCGGGGCATTTCTGGTCTTATATAGCGAGATCTAAAGCCGGTAGAAACGGCTTACAGTTTAAATGTCACGCCCAGGTTCAGTGAACTAAAGGTAGTATAACCTGCTTCGGCGGCAAACGCAAATTTTGGCGCTACGTAATACCTTACACCTACCACACCGCAAGGTCTTACGTCGAAGTCGCTTTGGGTCATCGACTCATAATAGTAGTAGCCATAGTAGTCGTAATAGTAGTTATAGTAAGCGCGGTCGCGGTTAAGTTGCTGATAAGTAAAGTTAATGCCCAGTCCGGCGTACACATCCAGCTTTTCAACCGGAATGAGTTTATTGAAGTGGTAATAGCCCATAAACGCGGCGCCAGTTCCCCAGGCTCTGTCACGGTAGCTTCGCGAACCCGAATCGTAGCGCCAGCTTTTGGTAGCACCTTGCAGGATCAGTCCCAAGCCCACTTCATCGCGGATCGGAAATTCATATTTAAGCATCAGCGGTCCAATACCAACATGGCGCGTGCGGCCATAGATAACACTGCCAGCAACGCCATAGCCGGTATAAAGCCAGTTAGGAACGCCATATCCTAAGGAAAGTAGATGATCTCCCTTGCCATACGAGCCGCTGTTGCGCGAATTGTAAGGCGTGTGATAAAAATCTCTGGCATTTTGCGCTTGAACACCAGCGCTAAGAAAAGCTAGAAAAAACAATGCTATCCCTAACACTGTTTTTGGATGGATGATTGATTTCATAAGCATATACATTTTGAAATTTGGTATTAAATTTTCGTGCCAAAGATAAGTTCAAAATGCTTTGGAAATAGCTTGTTATGATACCGATCATATTGCTCGAATACTTATCGCAGTAAGGGACTAATTAGTCGCTTCGACTAGACGTTACGGTAAAAGGTGTTTTGGAATTTTTAACATTTTGTTTTTTCAGCTCTATCAGCAAACATAAAGTCACCTGCGGCAAGCTAAGTGCTATCATCGTGTGAAAGCATTTTCGTGTATTATGGCGAATCCAACGTCGTATTCAGGGAACGAATGCAGGTTATGACAATCATGTCGTTTGTGTAGAATTATTTCCACACAAGAACTAAGCCTGAAGCCTGATCAGGGCAAACACGGCATAGTTAAGCATATCCATGTAATTGGCCTCCACGCCTTCGCTGGCAATAGTTTGGCCTTTATTATCCTCTATCTGCTTTACACGAAAAATTTTCATCAGGATCAGATCGGTTAGAGAGCTCACGCGCATGTCGCGCCAGGCCTCGCCATAATCGTGATTTTTGTCTTCCATCAGTTGCTTGGTTTGTCCTGCGTAACGCGTGTATAGGGCTTCTACCTCGTTAAATGGAAGTTCCATGCGCGGATCTGCTTTTAGCTCGAGTTGGATGAGTGAAATAATGCAATAGTTGATAATGCCAATATATTCTCCTTTGATATCGTCGCCTACCTTTTGCGTGCCCTTTTCCTCGATGCTTTTGATGCGTTGTGCTTTGATGAAGATCTGATCGGTAAGCGAAGTAGGGCGCAGGTTGCGCCAGGCCGTACCATAATCTTTCATTTTTTTGAGGAAAAGATCTTTACACAAATTGATAGCGGCGTCGTATTGTTGAGAGGTATTGTTCATATCTTTAGCGGCACTAATTTAGAGAAAAATGTACGAATCTTATTTAACAAACGGCAAACAATTGAGCTTTGAAAAAGCGCAGGTCATGGCAGTTATCAATTTAACGCCAGACAGTTTCTACGACGGCGGAAAATTTTCGTCAACAGCCGATGTGTTAAAAGATGCGGAAATGAAAGTGAACGAAGGGGCCACGATCCTCGACCTCGGCGCTGCTTCATCGAGGCCCGGCGCAGCCGTAGTGAGCGAAGAGGAAGAAATCGCCCGCCTGAAAGAGCCTTTGCGGGAGCTGCGTCATGCGTTTCCCCACGTATTTATCTCAGTAGATACCTATCGCGCACCGGTAGCCGAATTTGCGATACAGTCTGGGGCCGATATCATCAACGATATATCCGGCGGACTGCTCGACAAGGATATGCTACCACTTATCGCGGCCAACCAGGTGGCTTATGTGCTGATGCACATGCAGGGTACCCCGCAGACAATGCAGCAGCACCCACATTATACAGAGGTAGTGACCGATGTGGTCGCTTTTTTTCAGGAGCGTATTGCTGTTTGTGAGCGTCTTGGGATCTCCAAACTTATTCTGGATCCTGGTTTCGGTTTCGGGAAAACACAACTGCATAATTACCAGTTGTTGAAACATCTGGATGCTGTTGTTGCGCTGGGATATCCCGTATTATCCGGCATTTCGCGCAAGGCTATGGTTAATAGCGTATTACATACCTCACCGGTTACGGCACTCAATGGCACCACCGTTCTCAATACATTGGCACTGCACAATGGCTCGAAGTTAATACGGGTGCACGATGTACGCGAAGCCAGGCAAGCAGTTGAGATTCTGGCATACTATCAGTCGGTGAATTAGCCGCTATTTTTCACAAGATGAGAAACGGTTGTAGAAATAAATCCCACTTTCTTTTTTAACACATCTGGCTGGACGCCCAGTAAAACATGGGTTTTTACTAGGTTTGGGGAATTGGCATAACATATTGTACCCGCTATACAATTATGTTTTAACCAAATTCTCATCTATCATGAAAAAAAAATCTACCCTTAAATCCCTGTGTGCAGCTGTAGCCATTACATGCTGTTCGCTTGTATCTCAAGCCGCTACGATCACGGCTACCGTTTCCGGCAACTGGTCGAGCGCTTCTACCTGGAGTGGCGGAACTCCCGGGACAAGTATCACTACCGATAACATCGTTATTCCTGCAGGCATCAGTGTCACCATGGATATGGATATCCAGTTCAGCAGCTTACTATCTTCGCTCAGCGTCAACGGTTCATTGATTGGTACAACTACCAACAGCTTAACCATCAATTCGTTTTCAAATCTTTCCGGCAACGGTACACTCAATCTGCAATACCTGGAGCTGGGTACTGCCGGCGGTATGTCGTTTACAGGTAACGCTACCGTTCATCAATTTGTAACGTCCGCCACGAGCTTAAACCTGGCGTCACAAGTTATGGTAATGGACACAATTTACCTGAAAGCAGGCAGTCTGAGCCTTGGTACAGGTGCCAATCTGAGTATGAATGCCAACTCAAACATCAAAGTAAACGACGGCTCGCTGACCACTGGTGGGGGCTTATTTAGCGCTACCAGCATTTACAATGTTACTTACGTAGGCGGTTCCAAAACAGCAGGTCTCGAGTTATCCGGCGGAGGTCTGACGGGCATGACCATTAACCTTTCGAGCAATAGCGATAACCTTACACTGAGCAGTAATATGATGATTACCGGCAACCTCAATCACAAAATGGGAACGCTCGTGCTGAATGGAAAAACACTTACCCTGAAGGGAGATTACATGAGCATGAATAATGCAATGATTTCAGGGTCTTCAAGCTCAAACCTCATCATCCAGTCGAGTGCATCGCTTAGCTCAGCGTTGATGTTTAATTCAGGCTCGAGGAGCCTCCACAACCTGGAGATCGATATGTCTAGCGCTGGAAACGTTAACCTCAATTCAGACCTGGCTATCAGTGGCGATCTGAAGCTCATGAAAGGAAACCTTGCTGTAGCCAATAACGCTACGCTGACGATGAATGCAGGCTCGGGTATCATCCGCAAAGATGGTGAGATCATGACCTCGGGTGGCGCCATGTTCAACGGTTCAGCATCATACAATGTTACCTACATGGGATCGTCTAAAATGGCTTCCGTGGAACTGAGCGGTAGCGGACTCAATGACGTGATGCTCCAAATGACCAATGCCAATGACAGCATTCGCCTGGCAGCCAACACAACCGTAAAAGGCATGATGGATCTGACAAAAGGTTCATTGAACCTCAACAACAAAACACTTACTTTACAAGGATCATTTTCCTCTTCTGCCAACGGCTGGTTGCAAGCCAACGGAGGTAGCTCCAACCTGATGATTAACACTAGCGGAAACCTAGGAGATACACTGATGTTTGCAACGAACATGAACCGTTTGAATAACCTTACCATCAATATTGCCAACTCTACAAACGCCATGATCGGTTCAGCGCTGTATGTTGAAACCATCACCCTTACCAGTGGCGGTATTACTATCATGGATAAAGATCTCACCGTTAATGCTACGGGATCTATTTCAGGTTACAGCACCAGCAAATATGTTCAGATCAACGGTACAGGCTCGCTGGTAATGAATGTGAATTCGCCGTCAGCCTACGTGATGTATCCTGTAGGAACCGCTACCAGCATGGCTGCGGCTTATATCCAACGCAACTCCGGTTCCGGCATGATCGGTGTGAATACCCGTAACGGCGTATGGACTATGGGAACAAGCGGCAACAACAACGCACTTACTGAAAGCGTAGTTAACCGCACCTGGGATATCAAATCCGTATCGTCAGGAAGTGTTGACCTGAACGTGAAATTTGAATGGACTACAGCAATGGAAGTAAATGGCTTCGACCGTAACCATGCATACATCAGCCACTATTCAAACAACATGTGGGATGTGAAAACAGCCTCTACTGCATCGGTGGTTAGCGCAGGCGTTTATCAAATGTCCCGTACTAATGTTACTTCGCTAAGCCCGTTTGCTGTGGTTGACGAAAATGCGGAGGTAAGCATTGACGAAAGTACGCTGGCAGCTGCCAGCTTGTTTCCGAACCCAACAGCCGGTAAATTGCACATTTCGGTTCCTGGCGCCGGTGCATTCAAAACGGATGTGTACGACAGTGTTGGTAACCTTGTCCTTTCAGGAGCCGTAAGTAATGCCGACTCGGGTGTTATAGACATGACAACTTTAAGCAGCGGTGTTTATTTCGTCAAGATTTCAAACGACCAAGTTCAGAGCGTTAAGCGTGTAGTGAAACACTAATTACAAAAAAAATACAGAGAAGAGGAACTCAAAACGGGTTCCTCTTTTTTGTTGTTTGAAGTTGTTAACTAATTTTCAACAAGCCAGAAACTTTTTCCAAAAAATGTAAATATTTGTTATGAACTAAAAAATAGTATTATGTCTGAAGAGATAGAAAGAACTGAAAGAGAAGATTTGTTTTCAAAAGCTGTGAAAGCGGGGAAACGCACGTATTTTTTCGATGTCAAATCTACCCGCGGGAACGATTATTACCTGACAATTACGGAAAGCAAGAAACGCTTCGGAGCTGATGGCAAATTCACTTACGAAAAGCATAAGATATTTTTATATAAAGAGGATTTTGAGAAGTTCATGGAAGGTCTCAACGAATCGATCGAGGTGATCAAGCAAAATGCACCTCCAATCATTGAGCGTGAGGCAACTACCGCCAGCCCTTCGGATGAAGTGAGTTTCGAAGACCTCGGAAATTGAGCCTAACGATACCGCATTGTTTTACCCGGCAGCCGTTTGAATAGCGGCTGCTTTTTTCATGCCGCTTTTTGAAAAAAAAAAACGATTTTGCATATGGCCCGGTAGGCTGCCCAAATACAGTCCCAGATACAAGATGGATTGTATCTTTGAACGTTTTTATTTTTAATCAAATTAAATTAGTCTCTTGACGCAATCTTTTTGAAAATTATACCATAAAAAAGGTATAAAATTCGTAAATTCGTAGCGCTTAACCGGCAACGGAAAATCCAGCCGGCAAAGAAAATTAGTTTAGAACGCTTTAACCAAAACAACACTTAATCCTATGGCTTTTGACATTGAAATGATCAAACAGGTGTACGCCAATATGCCTGCCCGCATCGAAGCAGCCCGCAAGGCACTCGGTCGTCCGTTAACACTTGCTGAAAAGATCCTGTATGCCCACCTCGACGCTCAAACCGAGCTGAAAGATTACCCGCGAGGCAATTCTTACGTGGATTTTAATCCGGACAGGGTAGCGATGCAGGATGCAACGGCGCAAATGGCCTTGTTGCAGTTCATGCAGGCCGGACGGCCTCAGGTGGCTGTTCCGTCAACGGTACACTGCGATCACCTCATCACAGCCAAGGTAGGTGCCGAAAAGGATCTCGCCGTAGCAACTACTGAGAGCAAGGAAGTGTTTGATTTCCTCGCGTCTGTTTCCAACAAATACGGCATCGGTTTCTGGAAACCAGGTGCTGGCATCATTCACCAGGTCGTACTCGAAAACTATGCGTTCCCGGGCGGTATGATGATTGGAACGGATTCTCACACCGTAAACGCTGGTGGTTTAGGTATGATTGCCATTGGTGTTGGCGGTGCCGATGCTTGCGACGTAATGGCAGGCTTGCCATGGGAGCTTAAAATGCCGAAACTCATCGGTATCAAACTTACCGGTAAGCTCAATGGTTGGACCAGTGCAAAAGACGTCATCCTGAAAGTAGCAGGCATCCTCACTGTAAAAGGTGGTACAGATAAGATCATTGAATATTTTGGCGAAGGCGCCATCAGCCTGAGCTGCACCGGCAAAGGCACTATTTGTAACATGGGTGCTGAAGTAGGGGCAACGACTTCTACGTTTGGTTACGACGATAGCATGAGCCGTTACTTAAAAGCAACTGGCCGTGCAGATGTAGCTGCATTAGCAGATCAGATCAAGGAACACCTTACGGGTGACAAAGAAGTATATGCCGATCCGTCGAAATATTTTGACGAAGTGATTGAGATCAACCTGTCCGAATTGGAACCGCATGTGAATGGGCCATTTACGCCAGATCTCGCCACACCGATCTCTAAATTGAAAGAAGTGGCTACCGCCAACGGCTGGCCGCTGAAAATCGAAGCCGGCCTTATCGGTTCCTGCACCAACTCGTCTTACGAAGATATTTCGCGCGCGGTATCATTGGCAAAACAAGTAGCTTCCAAAAACCTGAAGTCAAAAGCTGAATTCATGATCAATCCGGGTTCAGAGCAGATCCGCTACACGATCGAGCGCGACGGTTTCCTGGATGTATTCAACAGCGTGGGCGCAACAGTGTTTACCAATGCCTGCGGCCCTTGCATCGGTATGTGGGACCGCGTAGGTGCCGAGAAAAAAGAAAAAAATACCATCATTCACTCGTTTAACCGAAACTTTGCCAAGCGTGCTGATGGCAACCCAAATACCTATGCTTTTGTTGCTTCGCCTGAATTGGTAGCGGCAATGGCTATTGCCGGCGACCTTACTTTTAACCCGTTGAAGGATACCCTGACCAACGAAAAAGGTGAGCAGGTGAAATTCGACGAGCCAACAGGTTACGAACTTCCGCCGAAAGGTTTCGACGTGGAAGATGCCGGCTACCAGGCTCCTGCCCAAGATGGCAGCAAAGTACAGGTGCTCGTTAGTCCTGATTCGCAACGTTTGCAACTGCTCGATCCGTTTGCAGCATGGGAAGGCGTTGATCTGAAAGGACTCAAACTCCTCATTAAAGCAAAAGGAAAATGCACCACCGACCACATCTCGATGGCAGGC
>DAIUED010000105.1:0-9863 GCA_036845295.1 Bacteroidota bacterium
TAGCAACATCCTCAGGATCTATCCTGTTCATAAGTTGATAATATTAAGTTATCCTGCATTCAGGATAAAAAAGGTGCTGGCTTAATTCGAAAGCTTTTTCGGGGATGCTTTTTTAGGATCTGTTTTTGTTTTTCGCTGTTTACATGCGTGTATATCTGCGTGGTAACGATTGAGCTGTGCCCTAATAAATGCTGGATGTATTTAATGTCCACATCTTCTTCTAATAAGAGTGTGGCAAACGAGTGACGGAACGCATGAGGCGTAATTCTTCTCTCTAATCCAGCGGTCTTAGCATATTTTTTTACCAGGAAGCGTATGGATTGTTCGGAAAGCCGCTGATGGAAGCGATTGATAAAAAAATAACCTCCGCCGGATTTGATTCTTGTGTAAAAACACTTGTAATAATCTCTTAAAGCCTGTAGGGCCTCCTTGTTACAAACCTGAATAATCCGTTCCTTATTGCCCTTGCCTCTTACTTTGATTTGACCGATGTGCAGATCAATACACTCTGCTTTCAAACGGCTGATCTCTGACACCCTGGCTCCGGACGCAAATAGCAATTCGATTACAGCAATATCTCTGGTCGTTTCGGCATATGCGTAACTTTCTAACTTGGTTTCACTGTGCTTCCTCTTATAGGCGGATTGGATGATTTTCTCGACCTCATAAATATTCATAACGCCAGGCAGATTTTTAGGTTCCCTGATTTGGATCTTCATTTTACGGAAAGGATTTACCGGGATGATATCTTCAAATTCCAGAAAGTTAAACAAGGCCTTACCACTCGCTATTTTACGTTTTAGGGTTTTTGGTTTTACTCCGGATAAAGATTGAATATAATCACGAAGTATGTTTTTGTTGATAGAAGATACGCGATCCGAATAATCCTTTTTCGCCAGGAATGCCTGAAGTTGTTTCAGATCAATGCCGTACGCCTTGATGGTTTTTGGGTCTAAATTCTTTTCATATTGGCAATGTCCCAAAAACGCTTTTGTAGCTTGTTGTAGAGTTTCCATAAAATTCCATTGATTAGGCGCGGAAGATATGGAGCTTTACCAGAATACCTGAAAAATGATGGTTAAAAACCGTTGACATCTTGAATGACTAGCTATGTGCAGCAAAAAAGGGTCCCTAAAGCCCAAATGCCGCCTTTAAGCCCTTTATAGCTATTCCAGCTCCGAAGGCTCGACTACCTCTGAAAGCCCGAAAACTTTGAGTAAATCTTCGATATCGAAGTTCGACCCCTTATCCAGAGGCACCACCATAAAGCAGAAAAATCCCTTTCGATTTATTTCGGGAGGGATTTTTTGTGGTAAAACAGGCTGAGACGGAAACGCAGAGCTGGTCTTGCAACCGTTCTACCGAACATGGTCTTTTACAAAATCTTTGCAATACGCCTTTACCATATCTCTTGTTGCACGAAACGCGTTCATTATTTCCTCTTCGGTACCAAGAGCCTTTGCCGGATCCGGGAAATTATGATGCAGGCGCCTGGCCTGAGAAGGAATGTAAGGACAATGCTCGCGGGCGTGATCGCAAACCGTGAGGATGAGATCGAACGCGATGTCTTTGTATTCATCCACGTGGTTGGAGCTGTGGCCGGAAAGATCGATGCCATCTTCTTTCATCACTGCTATGGCACGCGGATTAACGCCATGGGTTTCGATTCCTGCGCTGTAAACGGCCGCTTTGCTGCCTGCAAAAAACCGGAGGTAAGCTTCCGCCATCTGGCTGCGGCAACTGTTGCCGGTACACAATACCAATATTTGTGTTGTACCTGTCATACCAATAACCAAATGATGTTGATGATGCAAAATTTGGCATCGAAACCAAATACCAACTGCAACAGAATAACCGAACCTGTGATTACAAGGGGCTTTTTGTATTTAAGCGCAGTTTGTTTCATGCTTAACAACATTTTCCGCCGGGTGTGCAACAGGCTCCTGCTGTTTGATTTCCAAGTTCCGACAGGTTTACTTTTGGTTTTTCTGAGGGCACGCCACAGTTGTCTTTTGCCAGGCAATCGGTGTGTTTCGATACCAGCACAAAATCCGAACCGTTAAACTCAAGGCCATACTTCCCGATGGTTTGCGCCTGGTACTCTACTTCGATCTCGTCATCTTCCATTCCCAATGTACGTTCCGAAAGCGCAATGATGTTGAGCAACTTCGAGGCCCTCAACCGATGGTCGGTATCGCTCGCACTCCAGAGTTGGAAATTGGCCACACGCTCCAGCCGAACGGTTCCGCCACAGTCAATAAAATGCTTAGTCACCACGCCCACTTCCGTTACATGAAAGTGTTCCGGCACAAAAGAGCCGTCGGGTAATTGAAAACGCACAGCCTCTGCTGTGGCCAAAATCGATTTGATGTGTGATAGCTTCATGATGATTGGTTATTTATCGTAATATAACGATAGTTTTACATAAATTTTTTTAGCAACACTGGCTTTTCGGCTGATAAGACACGAACAAGGCTTCGAAACAGGATTTAGCCTGCTTCCACTCCTGCTCGTCGATGCAATAACACACTTTTACACCGTCGATCTCTCCTTTAATGAGCCCTGCTTCTTTCAGCTCTTTTAAATGCTGAGACACCGTACTTTGCGATAGCGGCAGCTCATCCACGATATCGCCACAAATACAAGCCTGCCTTTTTAACAGCAGCTGCAGGATAGCGATCCGCGCCGGATGCGACAGGGCTTTGGCGTACCTGGCAACCCGGTTTTCACGCACGCTAAACTCTTCTGACTTCGTTGATCCCATGGATAATAAATCAATCGTAAAAGTACGATAAATAGTTTATTCGCCAAACACCTGCTGAAAAAAATTTCTGCATTACGATAGGTTTCCGCTCCGAACAACCAATTTGTCGGGATTACGCACATATAGCAAACGGGCAATCACTTCTCCTTCTGGCTCCACGTATTGCATGGAATCGAGTTCGCCGGAGTTTTTCCTGAAAATGAGTGCGCAAGGCGCTCCGTTGACATAAGCCGGCCGGTATTCAAAATCATGGTCCTGGTTTTCGGGCAGCGACATGATGCCATTCAGGAATTTCAACACCTTCGGCAAGCCGAATAATGGCTTGAGCGCTGCCGCCCGCTTACCACCGCCATCGTTGAAAAGGGCAATGTCGTCTCGCAATAATTGCCCCAAGGTTTCCAGGTCGCGGCTATTCAGGGCATACAGAAAAGCCTCTGTCAATGCAAGGCGCTTTGACGGATCAGCCGGCTTCACTACAGGGCGATGGAGTTTTTCGTGAGCGCGATGAAGAAGCTGCCGGCAATTTTGTTCTGATAAACCGGTAAGCGCCGCAATGTTTGCATAGGACTCGGAGAAACTCTCGCGTAGGATAAACACGGCACGCTCCACCGGATTGAGGCGTTCGAGAAGCGTCAACAACCCGTATTCGATCGTCGGCACATCAGCGGGCTCGAGGGTCAGATATGGTTCCGGCATCCAATAGCCTTTATAACTTTCGCGCTGCAATTTCAACCCATTTAAGCGGTCGATGCTCGCATTTACCACCATGCGCCCCAGGTAAGCCTTGGGCACGTCGATCTCTCTGGCCGACAACCATTTCACATACACATCCTGCACGATGTCTTCGGCTTCTTCCACAACGGCAAGCATGTTATAGGCAATGCCAAATAAATAAGGGCGCAGGGCCAGAATATCCTTACTAAGTTCCATAAGCGACAGTACTAAAGTCCGAATTATTTTTCAATAGACCTGAACGTGTCGTCTTTCAAGTGCTCAGCGCCTGCTTCTTCACCAAATCGCAAAACATGTCGGAATGCACGTTCAAGCCCACATTGCCAATGTTGTAATAAAACTCTGTGGCCACGATCCATATGATCTCACAGATCTGCCGTTCGGTGTAATGCCCGGCAAGCTGGTCGAACAATGCTTTGTCCATTTGCCTGTCGCGGGTAAGCCTGGTCACAAAATCGAGCAGGATCTTTTCGCGTGGCGTAAACCTGCTGCTTTCCTTGTAACGGTGCAGATCGTCGAATTTGGCCTGGTCCATAGAGGCCTGGATGGTTCGCGAACGGGCAATGTCGATGCAGAAAAGGCAAACATTGATCTCAGCCACCTGCTGCCGCACGAGCATCACGGTTTCTGCGGGCAGACTGAGCTTTTCGTCGAGCTGTCCGATCTTGCCCGAAAACATGCCGAAAGCCAAGGGCATTCTTGCTGCCATTACTTTAAGCGGCGTCATGACTTTGCCGTACTTCCAACGCGAATACGCGTACACTAACTTCCAGCGCAAGCCTTTCGGCTTATCAATGGGTTCCAAAAAAGGTGTGTCCATAACAATACGTGTTTACCAATAGACGGCAAACCAATCGTTTTGTGACAACTGTAAAAATACAATATGTAAAAAAACCGAAGTTCTGCTGTAAACATCACCAAAACAACCAGTTAAAAATCACTCCACACCAAACGGCCACGTCATCACCGGAAAAAAGGGCAAATCAGTATCCAAATGTGGCGCATACAGGAGTTCATGGGCATACACAGGTGCAGCAGTGTTTACAACTTTCTCTTTCCGGCTAGGAAAAGGTGGCTGCAAGGGACTGAGTGCTTCCGGATCCTTATTCCAAACCATCGCCAGGGGCACCAATTTATCCCATAAGCTACCCGTTGCGCCGGTGTCGTAAACAAAACTGGCATATACCCAACCAAGTCCCGGCGCTGCTTTGCTATCTTTCACCGCGATGTCCATCCGAAAAAAACTGACCGTGCGTAACCGATATCCCTTTTCCGGCTGATCGAGGGTTTGCAGGGTATCGTACACCAAAAACGTAGCAGCACCGTGCATAACCTCGCGAACAGGATCGTTAACCGGCGAAAAGATCAGTTTCACGACAGTGCTTCCCTCCGCGAAGTCGGTTTGCCTGGGCGCATACCCTACTGCATTCTGGCTTTTACCAAGTGCAAAGGCCGCCGTAGAATCATAGAGTGTTAGCACATAACGGAAACCCGTCCAGGCCTGGATGCGGCCCGTTGGCGATGCCGGCTCCTCTTCGAGGTAGGCACCTAACAGTGGTTCGCGACGCGTTCCCAGCCACGACTCATGAAACCAGCCATTATCTTCTGCCGCCCAGTTGGCAGAGTCTGTAAAAAAAGGCTGCAAAAGCGGCTTTATTTCCTGTTTCAAGGCGTCCATGTATTTCCATGCGTTTTTAGCCGACAATACCCTACCATTCAATGCCTCGCTGCGGAATTTATCGTTACCTGAACCCGGCTGCGCAGGATAATGGCAACTCAACCTGAATAAGGGCTTGGCATATTGATGCTTCGAGGGTACAGAGTCGCGGTAGCCGATCGGGGAGACAGCCAGATCCTGAACCCATCCGGGCGACTGGCTATCGGCTTTGTTGCAGCTGCAAAAAGCGACAGCAGATGCAAACAGCACAGCGAAAGCGATACAAAGACGTTGAAAGGATTTCATGTAACAGAACAAGGGAAGAGTTCGTAAATGGTTTTCAGGAACTAAATTATTCGAATAAGAGACAGCAGCATACACAGCACCGCAAAAACGGACATTTCTGCCCGCACGAACAGGTAATTATACTTGCTTGGTTAAGCACCAGAAGCATATGCATTAACAACTCGTTATCAAATTTTAGCTTTTTTTAAAACGGCTTTTCCAACGAATTTTTCTAGTTTTGAGAAAACCAATTTCAAGCTATGAAAATTCTTTTTACTCTCATTCTGATCAGTTCAGGTTTATATTCCAACTGGTTTCAAGCCCCTACCTGGAAAAAAGAACAACTGATGTCAACCAAAGAATTGGCAGATAAAATCACGGCCAACACCAAAGACAAACCACTCATTTTCAATGTGGGACCGATGGACAACATCAAAGGTGCAGTAGCGATGGGCGCCGCTACCAATATTACCTTTGCCGACAAAATGAAAGCTACACTGGCAATGGAAAACAAAACCAAGGCCGTAGTTGTGTATTGCGGCTGCTGCTCGTACTCCAGTTGCCCCAACATCAAACCGGCTTACGATGTGCTCATTGCCCAGGGTTTTAAAAACACGAAAGTACTCGAGCTACCCGAAGGCATTAAACCCGATTGGGTGGCCAAAGGTTATCCGATGGAATAATTACCGCGCTTCTTTTGCCAGGCTGCTTTTTCGAAGCAGCCTTTTTTTTACCATCTAAAATAAGTTTACCCATAAATTACTACCTTTCTTGTAAAACAATTGGCCATGACGCGATTACTAAAAACTTTTTTATGCCTTTTTGCTGCCTTGTATAGCATCTCTGCTTCCGCACAAACGAGTACACAACCCGAAGAAAAGCCCTATATCGAACTCAACGGCAGGGCTGAACAGGAAGTGGTTCCCAACGAGATTTTCATAAGCATTGTACTTCGCGAGCGATACGTGAACAAAGAAAAACTCAGCATTGATGCACAGGAAGAAAAACTGAAAACGGCGCTGAAAGACCTCAACATTGACCTCAACAACCTTTCGTTGTCTGATGCTAATGCCGACTACGTGAAAGTGCGGTTCAGAACCAAAGATGTCATCACCAAAAAAGACTATCTGCTCAAAGTAACCAATGCCACGATGGTAGGACAAGTTTTTCAGCAGCTCGATAAGATCGACATCACCGATGCCTATATTGCCCGCGTGAACCACAGCCGCCTCGACAGCATGCGCAAAGAAGTGCGTATCCGTGCCATTAAAGCTGCCAAAGAAAAAGCAGATTACCTTTTAGCCGCCATCGGTGAACAGGCGGGCAAACCGCTGCTGATCACCGAAGTGGAGACTCCTGTCAATAATACAATAAACCGCGCCAACGCTGTTTATTACAATGTGCGTACGTTAGACGAGGACAATGATAAAGACCTGAAGGCGGAGCCGGAAATCCAATTCAAAAAAATAAAGGTGGAGTGCATCATGTATGTGAAATTTGGCATTAAATAAACCGGTTTTACCAATTCTTCGTTTGAAAAACCTGGTTAAATAATTCCACAACAACGACACGGGCAACAAACGCCCTGTATCAGTGCTAAGGCAGCAACGGAAAGCGTTGGCATCAAAGTTTTATGCAATGGTATAAAAACCTTATATCATGAAAGCACTCATCACTTTTTTAATGGTAATAGCCTTGCAACAGGCGGCCTGCTGCCAGGAACGCTCGGTGCAAACTGCTACCACCACCGTTGTGGTACCCGAAGCGGTAAAAACCACCTTCGAAAAAGAGTTTCCCGGCGTTCAGCCGAGCTGGGAAGCCGACGGCAAAAATTTCAAAGCCATTTATGCCGATCCCAAAACCAACAGCAAAGGCATCATCATTTATGACGGGTCGGGACAGGCTATCAGGCGCGACGTTGTAGCTACACCATCGGTTCCGCAATAGGCTGAACGAAAGGCTTTATAAAAAATTAACCTGCGAGCGTAGCCCTCGCGTTAATATTTTATCATCTTTACAGCATGGAACAATCAAACATCCAACAAACCGACGTGATATTGATTGGCGCGGGTATTATGAGCGCCACGCTTGGCATTTTTCTGAAAGAGCTAAATCCGGATCTCCGTATTGAGATATTCGAACGTCTGGATGCTGTTTCGGAAGAAAGTTCCGATGCCTGGAATAACGCAGGAACGGGCCACTCGGCCTTTTGCGAATTGAACTACACACCCGAAAAAAAAGACGGAACCATCGATGTATCGAAGGCTGAAAAAATCGCCGAATCCTTCGAGGTATCGAGGCAATTCTGGTCTTACCTGGTAAATAAGCAGGCGATCCCCGACCCCAAAGCCTTTATCAGGGATATACCGCACATGAGTTTTGTTTGGGGTGCAGATAATGTCTATTACCTTCGCAAGCGCTACCATGCGCTCAAAGATCATCCGCTGTTTAGCGGCATAAAATACTCGGAGAAGTGGCCGCAACTCGAGCAGTGGATGCCTTTGGTAATGGAAGGCCGCGATCCAGGATCGGAAGTAGCTGCAACGCGGATGGAAAACGGCACCGACGTCAATTTCGGCGCCCTCACGCGGCTTCTGCTTGCTTACCTGGAAAAACAGGGCGGCGTTACCATTCACCTGCGCCACGAGGTCCGCGATTTGGATAAAGAAAAAAACGGCCAGTGGAACATCATGGTAAAAGACCTGGAGAGCCGCGAGAAGCGTCATTTACTTGCCAACTTCGTTTTTATCGGCGCGGGGGGCGGATCGCTTCCACTTCTCGAAAAATCGAACATTGAAGAAGCGGAAGGTTATGGCGGGTTTCCGGTAAGCGGCCAATGGCTGAAGTGCCATAATGAAGCGGTGATCGCCAGGCACGAAGCCAAAGTGTATGGAAAGGCGTCGGTGGGCTCACCACCAATGTCGGTGCCGCACCTCGACACGCGGGTGATTGATGGCAAAAAAGCACTGCTTTTCGGGCCTTATGCTGGCTTCTCGACCAAGTTCCTCAAGAATGGTTCTTATTGGGATTTAGCCGGTTCGCTCGAACTCGACAACTTACTGCCGATGTTATCTGCGGGCATTCATAATTTACCGCTCACCAAATACCTGATACAGCAGGCCAGCCAATCTGATGAAGAACGTTTCGAAGCTTTACTGGAATATTTCCCCGGCGCACACATGCACGACTGGGAGCTGGTGGTTGCCGGCCAACGGGTACAGGTTATCAAAAAAGATGAAGACCAGGGCGGCGTCTTGGAATTTGGCACCGAGATCGTGAATGCTGCCGACGGTTCCATTGCCGCACTGTTGGGTGCATCGCCGGGCGCTTCAACCTCGGTGGGCATTATGCTGGACGTCTTGAAGCGTTGTTTCCCTAAGGAGATCAATAGCCCGGCGTGGCAGGAAAAACTAAAAGCCATGATCCCGTCTTATGGTCAGTCGCTGGCTAAAAACGGCGCATTTTGCGAAAAGATACGTGAGTGGACGAGCAGTTCCCTTAAATTAAAATCTTTTGCACCAACCGGCAGTTCACAACAACCATCATGAAAAAGCCACAAAACTACCACAACCACATCCGTTATTATGCGGCCCACCATTTTGTGTTTTACCCCTTGGTGGCACTGCTGCTCGCTGGCTGCCTAATTGGGCTTTGCCGCAGTAGTGAGCACCATTTGTTGTGGATTTTGCTCGTTGGGCTTTGCGTGGCCTTGGGCTGGTTGTCGTTCATGACAAGACAGCACTACGCTCTTGGAAACCAAAACCGTATTGCCCGGCTCGAACTTCGTTTCAGGTATTACCTGGCCACGCAGGAGCGGTTCGACGAACTGGAAAAACAACTTTCCCTTAAACAAATCCTCGCGCTGCGCTTTGCATCCGATGAGGAACTGAAAGCGCTTGCTGAACGGGCTATTCGCGAAAACCTAACGCCTGACGCGATCAAGCGTTCGGTTAAGCACTGGACAGCCGATTATATGCGCCTGTAAGGTTTTAACCAAAACAAAGCGTATTTTTGGCCATGCAATCTCCTTCGGGCACTACGGTTCCATCCTCAGCCTCTCAAACCGTTTATCCTATCCTGTTTTCTATTTGCTTTGCGCACTTACTGAACGACTTGTTGCAATCCGTCATTCCGTCGCTGTACCCTGTGATGCGTGAAAAATACCACCTGAGTTTTGCACAGGTCGGCTGGATCACGTTTACGTTCCAGCTCACGGCATCACTCCTGCAACCGTTTGTAGGGAACTACACCGATAAACGCCCTAAGCCCTATTCGTTTGCCCTTGGCATGGGTTCCACGTTTTTCGGTATCGTGTTGCTAACGGTATCTTCCGGCTTCCACTCTATTCTGGCGGCCGTAGCTTGTGTAGGGATCGGCTCGTCGGTTTTTCATCCGGAAGCATCAAAGGTGTCGTTCTATGCTTCG
>DAIUED010000106.1:0-9783 GCA_036845295.1 Bacteroidota bacterium
CTCGGACATGTGGATTACGTGACAACCATTTCCACAGCGTGTTCATCAGCAGCCAATGCTATCATGCTTGGTTGCCGCATGATCAAAAATGGCTTGCTGGACCGTGCGATTGTTGGTGGTGTGGATGCGCTTTCCAAATTTACGTTCAACGGTTTCAATACATTGATGATCCTGGATAAGGAATGGAGCAAGCCTTTCGATGAAAACCGTAAGGGCCTCAATCTCGGCGAAGCGGCCGCGTTTCTGGTGATCGAAGGAGAAGAGGCCTTGAAAAAACGGAAGGGAAAAGCATTGGCCGAAATTGTAGGCTATGCCAATACCAACGATGCTTACCATCAAACGGCATCGTCGCCCGAAGGCTTTGGGGCCAAACTGGCTATTGAACAGGCTTTGCAAATGAGCGGCCTCAAAACAACAGAAATCGATTACATCAATATGCACGGTACCGGAACGCCTAACAACGATCAGTCGGAAGGAACCGCAACCAAAGCCGTGTTTGGCGATCATTTGCCTAAGTTCAGTTCGACCAAAGCATTTACCGGGCATACGCTCGCAGCGGCAGCAGCCATCGAAGCGGTTATATCGGTACTGTCAATGCAACACAATGTGATCTTTCCCAACCTCAATTTTACAACGCCCATTGCCGGCCTTGACATGGTGCCGGAAACAGTGTTGGTGAAAACGCCGGTCAATACGGTGCTTTCCAACTCATTTGGCTTTGGAGGAAATTGTTCATCTCTTATTTTCAGAAAAGTAGCAGACTAGTGGTAAAAGCCTACATAAATGGTACGGGATGTATCTCGCCGCAAGACAGCATTAACAGCGAATGGTTTTTCGCTCCGGTGCTTCCTCCCAATGGTGATTACTATAATGCCCTTGAACCATCTTACAAAGAATTTATTGCCCCAAACTTGCTGCGCCGCATGGGCCGCGCAATCAAAATGGGTGTAGCAGGCGCCAACCTGGCTTTGCAGCAGGCAGGTACTGATAAAGTTGACGCGATTATTACCGGTACGGGATTAGGCTGTTTCGAAGACAGCGAGCGCTTTTTATTGGCGATGCTTAATAATAACGAACAGTTTCTCACGCCAACGTCTTTCATTCAATCGACTCATAACACGGTTGGTTCGCAAATTGCCCTTATCATGAAATGCCATGAGTACAATTTTACGTATGTGCACCGTGGATTTTCTTTTGAAAGCACCTTGCAGGATGCATTGATGTTGTTCTCGGAAGGAAAAGAAACCGTGTTGGTAGGTGGCATCGAGGAGCATACACCTAATTTTGTGGAGTTGAACAGGCGGGCGCGTAAATTTAAGATGTTTGATCCGCAGCTAAAATTCTGGGAATCGTCGGAAAGAGGAATCCAGATGAGCGAGGGCGCGGCATTTTTCGTGCTGAGTAAAACTAAAACGGAAAGAAGCAAAGCGGCAGTAGAAGACATACAAACCTTGTATAAGCCAAAGAGTGGCGATGAGGTGCTCACAAAATTACATGGTTTCCTGGCGCGCCATGGCCTTAACCTGTCGCAAATAGACGTATGCCTGATGGGCTTTAGTTCCGACCCGGTATTCGATGCGCATTTGCGGGATATATTGCCAGCCATCGAAGCCGAAACGGTGGCCGCACATTTCAAACATCTGAGTGGTGAGTACCATACAGCATCGGCTTTTGCGCTATGGACGGCTAACAAACTCATCGAAAAGCAAAGCCTTCCTGAGGCTCTTGCTATTTCAAAAAAGCAGCCATCTAAAATCAATTCTGTTCTCATCATCAATCAGTACCTAGGCATCAACTATTCCTTTACGTTAGTAACCAAGTGTTAGGGTTCTTCTTCCCCTCTAACAAGAGGGGATCGAGGGGTGTGTAAGAATAATAATTTTATGCTTCCAAGTAAACGCATAACCTTTCGTAGCACCACAGTCCTTTTCCTTTTGGGACTGATCGCATTTTTTTGGCTGCGCCAAACGGTTGGATTGAGTTATTGGGTTTTAGTGGCCTGGATCCATGTTTACGCGCTGGTGCAGGTATGCGGCGCGTATTTTATCGGCATGAATTTTCACATAGAATCGACAAATGCCTTGCCGGGAAACAGCCGTCGCGTGTTACTTACGTTCGATGATGGACCGCACAACCCAAATACGGCGCGGGTTCTGGATGTGTTGAAACAACACGGTGTAAAAGCTGTTTTTTTTGTCATTGGGAAACAGGTGAAAGGACAGGAAGAACTACTAGGACGAATAGTAGATGAAGGGCACTGGCTGGGCAATCATAGCTTCTCGCACGATGCCTGGATAGACCTTTGGCCGGCAAAAAAAATTGCAGCCGATCTCGAGGCATGTCAGCAGGCAGTTGAGGCTTTTCAGCCCGGGCAGCATATCATGCGGCCTCCTTATGGCGTTACCAATCCCAACATGGCGAAGGCCATTCGCTCTTTGGGACTGCGTTCCATCGGCTGGAATATTCGAAGCTATGATACCAGCATCAAAGACCCCGCAAAGATCGAAGAACGCATTCTTCGTCGCCTGAAGCCCGGCGCCATCATTTTGCTCCACGACCGCCTCGACTATATGCCCGATTTATTGAACAGGCTTATTCCCGCCATTCGGGCACAAGGTTATGAGCTTTTGTCCGATCTGTCCGTTCTTCGGACATGAGTTTCGCCAAGGCCGTGGCGTTTAGATGTGTGTGACGAACCTTTCTGTTCCTCGAGCTACATCATCCGGAATTACCGCTGCCGAGATTGTTTCCGCACAAGAACGTTTTTTTGTAACTTGCGGTATAGCGTTCGATATGAAACCGCTGCTTTACCTTTCGCTCGGGCTCGTTCTCATAAGCTGTGATGCCTATGTGAGCCTGCCTTATGTGGTAAAAAACACGCGCCCACAGCCGGTAAACGTATTTGTGCCCAATTACAGGTGTAGCGACTTTTCGCGGGGCCGCGATACGGTGATTGGCATTCCCGCGCATGGCAGCCTGCTCGTGGGTAGTAGCCTGCCAGCCGTGACGGGCCCGGTAGGTGCGCGCAAGCGAATCTATCATCGAAGTCCGGGTTATTGCGGTTTGGTACTGTTGCAAACCGACTCTGTGCCTCTCGGGTGTAGCACGAAAGAGTGGCAGTTGCGTTGCGGCGTGGCTGTGCTGGAAATAAAAGACTGAAGCGTGGCGCACGCAGTTATGTTAAATACGTAAGAACTTAATTTTATGAACTGGTCAATCGATGAATTACAGGATACCTGGCAACTGGTATCCAGGCTCCATAAGGGCCAAAGTTATGGCGGCCCTGCACAGGGTGAAAAAATAGAATACATTAACCACATTGGCAGTGTGACTTTTGAAGTGATGAATGCCCTGGCACACAGCCCGGGAATGGATGCTCGCCTCGCGCTTTCCTGCGCATTACTGCACGATAGCATTGAGGATACGCCTTTTAGTTATGACGAGGTGAAAAATACATTTGGCGTGGCAATTGCCGACGGCGTAATGGCGCTAACCAAGCAAGGTAACATGGGCGACAAGCAGCAGCAAATGATGGATAGTCTGCACCGCATCCGGCAGCAGCCTAAAGAGGTGTGGGCAGTAAAAATGGCGGACCGCATCTGTAATTTATATGCGCCGCCTTACTATTGGAACCACCAGAAAAAGCTAAAGTATATGGATGAAGCGAAGCTGATCCTGCAACAGTTGAAAGAAGGCAACACCTATCTGGCCGGCCGGCTGGAAGGAAAGATCGAAGCCTATAAGCGGTTTCTGTGATTTAGAAGCCCGGCCTTCGCGGACTACTCACCATGTCTTCCAGAATGGCATCGGCAATGCCGTAGGCCACCGACTCCTCTGCATTCATGAAATGATCGCGGTTGAAGTCTTTCAGTATCTTTTCTACCGGCTGGTTGCAGTTTTCGGCCAATAGTTTTGCACTCAATTCCTTCGTTTTGATCAATTCGCTGGCCTGGATTTCGATGTCTGATGCGTTTCCGCCGCTGCCGCCGCTGGGCTGGTGTATCATTACCCTGCCATGCTTTAGCACAAAGCGTCGCCCTTTTTCGCCCGCCGACAGCAGAATGGAAGCCATGCTGGCCGCAAACCCGCTACAAACTGTCGATACCGGGCTGCTGATGCTTTTCATGGTGTCGTAGATAGAAAATCCGGCGGTGACGTAACCACCGGGGCTATTGATGATGAGTTGGATCTCTTTGCCCGGCTGATGTAGCTCAAGGTAAAGCAGGCGTTCTACCACATGCCGGGCAGAGTGATCATCGACCTGCCCCCACAGGAACACTTTGCGGTCGTGCAGGATCTTTTCGTCGATGAGGTCTTTCAGGTGAAGTATTGTCATGGTTATCGCTTAAAAATATCGGAAATGCGGCGCTGGAATGCGCTGAAGCGGCTCTCGGTGAAGAGGCGCGCTTCGGCACGACGGATCTCGGCCCGCAGTTGCTGTCTGCCATAGGCTTTGATCAGTTCATAGCTGCGCGATTGCCAGAGAACATCATGGCATAGCCCGGGTTCGGTAAGCAGGCGTGCTTCCATCAACAGGTGTTCTTCCGGCGAAAGTGAGCCGCTGAGGTAATCTTCGATGTGTTGTGTCTTATTCATAGAAATCATCCGGGTTTAAGGTGCGGGCCTTGATCTCGTCCCTTACTTTTTCAAGGCATTTGTGTTTTTGGACAGTGGCCGAACGCTCGCCGGAATAGCCGAACGAATCGGATAATTCTTTCATGCTAAGCTGGTCGTAATAAAATGCTTTCAGAAGGTCAAGGCATTTTTTTCCGGATCGTTCAATCAGCAGGAGAAGACGCTTTGATACGACTGGAGTAGTCGCCGCTTCGCTAAGGTCTTCCGGGCTGTCGAGAGCCACCAATGGCGGTTTGCGCTCATGGGTTTTGTACCACAGGTGCTTGCAAATCCCGGCCAGGTAGGCTTCATTGCCTTTTTCGGCAACGAATTCAGGGTTCCGCGTTTTTTCATAATAAATGAGCAGCGCGTCCTGGAACACATCTTTCGCCTCTTCCAGGCTTCCGCCGCGTTTGCGGATAAAGGATGCCACGCCCGGAAATACGGAACGGTAGAGCGCAATGAACAAAGCCTCGCGGCTGGGCGCCGAAATCATATAGGTGGTTGTCATGGTTATAAGGATGTGCCGTCCTTGGCGGACATATCACCCCTAAACTTACATTATTTTTTTGGCGGGAGAAAAAAACGGATACTGCCGGCTTAATACGGGCTTTGTTTACGGATAATACGCCCGAACAGTTTTGGAAAAAAACGTTTGATCTTCACAGCAAGCAATTCTTTACCACCAATCAGCACTTCCTCCCGGTTAGAAAGCAAGGCCTCTATGATCTGCCTGGCGCACTCTTCCGCGCTCATGGCATGTTCGTGGCTTTCATCCATACGGTTGTGATGGCCTCCTGCACCCGACTCGGCATTGAGCGATACGTTGGTCTTTACCTTTCCGGGAGCAACGAGCAGCACTGAAACACCCTTGTGCTCCACTTCCAGGCGCAGGCTTTCAAAATAGCCGTAGAGTGCGTGTTTTGCGGCCGAATAGGTGGAGCGCAGGTAGAACCCGAATTTGCCCGCAATGCTACTGATCACAACAATGTTTCCTGTTTTGTTCCGAAGCATCAGCGGTAGTACAGCTTTTGAAAGGTTAACCGCAGAGAAGTAATTGATCTCGAAAAGTTTTCGCTCCGTTTCCTGTGAAGTGTTTATGGCTTCGGTCCGTTGACTTTGCCCGCCATTGTTTACCAATACATCAATGGTGTTGAATTTCTCCAGGATGCAACGAACGTGATCGTCGGCCTGCGTTGTATCAGACAGGTCGAATGGCAAAATCAGGAAGCGGCTCTCAGGCAAATCAGCTTGCCGGGCCACTCTTTCCAACTCGCTGCTGCGCCGCGCAGATAATACGACCCGTGCGCCGCGCCTGGCGCATTCGTAAACCAGGGCTTCTCCAATCCCCGACGAAGCGCCGGTAATCCAAATGACTTTGTTATTCAGCTCCTGTATCATGGCGTTTGCGTTCAAGTAGTTTAACAACTTCCTCAGGTTTTATGCGGGTTATGCAGTCGCAGTGTTTTTTCGCTTTGCATTGTTCACAATCGGCATTAAATACGAGCGGATAAGCCTGGGGGCCAATCGGCATCCAACGTCCGGGATGGATGGGACGCATGGGCGAGAATAAACCAATTGCTTTTTTGCCAAGGGCAGCTGCAATGTGCAGCGGGCCGGTGCTGGCTGCTACCAGCGCATCACAATGGTCAATAAAGGCAATAAACTGTTTGAGGGAAAGTTTGCCGGTAAGGTCCATGGCCTGCGGGTGTTTTTCAAGCAGCGGTTTTACCAGCTCTCCTTCCTGCGCTGTGCCGCTAATGTACACTGTATAATGCTCCGGGTTCAGCAACTCAATTAACTTCGAGAAATTAGCAAGTCCCCATTCGCGGGCACTGCCTTTCGACTTTGGATGCAGGATCACACGCATTTTGCCTGGTGTGAGCAATTGTTCAAATGGCGTCTCAAGTTGCGGAATGCGGGTGAAGCCGTAAGCCTGATTAATTTCTTCAAGATCAAAGTGTTTCTGTATGCCGAGCGGCGAAAGAAGTTTTGTGTTGAGCTGGGCCTCGTGAAGCGCAGAGTTTTTGCGCGACAGTTTCACACGAATATTGCAGGTGAACCAGTGCCACAGGCGGTTGGTAGTACCAATGCGGTTGGGGATATTGGCTTTTTTTGCAAGTTGCGCGATGGCCTTTACCGGGAAAACGTGGACGATGTGTGTTGCCTGTAATGCAATTAAAGCCTTTACCTGTTCGTCGGCCGGCAATTTCAGTAGATCGTCGTAACTTATAAACTGATCTACGTGTTCCGAAAGCGCGATGACATCCCGCGTGTAATCCCTGCCTAAAAAAATAATCCGGCTGCCTGGCAGAAAGTGACGGATGATACCTGCCATGGGTAGGGTAAGCACCACATCGCCAATACTGTCGGTGCGGCTGATGATGATAACCGGATTACTGGGCATGGCTGCGGGCTTTGTAAATATCTCTTATTTTTTTGTATTTGAGCCAGGTGGCGTAAGCGGAAATTCTCGAAATGAGGTAACCGGCTTTACCATCCAGAAAACCCAAATGCAATAAATAGTGGTCGATGAACTTAGCAACAGGATTGGCAATGAGTTTGTACCATGGCGCTTTCTTTCCTGCATCCACGTATGCTTTCGACGCAATATTCGTAAAATATTCCACCTGTTTGTAATGATCTTCAACACTGTAATAGCTATAATGCAGGATGTCGCCTTTAAGGTGTCTGGTGTTTTTGTCTCCTTCCGACAGTTCGTATTTATCGTGTGGGTTGATGCCGGTCCAGGATCCTTTGCGGCTATCCCAGAGCCGGAGTTTGGTGTCGGGGTACCAGTTGCAGTGCTTTACCCAATGTCCGCAATAATTCGTGAGGCGGTTCATGTAATAACCATCGTGGGTCCAGTTGGCTTTTACCTCCAGGATCGACTTTTTTAACTGCTCATCCAGGGCTTCATCGGCGTCGAGCGAAAGGATGTATGGGTAACTGGCGTAAGTAATGGCCCTGTTCTTTTGTTGAATGTGTCCGTCGAAAGCATGTTCGAAGAACTTTACGCCATAAGAGACGCAGATCTCTTTGGTGCGGTCTTTACTAAAAGAATCCAATACAACGATCTCGTCGGCCACGGAAGTTACTGAATCCAGGCAACGGGCAATGTTTCGCTCCTCATTGTAGGTGATAATCACAACAGAGATCTGTGGCACAGCGTAAATTTAAGATTTAGTTCCGTTGTTTTGAGGGCTTGTTTGAATTTATATCTTAAAATTGTTCTTAAATTTGTTTGTCTTGAATTCCACACCGTCGCTCATAACCCGCAAGCCACCTGTTGTTTACGCGCTCATTCTCGGCCTGTTATCAATAGTGGTTTATTTCAGGCTTTTTTCATCAGGGTTTATCAGCTGGGACGACGCTGAAGTGTTACTTCATAACAAAGACGTTCAACAGTTCAACATCCGTGCGTTTTTTACGAATTATTACGTTGGCAACTATGCGCCGCTTACCATGTTGGGCTTTGCCATCGACTGGTTGCTTTTTCACGGGCAGGCGGCCGCGCACCATGGTGTGAGCTTGTTATTGCATGTGGTCAATGCTGCACTGGTTTACCGCTTATCGAAACTTTTTCTGAAGGATGACGCCAAAGCCATGCTCTGTGCCGTTGTGTTTTGTTTTCACCCATTGCAGGTGGAAACAGTTGCCTGGGTGGCGGCCAAAAACAACATTCTATACACCCAGTTTTTTTTATGGGCTCTTATTTTCTACAGCCAATATCGCATTAACGGAGTCCGGAAACATTACTACTATACCTTGTTGTTTTTTGTGGCATCGGTACTTTGTAAGCCGTCTGCAATTACCTTTCCGCTCAGCATGCTGCTGGTGGACTGCCTGCTAGGAGACCGTGTTTCCTGGAAACCACTTCTGATCCGCCAGCTTCCTTTTGTGATCATCGCCGTCGTCTTTGGATTGGTTACAATTTATACCCGTACCGAAGATAAGTTCATAACCGGCAGCCATGCCTATGCCATTCACGAGCGCATAGGTTACGCGGGCTATGCGCTTCTCCAATACATCAGCAAGTTCCTCATGCCGGTAAAGTTGTCAGTAATCTACCCTTACCCGCAACATAAAATAGCAGCCATGTGTCTGGGCTATTTTACCCTTGCGGCCCTTGCAACCTTAGCTTTCTATTTCTTCAAGCGCAATAAGACCGCCTTTTTCGGTTTACTGTTTTTCATCGCCAATCTGCTCCTGGTGCTTCAGCTTTTGCCTTTCGGCGAAGTGCTTACGGCCGACCGCTATATGTATGTGCCTATACTCGGCCTTTCATGGGCGCTGTTGTCTTTTCTTCATTGGCCGCAGAAACGGTTGCAATACCTTTCAATGGCCTTGGCACTGCTATTGGGCACACTTACATTTGCCCGAACCGCAGCCTGGAAGAACAGCATTGGCCTTTACACAGATATAATCGAGAAGTATCCTCATTCTTCTGTGGCACTCAACAGCCTTGGCGCCGAACACATGCTTAATCACAATTATGATGTGTCTTTGAAATACCTCAATGCAGCTATTGCTGAGAATGCGACTTATTACAAAGGCTATTACAACCGCGGTTTGCTTTATGCTCAAACCAACCGCATGCAGGAAGCCATTGCCGATTTTACAAAAGCCATTGAATTAAAGCAATACCCGAAAGCCTACGTGGCAAGGGCTAATGCGTATTATACTTTGCACGATTACCCGCAGGCGATCGCCGATGCAGAGATGGTTTTAAAAAATGATCCCAGGAATATAAAGGCTCTGTACGTATTGGCTACCTGCTACGATGATCAAAACGACTTGAACCAGGCATTAACCTATTACAACCAAGCCATTTACCTGGCAAGCGACAACCCATTGTTTTATTTACGCCGTGCCATTTTGCAGGGTAAAATGCAAAACATGAAAGCCTGTTTAACCGATTTGGAAACGGCAACCACTCTCGATCCGAATTTTGCGGAGGCTTATTACTGGAAAGGTGTGGCAAAGGCAAACCTGAAAGAGAACCCATGCGCCGATCTCAAAAAAGCTGTGGATATGGGATTTGACGCCGCGCTACCGGCCTTGAAAAATTATTGCCGTTAAATTTCGGTTGAAACTTATTCTTTTTCGTTTTTATTCTTTTTGTCCACGGCAGCACCTGTTCCATAGCCCGCTCCCGAACCCACGGCA
>DAIUED010000107.1:0-9696 GCA_036845295.1 Bacteroidota bacterium
AGCCCACCAGAATTCGTAGGGACTTAAACGGGTTTGGGCGAAACACGTAAAATTACGTGTAAGGCCCAGAAGGGCGACTATCAGGATCAATTTCGGTTTTAACACGATTCTGTTAAAAAATGGGATCTGTGGCACGCTAATTTAATGAATCGTTTTTTATTATCTTTGAGAGGAATGGATTTTAAAAGCGACATAGCACGGAAATTTTTTACCAAGCAGGAAATTGGTGGCAGCGAAAGCATCAACGACCTGCGTGATAAGGAGTTTAGCGGAAAGCCGCTGTCGGCGGAAGAAAAATTTGCCCTGGCTAATTTCGACACGTATCGCCTGAAAATCCTGAATGCCCAGGAAAATGAGGAAACCTTTCACCAGCATTACCGGCAGTTGCAAGTCATCTCTAACCTCGGCGACTGGCGCGAGTTTCTGAAAGACGAATACTCGAAATAGCGGCGGTACGCCGGCAATCTTCGGCCGGAAGGCCGGTAAACCGTATAAATTACCAACATTTTCTCCAAAACGTGCCCTGATATCGCAGGGCTTTTTTAATTTTGACGGATATTACTGAAGCAGTAAAGTTTATTTTCTATTTTTTATAACCTAAACACACATGAACGTAACAACATTAGGCCAGTTTATCATCGAAAAACAAAACGACTTCCCTTTTGCAAAAGGCGAATTATCAAGACTCCTGAGGGACATCGGCATTGCTGCCAAAATTGTAAACCGCGAGGTGTCGAAAGCCGGCCTGGTAGAAATTCTCGGTGAAACAGGAGATACGAATGTGCAAGGTGAACGGGTGAAAAAACTGGATGTGTTTGCCAACGATCAGTTTATTGCGGCACTGAAAGCAGGCGGCGAATGCTGTGCCATTGCCAGTGAAGAAAATGAAGACATTATCCCGATTGATACGGAAATTTCGCGTAATGCCCGCTACGTGGTAGCCATGGACCCGCTCGACGGCTCTTCTAACATTGATGTCAACGTTTCCATTGGCACTATTTTTTCAATTTACCGTCGTGTAAGCCTCAATGGCCCTGGTACTCACGAAGATTTTATGCAGCGTGGTACAGAGCAGGTGGCAGCCGGTTATATCATTTACGGTTCATCGGCCATGCTGGTATATACTACCGGCAAAGGTGTAAATGGCTTTACCCTTGACCCGAGCATCGGCGAGTTCTGCCTGTCGCACCCAAACATGCAGATGCCTAAAAGCGGCAAGACTTATTCCATCAACGAAGGCAATTACCTTCATTTCCCGGATGGTGTGAAAAAATACATTAAATACTGCCAGGAAGAAGATAAGGCGACCAACCGCCCATATTCAAGCCGCTATATTGGCTCAGGCGTGGCCGATATTCACCGCAACCTCATTACCGGCGGCGTTTATATTTACCCTACCACTACCAAATCACCAAAAGGCAAACTTCGTTTGCTGTATGAGTGCAATCCCCTTGCTTTCATCATCGAACAGGCGGGCGGCCGCGCCACCGACGGTTACAAACGCATCATGGAACTCGACATCACCGAATTGCACCAGCGTACACCGTTGTTCCTGGGCTCTACCGAAATGGTGGACAAAGCAATGGAGTTCATGGCCAACTTTAAAGAAGTAAGCGCCTGAGATTTTAAGACTCAACGGTGAATTTTAACATCTGATTTACGTATTCTTACGTATATTCATCGTATGTCCGAAATTTCACTTTCCGAAATTCTTGTCAAACAAGAGTTTAATCTTAAAACGGAAAAGTTCCATGTGATCGCCTGCTGGATAGGCGTGTCCCTGAACCTGGTTTGGTTCCTGGGCGATTACCTCAGCATTCCGGAATACTGGGTCTCATTTTTCCTGTTTCGTATCTGCGTATCGTTTGCGAGCCTGCTGCTGGTGCTGTTCAGGCACAAGCTCGGGATCAGCATTTACGCCTGCATGTTCGTGCTGGTATTGGGCATCTCGGTACAGAACGCCTACATGTGGAGCGTGATGGACGTTCCGCACCTTCAAAAGCATGCTTTTGCCTACATGGTGCTGTTTATCGGCGCTGGAATGCTTGTACTCTGGGAAATGTACTTTTCCTGGATCCTGCTGGGCGCCACCCTCATCGCCAATATCATTTTCTATGTGCTTAACAGCCCGCTTACCGTAGATGAATTTATCACCAACGGCGGACTGCTCACCTTTACCGTTGCTTTCTTCTGTGTATTCCTGATCCGGACGCGCTACCGCCTCACGTATAACGAGATCAGGAACCGTCTTGAGTTGGCCCGCTCCAAGGAAATCATCGAGCAAGCCCATGCCGAGGTCGTGTTCCAGAAAAAAGAAATCACCGACAGTATCAGCTATGCGCGGAGCATACAGCGCTCCCTGATCCCTTCTGAAAACCGGTTCGGCAGCTATTTTAAGGATAGCTTTGTGCTGTTTAAGCCCAAAGACATTGTGAGCGGCGACTTCTATTGGATCCATCAAAAGGACAATCTGCTCTTCTATGCCACCGGCGATTGCACCGGCCACGGCGTTCCGGGAGGATTTATGACCATGCTGGGCATTTCCTTCCTCGACGAGATCGTAGAGGCAAAAAAGGTAAGCGATCCGGGCAGTATCCTCAACCTGATGCGTGATAAGATCATCGGCACGCTTCGCCAAAACGGCAATTTTGGGGATAGCAAAGATGGCATAGACATCACCGTGTGTGTAATCGACCTGCAGAAACGGGAACTTGCCTATGCTTCGGCCAACAACCCATTGTATATCATCAGGCAGCTCGCAAATGGCAAAAGCCTGACGATCCATAAAGCCGATAAGCAGCCCTGCGGCTTTTACCACGATTACAAGCCCTTTACCACGCAGCGGATCGCATTGCTGGAAGGCGATTGCATCTACACTTTTTCCGACGGCTTCCCCGATCAGTTTGGCGGGCCCAACGGCAAGAAATTCATGCACAAGCAGTTTAAAGAAATTTTGTTGAGGCACTCCGGTTTACCGTTCAAGGAACAAAAACGCCTGCTCCACGCAGCCTTCAACGATTGGCGGGGTGCTCTGGAACAGGTTGACGATGTGCTGGTGATCGGGGTGCAGGTGTGAGCAATGCCTCTGAGCACTTCCAAAGCTGCTGCCACATAGTCCCTGGCATCGCTGAACACGTCCGAGTTTACACCCGAAAAAGTAGCCAGCAAGGTTTGCAAACAGGCATAAAAAAACCGCCACAGAATTGGTGGCGGTTTAAAGATATGCGGAGAAATTATTACATGGTATGATAAGACGTGGTCTTCACGACCTTGCCGGTTTCGTCCCACTGATACCAGTTACCAGTTTTTTCGCCGTCTTTGTATTCCATCTGGAAAAGTTTCTCTCCTTTTTCGCCGTACACCATCCAGGTGCCGTCTTTTTTATCGTTTTTATAGGAAGCCTCAGCGGCAAGTGCGCCGTTTTTATGAAAACGGGTCCACAAGCCAAATTTCATATTGTTTTCATACTGCCCGGCCTCCATCTTTTGGCCGTTTTCGTAATATTTGATGGCTTCCCCATTTAATTTACCTTCGCTGAAGCTCAACACTTCTTTTACGTTCCCGTTATCGTAATAACTGGTATGTTGGCCTGAATAGGCCAGATTGGTTTGTGATGAACTTTGGTCTTTTATGGTAATGTCCTGTGCGAAAGCTGCTGAGCCGAGAAACAGACAGCCAATGATGGCAAACGTTTTCATAATGTTCTTCTTTTTAAGGGTGTAATAAAAATCCATGCCGGATTTACACTACAATTATACCCAAAAAGAGAAAATGTTGTTACAACCGTAACCAAAACATAACCTTAACTTTACATTGGATTTTGCTATTCCTGCTCCAACAGGATGTCGAGGTTCGCCCCACTGGCGCCAATATCCTGCAATTTCAGGGTTTTGGCATTGTAACCCACCTGGCTGAATTCGATTTCGGCCTGCTGAGAAGATTCTACCTGTAGGTAGATGAAAAAACGCCCATCAAGATCGGAATACACAACTTTTCCGCAGGCTTCGCAGGTGATTTTCACACCAGCCAAGGACTCGTTGTTTTTCGGATCAGATATTTTACCGCTCAACATGACGGTCTTGGTTGCCGCTTTAGGATGCTCGCCGGCCAGCAGATAGCCAGAAGCGAAGACGATCATCAGAAGAATAGCCAGGATGCGTTTCATGCCACAAAGAAAGGCGGCAGTCTTTAACTTAAGCTCACGGCAATGTTACCCAAATGTTAAGTTTTGATTCCCTATTTATGACCTAAACTCAACTTCATGTTTTTAGGCTTTCCGGCGTAATTTAACTTCAGCCCTTTCGCATCTTCTGCGGCCAGGCCCGAGGCTTTGGGAATATAGTGTTTGCCCCGCCGGCGGAGATTGCTCCATGGAATTACCAGATTGATATTGGAGTGTGATTTGAAATGATAGGTGCCGCTCACAAATAAGTTAAGAATGTTGGATGCAATTTCCAATTCTTCAATCTGCATTTCGTAACCTTTCACGTGAAAGCGTTCATTGATCTCTGAAAAAGAGATGTCGTTAAAATCGCGGTTGTGAAAGATGAAGTTCGACACATTTTGCAAAGGCTCGTATTCCAGCAGGTGCCCTTCTTTGAGCGTCAGATCCACGTCGCCCAACATGGTATAGGGTACTATTTCCATTTTCTCGTCGAGTTCGGCATTAAACACTGCGTTAAGCGAAATGCTTCCTTTGAGTTGTTCTGCCTTGATGGCATCCTGCCCAAAATTCTCGAACTGCTCAAACAAAGTGGCCACATCAATATTCCGGGCATCGAACGCCGCTTTTATGTCGTGGAGATGATCGATGCTGCCGCTGAAACGAAGCTGGCCGCCACAAGTAGCCATGGTTACCGAGCGAAGGTTGAGCACACTGTTTTTGTAAGCCAGGTCCATCACAACATCATCGGCCTCTACTTTACGAACAAGCATGCGCCTGGCACGTAGCAACACATTGAAGTCGAAACGGCTTTCGTCATCCAACTGTCTGACAGCTTCACCCGTTCCGCTTTTGGCTGGCGCGGCTGTTGTCTTTTTCATGAACGGATTCAAATCGAGCTGCTTGGTGTAGGCTTCCAGGTTAATTCCCAGGCTGTTTCCAAGCCCAAGAACGTATGGCGTAAAAGAGGCCACTTTGCCGTTGAGTGTCAGCTCTCCGCCATTGGTATGCAACACGAGGCCGCTGAACGACAAATCGGTATTGGTTACAAATGCGCGGCCGTTGAGTGTGTACACATAAGGCTTGGCTTTTTCCTTGTAACTGAAATTTTTGAGGTTTAAATCGGCTTTCAGCTTCATTTGGGCGTCGAGAAAATGATCTTTGTTGATGGATGAGGCCGGCCCCGAATAACTTAGGCGCGCCACACACCGGCCCCTAAGATCGAACTCTTCTGTAGCCTTCAGCTTCACCTTTTCGGCCTCGATGTTCAGCAAAGCACGAATACTGACATACGGATCAACAAAATTCCTGACGTTTACCGATGCCGTGAACGGCACATTGTATATGTTTCCGCGGATATTGGAAAACACAACGCGCGCCAGTTCTGCATTGCCTTTGCTATAGCTGGTATCAAGGCTTACAATAAGGCCTTTGAACGATACATCATGGTAAGTAACCTTGCTGTTGCCAATGCTTACTTCGTTACCTACACTGCCCAACCGTACCACCAAAGCCGGTTCCTGCTGCCTGCCAAGCGCCGTAAACAGAGTAAGCTCTGCATCCACTGGCTTTGATAGCGTATAGTTAGCAAGCTGTTTTCGCATGGTGACGTTCAGCAGCTTCTTTCCATTGGCGTATGGCAGGTTACGGGCTTTTATGCGCAAGGCGAGGCTTCGTTCTGTCCCCAAACGAATGAAGGCATTTGTGCTGTACCGAAAGCCATTTATTTCCACCACCGATGGGTCGTGGATAAAGCAAGTTTTGTTGACAGTGAACAGGCTGCCTTCTAATTTGAGTTTTGCCTTTGCATGCTCCAGGAAAGCGCCTTTGGCCGGATTAAACAACAGGCCGGCGATCTCTGCATCGCTTGTCAACCGGAAATCGAAACCTTCGGACTGGCGCTTCAGTTGGATGTTTGCATCGGGCAGTTTCAGGGCAATGTGCTGGCCCCGGATTGCGTTTCTAAAATCGAAATGAGTGTCGCTGATCCTGATCTTGTGAATATCGAAGTCGATTCCGGCTGCCGGAGAGGCCGCAGAGTCTTTGCGGACAAACTCGAAATTCCGGGTTCCGTTTTCCATCACCAGTAAGTTGAGGCTGGCGGTATGTAAGGCAACTGACGTAATTTCAAACTTTTTGTTAAGCAACTTCCGCAGGTTAAACGATACATTGACGAGCCCGGCACGCAGCAACGGTTCGGGCCCTGGATGCAGGGCATTGTCGAGCACCACATTCCTGAGAGAAACGGAAGCGTGTGGAAAATCGGAAAACACCGACACATCCACGTCTTCTATTTTCAGGTTGAGCGAAAAGCGGTCGTTGAGGTTTGCCACCATGGCGTCGGCTATTTCCTGTTTGTAGAAACGGGTAAGCACAAACACAATAAGGGGTACGAGTAAACTAAGGACGAGCAGGAGGATCAGACTCCGTTTGAGGAACTTCATTCAGAACGAGAACATGCATTAATGGATACCGCTGCTGAGACTTTCCCGTTTCATCGGGTTGATAGATAATACGGGAATGTTGCTCAAATCAACCAGTTTTTGAGACACATTACCTACAAAGAGTTCGCCGATGCTAAGGTCTTTTTTATTCATTTGCACAATTAAATCGCAATCGTTCTTATTGGCATAGTCCACAATGGCTTCTACCATGTTATTACTCGGGATCGATTTATTGGTGCAATTCACGCCTTTTTCCTTGATGAATTTTTTGATCTGCTGGAGGTAAGGCAAAATTTCGTCTTCGTATTTATGGTCGTTTGGACTGAACACACACACGATCCGGATATCTGCATTATAATATCGTGCCAGCTGCACTACGATCGGCACTTTTTCGCGGCTCTCCGGCGTGTTATCAAAGGGCAGCACAATGTTCTTGCACGTTGCTTTATTTTCCAACGAACGGATGGTGATAACCGGGCATGGGGCATTTTTGATGAATTTACTCGCCGTATTAGACCCCAGAAAGCTGCGGAACCGCACCTGTGTATCCAACCCGATGATGATGAGCGAAGCGTGCAACTCTTCTGCCTTTCTATCCGTCAGTTCATACACATCTCCTTTCAGGTTGATGGTTTCTACTTTCATCCCGCTTTCGCGACGGGTTTGCTCGGCCAACTTTTCCAACTCGTCTTTTTGCTCAGTATCACTTTTTGTGGAAACGTGCATCAGGATGATCCTGGAATTGGTAAACTTTGCCAGATTATACGATTGCTTAACGGCTACCAACGACTGTTTAGAAAAGTCAACAGGGATGAGAATGGATTGATTTTCTTTGATGAGCATGGTAACGGTTTTTATCAAAAATAGCTAAAAATCGACAAAACACCATTATTAACCGACCAAAAAAAACAACAAAAAGTCTTAAAAAACAGGTATCCTAACCGCGTCATGCTTCTATCTATGGCTTTACTTGCAACGAATCGGCATAAATTTTATAGTAGCGCTCGTTTTTCCAATACACCGTTTTCAGTAGAGGTTCGGCAAATGGCTTTTCGATGGTGCGAAAGTTCTGGGCCTGGTATTCTTTGAGTGCAAAATTCTCGAAATAGAATATATTGCCGTTAACCACACTAAATTCCCGGAGGTTTTTAAGGGGAATAGTTTTGTAAAATGTACCATAAATGTCGAATACCAAAATGCCTTCTTCCGGGCAATTGAGGTAAAGGTAATTTCCGGATTCGCGCATGTAGTTGGGCTGCAGATCGAGATCGAGCAAGCGTTTGAGATTACCTGTTTGCACCAGCACTTTGAGGTCGGGCCCAAAGCGGAACAGTTCATTGTTTTGCTTATCGTAGAGCCAGAAACTGTTGTTAATTGATGAGCATACCAACGAAGCCTGCTCGTGACCGGCTTTTTCGAGCGAAATGACTTCGGCTGCCGGGCTCAACTGGTTGTCCAGAAAAAGCACCTGCTGAAAATCCTTGTAATAAACCAGTATTTTCAACGGATTCGACAGATCAATATCGGTGATACGGCCATAGCGTTTGTTGCTGAATGTTTTCAGGAATACGCCTTGCGGGTTGTATTTTTTGATCTCGTCGCCGCGCAGCACATACATGTTCCCGAGAGCATCGATGGCGGGCCAACTGTCTTTTTCGGCAAACTTCAAGGTAAGAGGCTCAACCACCTGGCTCCGCAACAGGAAGCCCGACAATAGAAAACAAGCGATAATGAGTTTATGAAGCATAAGGCTTAGCTAAAGGTACAAAAAAAGTCCCGCTACGGTATGTAACGGGACATTAATGCACCTAGTATGTAATTATTTACACCAGGGAAATATCGAACTGCACCAGGTCAATAAACTCCTGGATGCGTTCCTGAACATCGGCATCGGAAAGGTTGATGAGGCGTTCTGTACCGAAGCGCTCTACCGTAAAACTGGCCATTGCAGACCCGAAAATGATGGCGCGCTTCATGTTTTCGAAGCTGATGTCCTGCGTTTTGGCGAGGTAGCCAATAAAGCCGCCTGCAAAGCTGTCGCCGGCGCCGGTTGGGTCAAACACGTCTTCCAATGGCAATGCCGGCGCAAAGAACACTTCTTCTTTGTTGAACAACAGGGCGCCATGCTCGCCTTTTTTGATCACCAGCACTTTTGGACCCATGGCCAGGATTTTTTGTGCGGCTTTTACCAGCGAGTATTCGCCCGAAAGTTGGCGCGCTTCCGAATCGTTGATGGTAAGCACGTCGATCTGCGAAAGCGTTTTCATCAGTTCTTCCATGGCAATATCCATCCAGAAATTCATGGTATCGAGTACGATGAGCTTCGGACGTTTGGTAAGCTGGTTTAGTACTTTTTGCTGTACCAAAGGCATCAGGTTACCGAGCATCAGAAAATCAACCTCTTTGTAATTTTCAGGCACGACCGGATCAAAGGTTTCAAGCACATTGAGTTGGGTTTCGAGCGTGTCGCGGGAGTTCATGTCGTTGTGGTAACGACCGCTCCAGAAAAAGGACTTTTCGCCGGCTTTTACCTGCAGGCCTTCCAGATCAACGCCCTTTGAGGTAAGCGTCTGTAAGAAATCTTTCGGAAAATCGTCGCCCACAACCGAAACCAAACTGATGTTCTTATGAAAATAAGATGCTGCCAGCGCAATGTAACTTGCGGCGCCGCCTACGATCTTATCGGTTTTGCCAAAAGGTGTTTCAATGGCGTCAAAGGCTACGGTACCTACTACTAAAAGACTCATATTACAGGGATTAAAAAAATTTTGACAAATATATTGTTTATTTATAAAATAGGTATTAAATTTGCACTCCTCAAAGGAAAAAACCAGTGCATTCCTTCTTAGCTCAGCTGGTTAGAGCACATGACTGTTAATCATGGGGTCCCTGGTTCGAGCCCAGGAGAGGGAGCAAAAGCCATCCGGAAACGGGTGGCTTTTTTTATTCAAAGGAATTTTCGTACAATCTTGCTCGCTTCGAGAGCCTGGCTTCGAGGGCCTCAGCCGGCAGGTAAAAAAGATTTTTCACTGCAATCTCTTGCTGGCTTCGAGGACCCGGCTTCGATGACCTCAGCCGGCACGCAGAAGG
>DAIUED010000108.1:0-9677 GCA_036845295.1 Bacteroidota bacterium
CACTGCTCCGTCGCTATTCGCCCGACCAGCAAAAACCATCTCAAGTGGATCTTGGAGGGGTAAGAATCGACAAAGAAAAGTACATGGTGTATAAAAACGATGTGGAAATCTCTTTTCCTAAAAAAGAATTCAAACTCTTGTCGCTACTGGCCAGCAAGCCTGGCAAGGTATTTACCCGCGAGTATATTCTCGAACAGGTATGGGGCGACGAAGTAGTAGTGGGCGATCGGACCATCGACGTGCACGTGCGCAAACTTCGCGAAAAATTGGGCGATAGCTACATTAAAACCATCAAAGGCATCGGCTATAAGTTCGAATTCTGATACTGGCTAAAACTATCCTTATGTTATTTAAGAAAGGCTGTCTTTTTCAGACAGCCTTTTTCATTTCAATGGAAACATGTTTTGGTGTCGGCTCACGAACCCAGGCAAACTTTCGATACGTAATGCCGGCGGCTTCGGTTTGACTACCTATGTACGATCAGCACAGTAGAACGATTATCTGCACATAAATAAAAAAAGCTGTCGCGTTTGCGACAGCTTTTCAATTTCGTAATAGCTTATTAGTGGTGCGCCTCTTCGCTGTGACCTTCGGCTGCCGGAGCAGCTTCATGATGACCATGACCGGCTTTCAGATTTTCTTGCTGTTGAATCAACAAAGGATCCACTTTCGTGCGGTTTGCTGGCTCGCTGCTGTAAGTACCTTCGTCGAGGATGATAAAGATACCGTAGCTCATGAAGATAATATATGGCACGAGAACCACCATTTTAAAGAACTTAACCTCGTGACCCAAGTGCATGAAAGACATCACAATGTAGCCGGCTTTCAAAATAGTCAGGGCGATGAAAAAGATCTTAAGGAACGCGGTACCAGACCAACCCTGACCTGGGGCCAGGAAGCCAACTACCAGCTCCACAATGGTAATAAAGAGCATGATCCAGAATACTCTCCATAATTTTTTGCGGGTTACTTTTCCTTCCTCTTCGCTGTGAAGAGCCATGGTTTCGTATGAAGGATAATCGTCGTGAAATTCTGACATAATAAATTAATTTGTGAGTTTGCGAATGGTTTTGATTTTGATAAAACGATTTTTTAAAGCAGGTAGAAGAAGGTAAACACGAATACCCACACCAGATCCACGAAGTGCCAGTATAAACCTACTTTCTCAACCATTTCGTAGTGACCACGGCGCTCGTAGGTTCCATTGATCACATTCAGGAAAATGATAAGGTTAATGATAACACCCGAAAATACGTGGAAACCGTGGAAACCTGTGATAAAGAAGAAGTAGTTGGCAAACTGAGGCACGCCGTATTCGTTCACCACCATGTTGGCACCATGAACGACTTGCTGCACATATTTTCCTTGCTCCATATCCCACACATTGCGTAACGCACCTTCAGCAGTACCATGGATAAAGTGATACCACTCCCACGCCTGTGAACCCACGAAGGTAGCACCACCAACGATGGTCCAGAACATCCACATGATCACCTTTTTCTTATCGTTACGATGGCCGGCTTCTACTGCCAACACCATGGTTACAGAAGACATGATGAGGATAAACGTCATTAAACCCACATAAGCCAACGGCAAGTGTTTATCCACAAAGGGAAAGTGCGTAAATACATTCTCTGCTTTAGGCCACACATCCGCATATTTATGACGGATAAATCCGTAAGACACCAGGAGGCCGCCGAAAGTAAGGGCATCCGATATCAGGAAGAACCACATCATCATTTTACCATAACTGATGCGGAATGGCGATTGGCCACCGCCCCAGGCTGTCTTTGAATCAATTTCTGTGCTGTGAGACATAAATTAAATTTTTGCGTTTTTAACGGATTTTATGAAATAATGCTGCAAGTTTAACGAATATAATAGAGAAATAAAAACAAATACACCCACAAAATATCAAGAAAATGCCAATAAATAGACGTCAGTTCCAGGCCAAGGGTGTTTCCCGCGCTGTACTTGCCTCGCAGGCTATTTATAAGCGTTACAAATAAGGAAATAAGACCTCCTAAAAGGTGCAAAAGATGCAGCGCCGTGATAAAGTACAAAAAGGAACCTGCAGCATTGGAATATTTACCCATGGCCACAATGCCTTTGTCTGTCAGTTCGCTATAACCGGCAAACTGCGTAAACGTAAACACGATACCAAGTACAAACGTGAGGGCCACGCCCAAAATCGTCCCGGTTTTATTGTCTTTCTTGGCCATGCGCAACGCCATAAACAAGGTAATGCTGCTGGTAACAATAACCGCGGTGCTCAGGTAAAACGCATTCGGCAGGTTAAAAACGAGCCAGTTGCCATTATCTGCCCGTACCACATAGGCGCTGGTTGTACCGGCAAACAACATCACAATACTCACAATACCTAGCCACAACAATGGCTTGGCCGATTTGCGGCGGGCAGCTTTGAGTTCGCTCCGGTAGGTCGGGCTTGGTTTCAGGGCTTTTTCATTGCTGCCCTGGTTGGTGTCTGAGTTCGGGATTGCATCCATAACAATAGAGAAATTAGATTAAAAACTTGTGTCCTACCATCAGCGTTAGCTGCACGATGGGTAAAAAAATAAAGGAGCCGAACATGAGCTTACGGGCAGCTTCGATGCTGCCAAAGCGGTATAGGTTATAAGCCTGGTAAGAGAACAGGAAGCCCATAAAACTAACCACCGCCGCTGATATCCAGCCACTGTAGCCAAACACATAAGGCGTAAGCACAATGGGAAATAACGATAATGTGTAAATCAGGATCCGTGATCGGGTGGATTTATCGCGCCCGCCTTTGGACGGTAACATGAAAAAACCGGCTTTCTGATAATCGTCGTGGCTTACCCAGGCAATGGCCCAGAAATGCGGAAACTGCCAGAAAAACTGGATAAAGAATAACAGGAGCGCTGAAAATGTGACATGACCAAAACCTTCGGTAGCAGCCACAGCGCCAATAAGCGTTGGAAAGGCCCCCGGAAAGGCGCCGATGAAAACAGAAAACGGCGTTTTACGCTTAAGCGGCGTGTACACCAATGCATACAAAAGCACCGACGCAAAACCGACGATAGCGCTCAGCGGATTGGTAAATACCCAAAGCAGGGCGGTGCCCGCCACCGTGCAAAACAGGCAAAACACAAAGGCTTCCCGCACCGATAAGTTCCCTGTAGGCAAAGGCCTTAGCCGGGTGCGATTCATCAGCTTATCCAGATCGCGCTCAATGATCTGGTTGAATCCATTAGCGGCCGAGGTTACCAGGAAACCGCCGAGGCAAATAGCCAGAATACGTTGCCAGGTATAGCTTTCGGCAACGGTAAAATACGTGATAATGGCCGAAAAAACGACGAGCGCCGACAAGGTAAATTTCGTCAATTTAAAAAGGGATTGAACTTTACCGTAGCTAACCGCTTCTGGATTTGCTATGTGTTGGGCGCTCTGCAAAACGGCACAAATTTAGGAAATTAATTAGCATTTGATCAGGCATTGGGCTATATTTGTTAGGCTGACGTCGGTCATTTTCAACAAATCGGCAACTGGCAAATCCATTGTGCCGTCTGTACCGTATTTTAAAAAAAAGCGCTTCACCTATGAAAAAACTTACTATCCTCGCCCTGGCCGCTATCACCATGGCTTTCACCAATTCAGGCAGCAAAAGTCTGCACGATTTTAAAGTAAAAACCCTCGAAGGCGCAGACTTCGACCTCGCCAGCCTGAAAGGAAAAAAAGTACTGGTGGTCAATACAGCCTCCGAATGTGGCTACACACCGCAATACAAAGACCTCGAAACACTTTACGAGACTTATAAAAACAAGAATTTCACCATCATCGGTTTTCCCTGCAACGATTTCGGTGGTCAGGAACCCGGCAGCAGTGCTGACATCAAAGCCTTTTGCACCAAAAATTACGGCGTGACCTTTCCGATGATGGAAAAAGTGAGTATTGGCAGCAGCCCTGTGTACCAGTACCTCACCTCAAAAGCGCAAAATGGTGTACTGGACGCCACCGTAAAGTGGAACTTCAATAAGTTTCTGATAGACGAGAACGGAAAAGTAGTGAAACACCTCGCTTCCTCTGTAAAACCGATGGATGCCGAGATCACCAAGTGGATCGAAGGAAAATAAAAGCACTCAGGCATTTCAGGAATCAGAATATTTTGGGCGTGTCCCCGCTGCAGAAAATGGACAGCGGCTCTCGAAGCCAGGTAAAAGATTGCAGTGAAAATCCTTTTGCCGCAGGCTGAGGCTCTCAACACCTGGTAAAAAGATTGCAATGAAAATCCTTTTTGACGCAGGCTGAGGCTCTCGAAGCCAAGGTAAAAGATTGCAGTGAAAATCCTTTTTGACGCAGGCTGAGGCTCTCAAAGCCAAGGTAAAAGATTGCAACAGAAAGCGCGCCCGAACGCCCCACTTGCTACGAGATATCAAAAAACCAAGCTATGTATCGGAATGCTGACAGGCAAGAAATCGTTCCGTTCAGCAATGCCTACTTCACCACCTCCACTTTATTCACCATGTAGGGCGTGTCGCCTTGCCAGAAAAACACTTTCAGCAGCTCATCGTAATACAGCCTAACGTGCTTGCCCTGCGAACGGATAATAGCATTGTAAACAGCCGTATCGCCTTTGGGAATGGAGAAGTTCCAGATCCGCGTTGGCATAATCGTTCCATCGCCTTCCGAGATACCTCCCAGGTTGAGTTCGCCCTCATACGTTTTAAACACAAAGCCTTTTTTGGAGGCTTTGATAACGATGCCCGTGCGTGCGCCGCTTGAGTAGTGCATCCCACAGATGAGTACGTAGCCAATTGCCAGGAGAGCTAAAATACCCAAAGCCATCCACAGCCTTTTTTTCCATTTGCTTTTTGGCGGGTTCACTCCCTGCCCCGATGAATTATCCATAATCACAAAGGTAAATAATTATTTGATTGACAGTTCTCTTGCACGTTTTTCCGCTTGTGCCAAGGCATCCACGATGGCATCGTGCACCCCGCGTTCGCCAAACGTTTTTAATGCGGCCTCTGTTGTGCCACCTTTCGATGCTACAGAAGCGATGTAGCCATCAAGTGTTTTGGCGCCATCGTTGATGAGATGAAAAGAACCCAGCATGGTTTGGCGGGCCAGCACAGACGCCACTGCCTCGTCAAGTCCCATACTCACACCGGCATCGATCAGGGCCTTCATGAAATAGAAAAAATACGCCGGACCGCTGCCGCTAAGGGCTGTGACGGCATTGAGTTGATGTTCGTCTTTAAGGTAAAGTGTTCGTCCGGTAGTTGACAGCAGGTTCTCTACCAAGCGGATCTGCTCTTGCGACAAACCCTGGGAAGCAGCAAAGGCCGTCATACCCATACTTACCGACACCGGCAAGTTGGGCATAGCACGTACTACATTATGTTGGCCGAGCGCCGATGCAATATAGCTGATCTCGGTACCAGCCATGATGGAAAGCACAACACTATCCGGATGGATTACCTGCCGCAGCTCAGGCGCCAGAGCTCCAAAATCCTGTGGCTTTACAGCCAGAATAACGATATTGCAGGTCACTATTTCAGGACTGTCAACCGTCACCACCCGTCCGATATCCAAACCGGAAAGCATGCGCTGACGTTCTTCGTTCTTCTCAACCAACAGCAGCTGATCGCGACTGGTGATTTTATATTTTAAAAAAGCATGGGCATAAATGAGGCCCATATTGCCGCAGCCGATGATGGCAATGGTGTTCATAAAGGTATGTTTTTAGGTTAGTGATTTTTGACGTGTGTATTCTTCTTCATCGATAGTTATCGAGAATTGAGGATCGAACAGCAGATCATGGATCAGGTTTATATCAGGCAGGATCCTGGCCTGGTGCTGCCGCACAATTTTCTTACTGCCAACCACGCTGATCTCTTCAAAAGCATCGCTCGAAATGATCATAAAGAAATTGCGGTTGTTGGCGTACTTGCGGTATTGCGGAAAAGTCATCGTGTTCATGGCGAAAAATAGAAAAATAAAAAAAGGCCTCCGGCAAAATAACCGAAGGCCTTTTACTTAGTAAATACCTGTGGCTATTGAATGTCTTGCGGGATCTGCGGTTGCGCAGGCATCAATTCGTCCATGGGGACAATAGCCGATAAGCGTTTCATCAATTGATCGGAATAGGCTTCCTGCCTGAACTGTCCGGCCAGCATCACCAACCGTTTCATGATCTCTTTTGCCTGGCCGATCTCGCGACCAAAAGCTGCACGGTGTGCCGGCTTTTGTGCCTGGTAAACTTTCAGGTCATTCTCGTATATATCGAATAATTTCGTAGATAACGCCATTGCTTTCTTGCTATTGCCAGCCTGATAATAGCCTGCCACAATGGTATAGATCGTTGCCTCGTATGGTACATTTTCATCTGGAATTTTCTCGATACAAAGGTCCAGCACTTTCTCGGCCTTTTCTTTTTGTCCTTTGGCAATAAGCGCATTTGCGAGGGTTCCCAGTTGCATGCGCATGTTCGACAACATGCGGGTGCAATTCTCATCGAGATTTACGCCGTCCTTATCAGCACCACCCCAGAGGAATTTATTCATCACATTGTCGTACATCACATCCGTATTTACACGGCCGCCTTGTGCCATTTCCTCATCGGTATTTTTAATCGGCATCAAGCGGTAAGCCAGGCCATCAAGCTCAAAATACTCCTCCAGACCCAGGTAAGCCTCAGACCCTGTGGTTACGGCAAAATAAATAGGGCGCTTCCAGTTGTTATGTGCAATGAGGTCAAGTACCATTAAATCGTTTTTGGTGATATACGACCGGTTAACCGACCACTTGATGTTTTTCACAAGCCTGGCGGTGTCTTTTACCGACACAATTTTTTCGCGCATAACGGCCGCAGAATCAACCGGTACATAAAATGTTTTTGTTGGCAGGTAATCCAATGGTTTACCATAGCCATCAAACTTATTCGCAATATCATCCGACTCCACGAAGTCAATCGCTTTTCGCAGATCCATTGCTCCCACGCCTTTATCCATCAGGTAAACCACATCGCGGGTGCCTTGCACGTATTTCTCAGCCGGGATAGTGAACGGTACCGGAGCCGACTCGTAGGCGGCACGGCGCATCTGGTTAATGTACCAATCGGTTTGCAAAAGGCTCAGGTTCACCACACGCACATCTGTGCGAATACCTTCTACCTCCTGGGCATACCAAAGTGGGAATGTATCGTTGTCACCATTCGTAAACAAAATGGCATTAGGCGCACAGGAGTTCAGGTAGTTGATCGCGAAATCGCGGCTCATGGTACGTTTCGAGCGGTTGTGATCGTCCCATCCCTGGGCTCCCATAATTACAGGAATGATAAGTCCGACAAGTGTAGCAATTGCAGCTCCCGACGTTTTGGCGCCTTTCCTGGAAAGCAGATCAAAAATGAATAACACCCCAAAACCGATCCAGAAGGCAAACGCATAAAAGGACGCGGCATAGGCATAGTCACGTTCGCGTGGCTGATAAGGATATTGGTTCAGGTAAATTACGATGGCCAGCCCGGTGAGCAGGAAAAGCAACGACACAACCCACAAATCGCCTTTGTGCTTGCGGTACTGAAACGCAAAGCCCAGAACGCCCAGAATAAACGGCAGCGCGAAGAATGAGTTATTGGCTTTATTATTGGCTACCTGGTGCGTTTCGAGCGAGGTATCGGTGTCCAGGATCACATCATCCAGTCCCTTGATGCCTGTTTTCCAATTGCCTTCCAACGGATTTCCGGTAAGACCCTGAATATCGTTTTGGCGTCCGATAAAGTTCCAGGCAAAATAACGGAGGTACATGTACTTCACCTGGTAATTGATAAAATACGTAAAGTTAGCGCCCCAGGTTGGGATCTGCACTTCTTCCATCTCGCCGGTTTGGTCGTTTTGCCTTACTTTACTGCGGTGGTGTTTCTGAACGTCACCCCAATAGCGGTAGGCAGCCTCATGGTTTCCTTGCTGGCTCCACATCCTAGGGAAAATCGTGGTGTATTCGTCTTCATACACGGGTATCGATTTCTTACGGTCATCGGTGATCTTGTATTTCTTTGTTTTTTCGTCTTTGGCATACACCGGCTCACCATCACCAAAATACTGTTGCGATTTGGCCGGAGCGTTGTAATACTGGCCTTTGATCAATGGCCAATCGCCGTACTGCTCGCGGTTGAGGTAAGACAACATGGTAATGGCATTCTCTGGATCGTTCTCGTCCATTGGTGTATTGGCTTGCGAACGGATGATGAGGATGAAGAACGATGAGTAACCGATAATGAGCGTTGCAAAACTGATCAGAATTACGTTAAGCGTATTGGTATTTTTGCTTTTGAGGAAATGCACGCCGTACAACAAGCCACCCATTACGAGCAAGCGGGTAAATTTACCCATGCCCGAGTACGCTGAAATCACTGCGATGATGGCAAACAGCACCCCGGTATAAAAACCGACTTTGTACATGGTTTCGTTTTTCCGCACGGTGTAGAGGATAAGCGTGGTAAGCGAAACGAACAGTAAGAGGAAATAAATAATGGAACCGATGTTGAAGCCCATGCCGAGTTTGTTGACGAAGAAAATCTCATAATCGGCCGCGAATTTTACGATCTTCGGGATCAAAATGTTCTGAATACCGCCAAGCAGAAGCAGGGAAATAAGGCCTGTGTAAATGAACGTTTTCCACTCGAACTTGTATTTCTTGAAATAGTAGATAAAGCAAATTGCCGGGATCACGAGCAAGTTGAGTAAGTGAACGCCGATGGAAAGACCCATCAGGTAGGCAATGAGTACCAGCCAGCGCATTGCAGAAGTCGCATCTTCTGAATCTTCAGCTTCCCATTTGAGGATGGCCCAGAACACAATGGCCGTGAAAAAAGACGACATGGCATACACCTCGCCCTCCACTGCCGAAAACCAAAACGAATCGGAGAATGTATAAGCCAGGGAACCTACGATTCCCGCTCCCAAAACGGCCCATTGCTTGGCCTGTGTGAAACTTTCGCCCGGCTTAAGCACCATTTTTATGCTCAGGCGTGTGATACTCCAGAACAAAAACAGGATGGTAAACGAACTGCATAAAGCCGACATGATATTGATCATTTTGCCTGCCAGTGCAGGATCTCCGCCAGCCAGGAGGGCAAAAAAGCGTCCTACGATAAGGAAAAACGGTGCTCCCGGCGGGTGCCCTACTTCCAGCTTATACGCACAGGCAATGTACTCTCCGCAATCCCAGAAACTAGCTGTTGGCTCGATCGTCGCACAATAAGTAAAAGTGGCAATAGCAAAGACTAGCCAGCCGATAATGTTGTTCAGTTTTTTAAATTGCATAGTGTATTCTGTGATTCGGATGAGATGCGAATTTAGTTAAAATCAGTAAGCCCTCTAAACGAATATTTTTTTTTATCATTTTTTTGTAAATATAGAAAAACGTTGTATTTTTGTCGCCCGAACTTTTAAATAAGTTCAGATTGTCCGATGGTGTAACTGGCAACACATCTGATTTTGGTTCAGAGGAGTCTAGGTTCGAGCCCTAGTCGGACAACCAAAGCACTTAGTATCAAGTAAAGATAAAAACCCCTGTAAAAACAGGGGTTTTTTGTTTACAGAAATGCAGCTTTATGCGCCAGGGATCGTCGCGGAAATCGCGGATCAGGGTCAAAAGTTGTGGAGGGGATCCTTTTTTAGGCAAATAGTTTTGTG
>DAIUED010000109.1:0-9622 GCA_036845295.1 Bacteroidota bacterium
GAAGGCACACCACTCGAAGACCAACCCCCTGTGCCTATTTGGGAGATGGTACGCATGATCGCTACGACACGTATCGTTCTGCCAAAAACCGCTGTGCGTCTGTCGGCAGGCAGGCTTAGCATGAGTATGGAAGGGCAGGCACTCTGCTTCATGGCTGGCGCCAACTCCATCTTTGCCGGTGAAAAGTTGCTCACGACGCCAAACCCACTGTATAACCAGGACATGGAGATGTTCAGCATCCTCGGCTTGTCGCCGAAAAAAGCATTTGCGGATAAGCCGAAAGAAGAGCTGGTTTAGTACTATTTAACACCGCGTCTCGCTGTGTTACACTAAATTTGTTGAAGAAATAAGATTCACACATCATGAAGCATATTTTAGCAGCGGCCCTATTGATTGCCTTCGCAACAGGCTTTGCACAGTCCACCGAAATTTCGGCCAAATACGATAAGATCGGAAAGTTCGATCAGGCAGGTTTGGCGATGGTAACGCAAAAAGGGCAGGTAGGCGTTATTAATAAAGAAGGAAAAGAGATCGTAAAACCTCAGTACGACCACATCTCCAATTTTGGAAAAGATGGCTTGGCCTTTACCCGTAAAATGAATCAGGTAGGCATCATTGATAATACCGGCCAGGTAGTTGTAGAAAATAAATACGACTACATCAGCCACTTCAAAGGCGGTCACGCTGTGGTGCGAAAAAATGGCCTTTGCGGTATCATTGATCGCAGCGGCAAAATCATTGTGGACATGAAGTACGAGAAACTGGTGGTGGAAGGTGATGGGATTATCAAAGCCATTAATCCCGACAAAACGGAAGTTCTCATCAAACCCAATAGCTGATGTCTGGCCCGGCGTTTCCGCAAAACCTTGCTTTGCTCCTGCAGCAGAGAACCGAAAAAGGCGTATTGCGGCAATTAAAGAGCGCCCTGCCACCCACTGATTTTTCAAGTAACGATTACCTGGGTTTCTCTCGCCAGGGATTGCTTTCTGCGCAAATCAGCCGCTTCGAACCTTCGGCGGTTGCCGGTTCAACTGGTTCCCGCCTCATCAGCGGGAATTCTGCTTTGTACGAAGAACTCGAAAACGAAATTGCCTTATTCCATCACGCGCCGGCGGCATTGCTCTATAACTCGGGTTACGATGCCAACATCGGCTTGCTGTCGTGTGTGGCTCAGAAAAATGATCTGATCCTGAGCGACGAGCTTATCCATGCTTCGCTCATCGACGGCATACGGCTGAGTCGCGCAACAAACTATAAATTCCGTCACAACGATGTTGCGTCCTTGCGCGAATTGCTGGTTCGGCACCGCGATGGTTACGAAAACTGCTACCTGGTGGTAGAAAGCGTGTATTCGATGGATGGCGATATGGCACCTTTGCAGGAATTGGTTGCACTTTGCAGGGAATTCTCGCTGCAACTCATCGTCGATGAAGCGCATGCCATCGGGCTGTTTGGTAAACAGGGAGGCGGCTTGTGCGAAGAACTGCGTATCGAAAAAGAATGTTTCGCCCGGGTGTACACCTATGGCAAGGCCATGGGCTGCCATGGCGCAGCAATTGTCGGAACTGAAGCCCTGAAGCAATACCTTGTTAACTTTTCGCGGTCGTTTATATATACCACGGCTTTGCCCGAGCACAGCCTGCTGGCGATTAAGGGAGCCTACCAGTTGCTGCTCACCACGCCAGCCATCGGGCAGTTAAAAGAAAATATTGCGTATTTCCGTTCGCGTGTGGCCATGCCTGGGTTGATAAACAGCGAAAGTGCCATTCAATGCCTTGTGCTTGGTGGCAATGCGGCGGTACAAGCGTTGGAGCAACGCTGTGCAGAACGGGGTTATTTTGTAAAAGCTATCAAAAGCCCGACAGTAAAAGCAGGGCAGGAGCGTGTGCGTATTTGCGTGCATGCATTCAATACGCGGGAAGAAATAGCTGCCCTGGCGCAATTGCTGGCCTAAGGCAAATTCAGGAACTTTTTTTGACCACGCACACGCAGCGGAAGCCAATCCAAGAGGTAGGATCGCTATAGTGCGCATCTACAGCCGGTCGGCAATCGTCCAAAGCATTTTTCCAGCCGCCGCCTTTGCAAATGCCTTTCTCCATTACCATTTCGGCCACATTGCCCGACATGTTGAATAAACCTAACGCATTTTTCGGAAACTCGTCCACAGGCGCCATCACGTCAGAATACTCGCCATAAAGGCAATCGCCTTTGTAGCTTGGGTTCACGCTCATGATGGTGAGCCGGCCTTTTTCGTCCTTGCCACCTTTGCTGATGGCCTCAAGGTTGCTTTGCGCCAAGGCTTCCCACTCGTGTTTATCTGGCAGGCGGTAGGTAAGATCGTACGGGTTGGCGTTGTGTTGTTTTGAGAGGGCCGACCTCACGTATTCGGTGCGCCAGGCACAGTAGGCCACCGCCTGCTCGTAGCTAATGCCTACCACCGGATAATTGCGGTAAGCAGGGTGCCTGTAGTAATAAAGCACATAGGGTTCATTATAACTCAGTTTTTGGCGCCAAACCAGTGTATCGGGCAGACAGGCCACATGTTCTTTCGATCCGGCACCATATGTCTGTTTTGTCCATTGCTCATATTCCATCCAGGCCAGGTTGCTCACTTCCGTGCGGTCGGCAAACAGCGTATCATTGATTTTAACGGTTCCGGGCGGAACGAAGGTCTTGTGTTTAGAGAATGACAGGCATAGACTTGCCAGCGCCAATAGCGATACGATCAGTACTTTCATAAGGTTTTGTGTCTTTAGGCTTAAATTCCAAGAGCCATTCGAAGGCTTCCGGCATTATCATACGAGTCCAGTTCCTTCACCGGCAATTTGTTCTGTTTGTTTACCACACAGCGGCCAAAGCTCTCACGGTCGCACACGTAAGCTTTGCCTTTATCAAACACACATATCGAATACGACTCATCTGGATTATACGTGATGCCGTTATCGTCGAAATTAAAGACGAGGTTGCGGTTTGTGCATACCAGGTAGATCAGACTTGGTTTCAGGAACGACTGTCCGTTGTTGGTGACAAATATCGGCCGCATGGTTTCGCCGGTAGGGAAGGCTTTCGGAGAGTCGGAATTACAAAATCCGAAGCTGCTTACCTGGAATAAACGCGTAACCTTCTGGTTGTTGTTCATGCTAGCCAGTTGCTGCGTAAGTTGTTTGGCTCCGGCCACCTGCGCGCGTATCTGCTCTTGTGTCAGTTCGGCTTGCAACCGTTTCTGCTCGGCAAGGTAAGCGGCCTGCTTGGCTTCGAACTCTTCTTTGAGCTTTTGTTCGGCAGCTTCACGCTTGGCAACACCGGTTTTGTAATCTGCAAATTTTTGTTCGTAGGCTTTGAGCGCCTGGTCGTAATTGGCGCCGGTAAGCGCCGGGTACACTACGAGTTTTTCTACTTTGTTGATGTGAGTAAGGATCAGCAGGTAGTTTTTTCCCTTTTGCGGACCTTCGGCAATTTCAGCACTTGTCCAGGTTATTTTAGAAAATTCGGAAGTGTAGTTCTTGTTTTCGGTTCCAACTTCAAACACCGCATTTTTAAACGCTTCCAGCTCCGGGAATTCTTTATAGTTTACATCGAGTTTAAATTGAGGGCGGCCAGTGGTGGCTTTCATTGGCTTAGAAGGCGCCGTGGCTTTGGGTAGTTGACTTGCTTTTTTTTCGTAAGCCAGTTTCTCACTTTCTATTTTTGGCGGAATCGCGTCCAGTTGCTGCTGGAGTTCAGTTATTTTCGGGCTCAGGGCCGTGGCATCTTCGTTTGCCTGGTGCAACGGTTTTGTTGCCTGGCTCGCCTGTTTTTGGTGAGCGAGTGAGTTGTCGCGGCCGGTGTACACCCAATTACGGGCAATGGTGTCGAGCACATACATATTGTAGCGGTCGTCGGTATGCTCGGAAGCAAACTCGATGGTAATGGTTTTGTTCGGTTTAATGAATATCGGTTCATTGTTTTGGTAGCCTCTGATATCGAGCATGCCGGCACTTTCGAGTTGCATTTTCACACCGGCACTGTCGTAGCCCATCGGAATTCCCGACCCGATAATGTCGGCCTGGTTGTGAAACTCTCGGTAGCGGATCTCCACTTCGCCCACAATGTCCTGGCCTTGTTTATCGACAAAGGCTTTTTTAGGGATGGTGATCTTCGAGCTGCTTTTGTGCCGGATGGTTGCGCCTTGTTCGGCTTTTACCTTATACGACGTGTAGGGTACATTAAGTTTGGCGTTAGGCGGGTTCACAAAGCGAGAGGCCGTAGCCGGAACGTCTTTTTTTGTTTGGGTTGTTTTGGTTGAAGTAGTTATTTTATCATGGGCAATTTCTTTGGGTGGATCTTTTTTGAAAACGGAGAAATAGGTAACGGTGCAAACAACGGCCACTCCTGCAATGATGGCCGAATACGTCGCTTTTTTATTCTTTAAAAAATTGACGTCGCTCCGGGCTTTCTCAATACTCTGCTTTTTGAATTTGTTGACCAGTTCTCCAAAATCCTTGTGTGAATTGATCTCTTCGTCACTAACCGGCGGCCTGTTGAGGTTAAAATTTGGTTCCATTCTGGGTTATTTAGATTTTTTCGTCAGCGTTTTTTTTACACGTTCCAATATTCTGTACAGTTTTACTTTGGCATTGGTTTCGGTAATGTCGAGAATTTCGGCAATTTCCTTAAAAGGGCGTTTTTCAAAAAAGCGCATTTCCACGAGCGTAAGGTCGTCTTCCGGTAATTCACGGATCACCGTCATGAGGATGCCTTTGTACTGTTCCATGTATTCCTCTTCCACTTCTTCACAAATGTTGCGCAGGTCGCCAATGTCGGCGTTAATGGTTTTGAGGTTTTTTTTGTTTCTGAACAGCTGCATCACTTCGCTGTGGGCAATGCGATACAGCCAGCTGGCAAAGGGTACGCCTTTGAACTGGTATTTGTCAATATTGGTGAGTGCTTTCAAAAAGACTTGCGCGGTGAGGTCGAAGGCGGTGTCCTTATCATCCATGCGCTGATACACATAGCCAAAAATCTGTTTGTAGTACTTATCATACAAAGGCCCGAAATGCTCGGGGTTTTGTTTCGCAGCCTCTATTATCAGTTGTTCGGAGTGCAACTGTTCGGCGGTATGATGGTATCGCGGTGAAAATTCCATATATGCTGCGTTTAAAAGCATTACGGTTTTATAATGCGAAACGGAACAAATAGTTACAGGTAAATCTCAAATAAAGTTCGCCTTTAAGCTAAAGGCCTGATCCTCAATTCTAAAATTTTCATTCTCACTGAGTGAAAGTTGATTTAAAAATGGCGAAACTGGCTTTTGAATGAGTGAGCTGGTTTTAAAACGGGTGAAATTCAAGGGGAAAAAATACAGAAAAAGAACTTTTTCAAACAAATCCAAATACTGTTCCAGAAAAATAGCCCCCTGGAAATCAGAAAAGTTATCTCCAGGGATGTTTTGAGGGCGCCCGGGCGGGCTGCAACAGGCTCCGCTTCGCTGCGGTTTTTTGTTCGCCGAAAAGGCGAACAAAAGAACCAAGCCCTTTGCATCCCTGGCGCAGCTTCCATACAGCTGGTATCATCAGCCTTCCAGGAAGTTATTTCACTTCCGCCGTCGCCGTAATCTCGATTTTGGCGCCGAAAGGCAAACCTACCACCGAAATGCAGGTGCGTGTGGGCAAGCGTTTTGAGAAATACGTCACATACGCTTCATTCACCGCTTTGTAGTCATCCATGCTTTGCAGGTAAATCGTTACTGCCAGCAAGTCGTCATAACCTGCGTTGTGCTGTTTCAGTAGCACCAGTAAGTTTTGCATGATCTGTTTCAGTTCAGGAATGACGCCGCCGCTTACCAGTTGTCCGCTGGCAGGGTCAAGACCGATCTGGCCCGATACGTAAAGGGTTCCGTTGGAGGCGATGGCAGGAGTGTACGGTTTGCTCATGGGTAATGCTTGGTTAAGGTTTGCTTTTTTGGTTATTAGTGTTGCCCTTTGCTTCGCTCTAAAACATTGTTTTTGCTTTGGCCAGTGCGGCATCCAGGCCTTCCGGTTTGCTTCCGCCTGCTTGTGCATAGAAAGGCTGTCCGCCGCCGCCGCCATTGATCTCTTTTGCCAGATCTTTGATGATGGCGCCTGCGTTGAGGTTCTTTTCTTTCACCAGGTTATCGTCGAGAATAACAGAAATGCTGGGTTTACCTTTCACTTCAGCACCAATGATGCACACGCAATTCTCCAATTGGTTTCTGATCTCGAACAGGATGTTTTTGATGTCGTCGGCACTGTCAAAGTCAATGCGCTCCACGATCACGTTGAGGCCATTCTTTTGCTGTACTTTGCCAAGCAGGTCTTTCTTGATGCTTTGGGCTTTCTCCTTTAGCAGAGATTGCAGTTGTTTTTGCAGGCCGGCATTTTCATCAACAAGGTTGCTCAGGCTTTTTACAACGTCTTTGTTGTTTTTTAGCAAGGCTTTTACGTCGTTGAGCACTGCGGTTTGCTGATCGAAAAACTCTTCGGCTTTTACAGCTGTCACGGCTTCGATCCGGCGAATACCGGCTGCAACAGCACTTTCAGAAATGATTTTGAAATAGCCGATCTGCCCGGTGGCATTCACGTGCGTGCCGCCGCAAAGCTCGATGGAGTAGTTGCGGTCGAATTCCACCACGCGCACCACGTCGCCGTATTTTTCACCAAACAAGGCCATGGCGCCGGTTTTTTTGGCGTCGTCGATGGTCATTTGTTTGATGCTGCTGTGGATGTTCTCGCGGATTTTGGTATTCACGATCTTTTCGATGGTGTGCAATTCTTCATCGGTAATTTTGGCAAAGTGCGAAAAATCGAAGCGCAGGTGTTCGTCGTTTACGAGGCTGCCTTTTTGCTCCACGTGTGTGCCCAGCACCTGACGTAACGCAGCGTGTAGCAAATGCGTGGCGCTGTGGTTGTTTTCGGTAAAGGCCCGCTTGTTGCGATCTACTTTGGCAGTAAAGGTCGCTTCCAGGTTTTCAGGCAGCTTGTCGCAGAAATGAATGATCACACCGTTTTCTTTTTTGGTATCGGTGATCTCTATGGTTTCATTAATGTTCTCTAATGTGCCGGTATCACCTACCTGTCCGCCGCTTTCGGCATAAAAAGGCGTTTTGTCGAGCACGATCTGGAACCGCTCTTTATTCTTCGATTTTACTTTGCGGTAGCGCACAATGTTACTCTCGGCGCTGAGGTCGGTGTAGCCGACAAAATCCGTTTCAGGAATATCACTATCACTTGCCTTTCTGTTTTTCTCGATATAGGCCCAGTCACCTGTATCCATGGAAGTGGCTAACTGCGAGCGCTTTTTTTGTTGTTCTAGTAATGCTTTAAAGCCTTCCTCATCTATGCTGAGGTCATAGCCACGGGCAATCAGGGAAGTCAGATCTACCGGGAAGCCAAAGGTATCGTACAATTCAAACACCACTTTGCCGTCGATGACCTTGCTGCTATTAGACTGCGCGAGGTCGATGCAGACCTGGTCGATGCGTTTTAGGCCGATCTCCAGCGTTTTATAAAAAGAGATCTCCTCTTCTTTGATCACTTTTTCGATCAGGATCTTCTGCGTATTGAGTTCAGGGAACTGATGCCCCAGCTGGTGAGCCAGTGTTGGCACCAGTCGGTACATGAACGGTTCCTTGATGTTCAGTGATTGGTAGCCGTAGCGAATGGCTCGCCGAAGAATACGACGGATCACATAACCTGCGCCGGTATTGCTTGGCAACTGGCCATCGGCAATGGAGAACGAGATGGTACGGATATGATCGGCGATGACACGCATGGCGATGTTCATCATCAGTTGCTTTTTGTGATGGCCTTCGTCTTCGGGCTTGTAACGATGTCCGCTCAACTCCTCGATCTTGTTGAGCAAGGGTGTAAACACATCGGTATCGTAATTCGATTGCTTACCTTGGAGCACGCGTACCAGGCGTTCAAAGCCCATGCCGGTATCTACATGTTGTTTCGGCAATTTTTCGAGGCTCTTATCGGCTTTGCGCATGAACTCCATGAACACATTGTTCCAAATCTCGATCACCTGCGGGTCGTCGTTGTTTACCAACGAAGCGCCGGGCACTTTTGCACGCTCTTCGTCGCTTCGGCCATCGTAATGAATCTCTGTACACGGCCCACAAGGTCCAGTGTCTCCCATTTCCCAAAAGTTATCTTTTTTGTTGCCTTTGAGAATGCGATCTTCCGTAACATATAATTTCCAGGTATCATAGGCTTCCTGGTCGAACGGAACATTTTCTTCAGGACTTCCTTCAAATACTGTTACATACAGGCGGCTTTTGTCGATTTTGTAAACCTCGGTGAGCAGCTCCCAGGCCCAGGCAATGGCTTCTTTTTTAAAATAATCGCCAAAACTCCAGTTGCCAAGCATTTCAAACATGGTATGGTGGTACGTGTCAACGCCCACTTCCTCGAGGTCGTTGTGTTTACCACTCACGCGGAGGCATTTTTGGGTATCGGCTACACGCGGAAACTTGATCGGGGCATTGCCCAGGAAAATGTCTTTAAAAGGCGCCATCCCACTGTTGTTGAACATTAGTGTAGGATCGCCTTTCACTACCATGGGCGCTGATGGCACAATTTCATGCCCTTTTGATTTGAAAAATTCTAAAAATGTATCGCGTACTTTATTTGATTCCATAGGTTTTAAAACAAGGAGCGAATATACTAAAAACGCTGTCAACACAGGGCATATTTTATTCACTTTTTAGTAAGAAAGGCCTTTGCTGGTCCGGGTATACGGCCCGAAAAAGGCTGCCTGCCGAATCAATGAAATTGCTATATTTGCTCTTCTTTTTTAAGACACATGTCGAAGGTTAAATACAGGTTCAATACCAAGTCGCTCACCTACGAAAAAGTGCGGGTGACTTTCCGGCAACGATTGTTCCAGGTATTGAGTTACCTTGGCATCGGATCGGTATTTGCTGTGGCCATCGTGATCCTGGCCTACCGGTTCATTGATTCCCCGAAAGAGAAGCAACTGCGGCGGGAGGCGGAAGTCATGCGTTTGCAATACGACCTCCTCAACAAAAAGATGAACCAGGTGCAAACGGTGCTTAACGATCTGCAAGACCGCGACGACAACATCTACCGGGTAATTTTTGAGGCGGAACCTATCCCCGGGAGTATCCGGCAGGCCGGTTTCGGCGGAAGCGACCGTTACAAAGACTTGGAGGGGTATGATAATTCGGAGCTGATGAAGCAAACGACGGAGCGACTCGACCGTATTACCAAACAGCTGTATATCCAATCGAAGTCTTTTGACGAGGTGGTAAAAATGGCTCGCAGCAAGGAAAAACTGATTGCCTCGATTCCGGCCATTATGCCACTGAATAACAAAGACCTGAAACATTTACCGAGTGGCTACGGTTGGCGCACGCACCCAATATACAAAACCCAGGAGTTTCACCCGGGCATGGATTTTACGGCAGAACAAGGAACACCAATTTATGCCACCGGAGATGGTGTGGTGGAAACGGCAGACGCTTCTGCACAGGGCTATGGTAATCATGTGGTGATCAATCATGGATTCGGTTACAAAACGTTGTACGGTCACATGAGTAAGATCGCCGCTAAGGTAAATGCCAAGGTGAAGCGCGGTGAATTGATTGGCTACGTGGGCA
>DAIUED010000110.1:0-9573 GCA_036845295.1 Bacteroidota bacterium
CAGCCAATCTGTAGAGGCAGATGTCCACCCTCCGGGGAAAGAGGTAACTCCAGAACCACCGAAATTTTCGGAGTAGGTAGTAAACTGCGCGTGACTTTCCAGTGCAAGGAAAGAAAGTGCTGTTACAATGAGTTTTGCGTAATTTTTAGCCATAGGAATTGATTTGTTGTTGTAAATTTAAACCGATTTTCAAATAATCCAAAACAATTTGCCGAATCGCCATGAACATGTTTTGAATATTCATCTCATTTAAAAGCAAACATTGAGCCAAAAAAATATAATTTAGAAAATGCCGGATTTTATTCACCTCAATTTTTGAAACCAGGTAGTTTCGTTCGCTAAAAACTGATAGACCCATGACATTAAAGTTTTATACACTCTTCCTGTCACTCATATTCCTGTTAGGTTCCTGTGGTGAATGGAAAGACATTAGCATCAGTCGCGTGGATCATTTCAATATCCAAAAAATGAGTCTCCAGGAAATTGATGGAGAACTTATGCTCACGATTAAGAACCCGAACAAGATGGGTTTTTCGATTTACCGCTCCGAATTCGACATCTTTTACGGCGGTGTAAAACTCGGCACAGCCAAACTTCATAAGCGGGTACATATTGGCGCCAATACCGAAAAAACATACACATTCAAACTTAAATCAAAACCTGAAAACCTTAACCTGACCGATATTCTTAAGTTATTGGGTAACGCATCATCCGGAAAAATACAGATTACAGGCAATTTAAAAGCAGGAAAACTATTCATTCGCAAGGCGTTTCCCGTGGATTATAGTGAACGGATACAACTTCAGAAATAATTTGGTCTAAGCCAGAGGATCGTTAGTCGGCCCGATCGATAAAGTAGTATATTATTTTAACAAATTAATTGCTTTTAGAAACCTTTTTTGTTGAAAACCCGTAGAAATTGTTTATAAACCAACCAGTTCACGGATGCCTGAAACTGATTTGATAGCAGCGTGCCTTAAAAACGACCAAAATGCCAAAAAGCAATTTTTTGAGTTGTTTTACCCCAAACTGGCTTACATTGCGCTCCGTTATTCCAAAAACAAGGCTCAATCGTCGCAGATCGTTTTAGCAGGTTTTTGTCATTTATTCAATGCGTTGCCCTCTTATAAAAACCAGAAAAAATACAGTCTCAACGAGTTTGTACAGCATGAATTTGTGGCTTTTGCTGTAAAATACATTAAAAACATCCGTAACGAATACTATGTAGCCAGCACCGTGAAGGCGGTAGAGCATCAAAAAGACACTACCTACGACCTGTTTGTAGATAATCGGCTCATCGATTTCAAAAACCTGAACGAAGATGTCTTGCTTCTATCCATACAACAACTCGTACCATCTCAGCGGTTGGTGTTTAACCTCCACGTGATCGATAATTATACCCTCGAACACATTTCGGAATTACTGGAAACAAGCGGCCAAACCGTAAAATCCAACCTGGAGAAAGCCAGGTTTAACTTACAGAAATCCATCGAAAAAAATCTAAAAACGGAGAAAGATGAGCAACCAATTTAGCTACGAATTAGATGAACGGCAGATCAGGATCATGCTACGCGATGGCGAAACGCCCCACGATCCGGCGGCATGGAACCGCTTCGAACAACTTGCCGAACCTGAGCCAAAAGCCAGGCAAACGTCTTTCAAACCTAAATTTAATCTTAGTATCAGCCGCTCCGTCCTGATACCTGTTGTATTTATACTTCTCATTGGTGGCTTATCGGCAACCTTATTCAGTTTTGTCGATTTCAAAAAGAAAGATGTTGCCAATACTAAACATATTTTAAAGCCGGAAGTAAAACCTGCTACACCAGCGTCTGTGGCAATACAAGCGACAGTAGCAGGTGAGCCGCAACACGAAACATCGCCGACTGCTACGCAGCAAACCCTCATGACTACGCCGCCGCCCGAACACGCTACGGTAACAGCAACCGAGAGCCGCTCTACTCCTCTCCCAAAGGTTACACAATCGGTTGCGCCTGCAATAGCCTCCAACACACCTGCGGCAGGTCAGGCAAGCCAAGAAACCTCTGAACACTTGCAAACGGCCCAGACAACGACAGCCAGCGCAAAAAAGAAACGTCAGAAAAAAGTGGTATCCGAAGAAATCCCGACAATCAATACCTCGTCAACCATCCTCAATCAAACGGTGGAAGAGCCTGAACTGGACTTACGCTGATTCCTCCAAGCATATCTCCTACATGTTTGTCGATGGCAAACGTGAAATCGTTTCCTGAAATCTGGCTGCAATCAATCCAACGGAATGCCTGCGCACCTTCTTTTACCGTAAATTCAAAGGGTGCCTGTGCTATCTTCACGCCGATAGGCTCAAGTGCACACACCCGGTAATACACGCTAATGATTTGGCTATTGGCATCAAAAGCAGACTGAACAAAAAAATCGGTGGTATAATAATGCGATAGAACATCCACCCGCAGGTTAAGTTCCTCCATAAACTCGCGCACCAGACACTGCCTGGTACTTTCTCCGAACTCCAGCCCTCCTCCAGGAAATTTGGTCATATTGGTTCCATTGATGTGCTCATCAGAAACCAGTACGCGACCATTGTCGAAGAGAAGACCATATACCCGAACGTTAAACCGTTTCATAAATGCCGTAATTGCTTGCTTTCGGACAAGCCAGAAGATTTATACTGTTTTGCAATTGCACAAAGTACTACTTGTGGTGGAAATAATTGAGGTTGGTTGTAATACCAAACGTATGCGAATTGCCATTAAGTGCATATTTCGAATAAGCATAATTGAAATGGAATTTGGAGATCTTAAGCCCAAAACCCGCTGACAAGCCGTTGACGGCGCGCTTATCAGGCAAAGACATCTCTTTCCCTTTTCTGAAATTATAAGCAATCCGCACAAAAAAGTTCTTCCCCAGGATGATTTCTGTACCGAGGGTGAGGTGACGCCCGAAACGGTCGAGCCCTCTGCTGATCTTTTCGTTACGGATCTCTTTATCTGTTTTGGCTGTAGTAGCCGTCCCAAACGGGTCGCTGCTGGTTTGATTTACCGTAGTTGTGTAAGTCAAATTCCATTTGAGCAACTGATCGTATTGTACAATAAGGCGGAAAGGGGCTTTGGCTACTTTTTTACTGATGCCCAACTGCAAATCGAATGGCAGTGGCTCCGGCGTCGTGCCACTGGTGTAGGATTTCCACATACGGCCATAATTTTTCGCCAACAGCGTTACCACCAGTTGGTTTTTGTTATGATACGTAAGGCCCACGTCCACGGCATTCCCGAACGATGAATAACTTTCGTAGTGCGAATAAATGGTTTTGAGTGTGGCGCCTATCGAAAGGCTGCTGTCTTTATTGACAGGCTTGGCAATACTCACATTGAGTGAATAGTCAGCGGCTTTGAAACTTCCGGTCGATGCATCGAACTCATCGCGCCCATCGAATTTACCGTAGCTGAAATATTGCAGCCCCAAACCCAGGGTTCCGAATTTGCGGAGTTGCCGCGCATAAGCAAAGTTACCGTAGTTTAGATCCGATACAAAATTAACATGGTTAAAACTCAGCTGACCGGAAGAAGCCGGATTAAGCAATGCCGGATTGGCGTATCCAAGGTTGACATCGCCGTCCCAAATTGCAATCGAAGCACCGGAAAGTGCATTGGCACGCGCAGGACCAGGAAGGCTCAGGAAGCTGTATGTTTTGAACCCTCCGAGCTGTGAAAACAAACAGAGATCAAGAAAAACAAACAGGTATGTAAGGCACCGGCGCAAACTGATAATGAACGCTTAAAGATACTGTTTATTGTGTTTACCGCGATGGCCGGACTTAAAGAATTTTGTTGAGGTGGTATCGCAATAAACCCTGCAAACGTTCGAATCCGGAGGCATAAGCATCGGTGCCGTATTCGGAGGGATGTGCGTAAGCCAGCGCCTCGAAACCGGAAAGCAGTGCCTTGAAATCGGTTTCATCCACTTTTCCCGCAAACAATGCCCGGTTGTTTTCAAGCAGGTTGTAGATGTCGAGAGCCGCTTTGTGTGTAGAAGGGCTTCGTAACTGGTTAATTTCGTCGATAACGTCGTGCAATCTCATGATTTATGCCGTTGGGGCCTTTATTCCTGTCCGATAATGGTACGAAAGGTAAGGTTAATTCTCGGTCTTTTTACTTTTGTTGTAGGCGGAAGGCGATGCAGCCAGCAACTCTGGGTCGTGCCTTTCATCACCAGCAAACTGCCATGTGCCAGCATCAGCGACACCGTTTCTTTGGTTCGCTTGTGTTTGAATGCAAACTTGCGTTCGGCACCAAAACTAAGCGAGGCGATTACGGTATTCTCTCCAAGGGAGCGCTCATCGTCGCTATGCCAGGCCATTCCTTCTTCGCCATGATGGTAAAGGTTTAGCAGGCAGGAATTAAAACGGCAACCGCTTTGTTCTTCTGCCACCTGTTTCAATGTCAACAATTCTTCAGTCCAGGGAAGTGCTTGTTTGGTGGTACCCGAATACGAATAAGAAAATGGTTTATCAGCGTACCAGGCTACTTTGCGAGCCGTCACCAGGTGTTTTCCATAAATAACAGCCTCGTCGTGTTTCCAGGCTATGTTTTCCATCAGGACCGCAGCGTAATGATCGGCCGTTGCTTTCGGAAATACAATACCGTGGTAGATCGCTTCCCCATCGTAGGGCAGGATATTTGTTTGTGATGAGTGATTAAACAGATCCATCATTTTTATTTAGGGTGTTTTTCCTGTCACACCATTAAGTTTAGCCATTTCTGCCATTGATCATCTCGCTAGCCGGGGTTGACGCTTCAGGAGATGCAACTGCTATGCCCGTTTGCGCTGCTTCCCACCCTATTATGGCGGTTTTGCGAACAGGCCCCCACATGTAGCCGCCGAAATTCCCGGTTGACTGGATCACGCGGTGACACGGAATGAGGAAAGCTACCGGATTGCTGCCAATAGCGGTTCCTACGGCCCTTGATGCCCCTGGACTTTCCAGAGCGTGTGCAATTGCGCCATAGGTAGTAAGGTGACCCATCGGAATCTTCAGCAAGGCATCCCAAACTTTTAGCTGAAAAGCGGTTCCTTTCAGGTGTAGCTTTATGCCAGGAAGGTCGGTCTTGGTCTGCCCGAATAGCGCTAAGGCCTGTTGATGGTATTCGGTGCTGCCATGTTCTAAAAAGGCATTCGGAAAATACGCTCGCACTATTTCCAGATCGTTCCCAGCCTCATCGCAAAAAGCCATGTAACAAATGCCTTTGGCGGTTGAGGCAATGATGAGTTTTCCGAAAGGCGATACGGCGTAGCTGTAGCGAATGGTGAGCGATTTTCCCTGGTTCTTGAATTCACCCGGCGTCATGGCCTCGATATTCACAAAGAGGTCGTGCAATCTGCCTGTACCCGATAAGCCTGTTTGGTAGGCCGCATCGGCTAAGGTTGCTCCGGACTGACGCAAAATTTGCTTGGCATGTTCGACGCTGATATACTGCAGGAACTTTTTTGGACTTATGCCGGCCCATTCGCTGAACAAGCGCTGAAAGTGAAACGGACTGAGATGAATTTGACGGGCCACATCGTCGAGATCAGGCTGTTCTCTGAAATGCTGTTGGATGTAGGTGATTGCTTGGGCAATGCGTTGGTAATTGATAGCTGCTGCGTGATCCATGATTTAATTCAGTTACCAAAACTACGGCTTTCCTGTTTTATACAAAACCCGGAACTTGCTAAGTTAACAAGAACCATCTTCCATGTAGCTCTAAGCAGATACTTTTAAAAACAATGGCAAAAAATAAGTTACTGAGCGATAAGTTGTTATTTTTATCGAAAAAAAGATGGAAACAACGTCGCACAACCATATTGAACTCCAATTTTTGAGCGAACCTTCCGACGTCAATTTTGGCGGTAAGGTTCATGGCGGCATGATGATGAAATGGATCGATCAGGCAGCATACGCCTGCGCCGTGCAATGGAGCGAATCGTATTGTGTAACGGTCTATGTTGGCGGCATCCGCTTTTATCACCCGGTACACATCGGGCACCTGGTAAAGATGGAAGCCCGTATCATCTATACCGGCAAAACCAGCATGCACATTGCGGTAGATGCATTTTCGAAACCAGTGGGCAAAGATAATTTTGTAAAAAATACGCATTGCGTGATCGTGTTTGTAGCACTCGACAAAGACAATGCCCCCAAAGAAGTACCTGTATTTGTTCCGAAAACCGAAAAGGAACTGGCAATGAATCATTATGCCCTTAAGCTGATGGAACTTCGCAAAGGCATTGAGGAAGAAATGCGCCCGTATATTCAATAAGCCATGACACCAAAAGAAATCATTGACATCATGACGGCCCGCGACGAATTTAGCCGCTGGCTTGGGTTAGAAATAGACCTTATCGATACAGGCTATTGCAAATTGCATTATACGGTAAAACGCGAAATGCTAAACGGGTTTGGACACGTGCATGGCGGCATTTTGTTTTCTGCTTCCGATTCGGCATTTGCTTTTGCCGGTAATTCCCATGGCATTGTGAGCGTAGCGCTGGATGTGTCGATTACGTTTACCCATCCAGCCAACGAGGGTGATGTATTGACCGTGGAAGCAAAAGAACTGCACCTTGGTCACAAAACAGGACTTTACCAGATACACACAACCAACTCGGAGGGGAAACTGATTGCTGCTTTTAAAGGTACTGCCTATCGAACCGGGAAAGCCGTAAGCGAAATTGCCTGAACGCTGAGTTGCTATGGCATACCAATGAGACCGTTGGAAATGGCATATTTTAAAAGGCCGATTACATTCCTGGTTTCCGTTTTTTCGAAAATTTGATTTTTATGCCACTCGACGGTGCGCTTACTCAGAAATAACAATTTCGAAATTTCTTCCACATTTTTTTCGTGGTACAATAACCGGATAATGGCCAACTGCCGCTCGGATAGCTTTTTGCAATTTTCCGGCATCCCCGTATGAACCTGCTCCTCGGTTGATGTTGGCATGCGGGCATCAGCACTGTAGCCGTGCTCACGAATGGAATAGATCATGCCGGTAAGTTTATTAAAATCACAGTTTTTGGGAAGGAAGCCTACCACACCAGACATCATGAATTTCGACACATAGGCTTCCTGGTAATGCATGCTTAAAATAATCACTTTCAGGCGCGGGTATTTCAGACGAATGACTTCATAGACTTCCGCCCCACCCATTACAGGCATTTGGATATCGAGAATGAGAATCTCGGGGACAGATACTTTCAATTCCTCAAGCAGTTCCTTACCGTTGGCAACACCAAAAAGAACCTGAATGCCTTCTTCTTTTTCGAGCATACTGATCAAGGCTTGCCTTATCATCACATGATCTTCGGCAATGGCTACAGTAATTGGTTTCATACTACCTGGTTTTTCTAGTGGACATTTCCGGGATATTTACGTTTTCCGGATCTTGTAACTACAGTGTACTAAATTCCTGTTCCTGAATCGCTATCGGGTTGCTGTAACTTGTCGCCAACCGTTCTAACGATCAGGCCAACCGTTAGCCGGGGGGACTTGGCCGCCTGATATCCAAAAATAATCCAAAAAAATCAAAATTGCCACAGAATTGTCAGTCGCTGCGTTATTCAATTTTGACAAGGCTTCAAACTATTAGCTATCAGATTATTAAAATTCTGCTTGGTGCGCTTCAGAGTTGCTCTAAATAGTCGATCATGCGCTGACGCTCTGTGTTTCCAGGTAATTTTACGTGTATTTGTGCGAAGTTTTCGACGGCATGCAGCGGATTGGAAGTGGCCGGAATCACACAGGTTACTTCGGGATGTGACAAAATAAATTGCAGAAAAAAAGAACTCCAGGTGTGGATACCGAGATCGGCTGCCCAGTGTGGCAAAGCTTTGCCATAGACACGGCGAAACAGAGCACCTTCGCCAAAAGGCCGGTTGATCAGTGTAGCAACACCCAGGTCTGCTGCGGCTTTCAACAGGCGCTTTTCCGCGTGGCGGGCATCTATCGAATAATTAAACTGTACAAAGTCAATGTCTTTTTCAGTTAGCAGAATGCGTTCCAACTCTGCATGCATCTCGTCGCGGTAGTGCGTAATGCCAATGTACTTGATCTTACCTGCCGCTTTCCATTCGCGCAATACCGGCAAATGTGTTTTCCAATCGGTCAGGTTATGGATCTGCATGAGGTCGATCGAGGCCCGCTTCATTTTCTTCAAAGAGCTTTCCATTTGCGCCATGCCTTCAGCCCTTCCGGTAGTCCACACTTTTGTAGCATAAAAAAACTGATCCCGCTCTTCGAGATTGCCTGTCACATCGCCGACCACGGCTTCGGCCCGGCCATACATGGGCGAGGTATCGATCAAGCTACCGCCTGCCTGGCGCATGGTTTGCAGCACCGATGCCAGTTCAGGATAACGGCTTGCGCCGGCAACATCGAAGCACTTCCAGGTGCCGATGCCAAGAACAGGCAGGACTTGTCCGGATGAATGAATAAGGCGTTGCATCATAAGTTCAGGATTCTGTTTTTTTGAATTCGTGGCTTTCAGGTGTTTATGAATGCGGCAATACCTCCGTTATGAAATCGGCTATATCTGTATGCGCAGGCAATAAATGACCGCGTATGCCGACCTGGCGGGCGCCATTGACGTGGTGGATTGTGTCGTCGATAAACAAGGTTTCCGAAGCTACCAGGCTATTCTCGTTGAGCACATATTCAAAAATGTCTGTATCGGGCTTTCGCATACCCATCCGGCAGGAGTAATATACTCTTTCGAAAAAAGGGTCGAGGTTTTTATACCCTCGCGACTGGTAAAGGCTTGACTCAAATTCACGCACGTGGGTTTCGTTGGTGTTACTCAACAAAAACAGCCGGTAACGTTGTCCGAGTTGTTTCAACAGATTGAGCCTGTGCTCCGGAAAATCAAGCAACATAGCGTTCCATGCCTTACAAAGCTTCTCATCACGCCATTGTGTCCCCATGGCTGCATTCAGTCCGTTAAAAAATTCAGGTTCTCCGATCAGCCCTTTGTCAAATAAATCAAACAACGGCGTTTGTTGCAATTGCGTGTAAATAGTCTCGAAAGGTTGCTCGGAAAGTTTGTTAAACGCACGGATGGTAGCGTATGTATCGAGGTTGATGATCACCCCGCCAAGGTCGAAGATGATGGCATTTATTTTAGACATATATTTTGCGGATACGCTGCAAATATATATTTTTGCAGGCTCATTCTGAACCTGTTTGGAATGTGGTAGTAAGCCGGTTATTACTAAAATCAACGATAGATACCGGATTTGCTCCTATAGCTCAGTTGGTTAGAGCATCTGACTCATAATCAGAGGGTGCCTGGTTCGAGCCCGGGTGGGAGCACGGAAAGCGTTGTGGGTGTCCACAGCGCTTTTTTTTTCAAAGCGAACTGGCTGTGCAATCAGGGGATAGTAAGGTTGATCTGCGTAGAAATGGTACTGGTTCCCAAGGCCGGTACACTAAGTTGGACGTTAGAGGCGCTGAGCCAGTCGCCACTGTTAGCCGCGCCATTGCCATCGTTGTCGTACACAGCGTAGAGATAATACGTTCCGGGGTGCATGTAATTAAACACG
>DAIUED010000111.1:0-9510 GCA_036845295.1 Bacteroidota bacterium
AGGGGTAGCGACCCCGGATATAAGCTCATGGCAGGCCATTGCCTTGTATGCCATTGCCCTGATATGGCTACTGATTCCTCTATTGATCTGGAAAAAGCATCCCCTGGGCTATTACCTGGCCTGGACATTCTTCACATCTATGGGAGTCACCGAATTGGCGCATTTCATTTTTCCATTCTTTACTTCAAAGAGCTATTCGTATTTCCCTGGAATGTGGAGCGTCATCCTGCTGGCACCAGCTGCGTGGTGGGGCATGTACCGCCTGGAAAAGCAAGACTCTGAGAGCATAGACCAACATTAATCCTAACCCGCTTAGAACGTCACCGATGCCAAATAGCCATACACACCACTGGTCAGAAAGAATTTCCGGATATAAAAAACTTGTGATTTGTCTGGTACTGTCAGGATTAACCTTTCTTTTAATGACCTGGTTCTCTGTCCAGTTAAAAAACCGCCTGATCCTGAGCTGGGATATTTTCTGCGTGTTAATGCTTTTTTTAAGTTGGGCTCTATTCTATACAACCAGCAAAAAAGAGCTTTGCTATATTGTTTCCCAGCAAGACAATGGCTTAAAGGTCATCTTTGCCATTACCCTCATCGCTATCTCCTTTAGCCTTTTTGGCACGATGGTTCTGCAAATGGAAAAAGATGAAAGTGAGCAAAACAAGCTGCTCCATGCCCTGATCTATCTTTCTCCTGTTTTTCTATCGTGGCTTCTCCTGCATACGACATTTACAATACGCTATGCTCATCTGTATCACGATCACAATAGCCTTAATACGGGCAGTAAGGTTGGCGGGATTGAATTTCCTCACAAGGAACAACCGGATTATGTTGATTTTGCTTATTTCTCATTTGTTGTAGGCATGACCTTTCAGGTATCCGATGTGCAGGTGACCTCCAAAGCCATCCGGCGCTTTGTGCTGATTCACTCGCTGATCTCTTTCGGCTATAATACGATGATTGTTGCTTTAACCATTAACAGCTTCTCTAATGTCATATAAGAAATTCCATAAACACGATCCAGGATTTGCATACAATCGTTTATACTGCCTTGTCTTTCTTGTATTTTTCAGCATCTTTTGTAATGCTCAGCATAATCACAGTGATGATGAAGAGCATGCGAACAAAACCCCATCCTATAAATATGGTCCAAAACATGGTGGTCAGATCATTGATGCAGGTAAATATAAATTAGAAGTGGTGGTCGATCCCATGCAACTGGAAGATAAGCTTACGGTGTATTTGCTGAAGCGCAACCATAAAGAAATTCCGTTTGATGGTGATACGGCAATAGTTTATCTGAAATACCGCAACGGAAAAACCGATCTTTTAATTCTCCAGATTCACAACGGTAGACTGGTCGGTGCGGATCTGGATGTTACACAATCTATAAATATGACCTTCGAGCTGAAAATAGGCTCCCGCGTTATTAAATCAACCTATTTCTATGAAGGATTAAAAAACCACTAGTGATGAAATCATTCAAATTTGCATTTTTGCTGAGCCTTCTCTATTCATTTCCGTCTCTTTTAGCCCAGCATCCTGTTGTTGTGAATCTACTAAATGACCTCAGACTTGATTCGCTGACACATTTCGTCAAACAACTGTGCGGCGAAAAACCGGTTGCTGTTGGTAGTCAAAGCTATCTTATCAGTTCCCGCCAGTACCAACAACCCGGCAATGAGATTGCATTCCAGTTTATGAAAAACGAATTTTCGCGATTTGGTTATCAGGTTGATTCGTTTACGTTTAATGCACAGGGGAAAAACCTGCTGGCGATCAAGCCTGGCTACAAATATCCTGACAAATGGTTTATGCTTGGTGCACATTATGACAACTGGCCTACAACCACCATTGCTCCCGGAGCAGACGATAATGCAAGTGGAACCTCTGCCGTGTTGGAAGCAGGCCGGATTTTTGGCAATTATAATTTTCCATATACCATCGTTTTTGTTTTGTGGGATGAGGAAGAGCCAGGATTGCTTGGAAGCAAAGCGTATGTACCGTCGATCACGACATCGGGCAACACGCTCATGGGATATATCAATGTCGATATGCTGGGATGGGACGGCAATAACGATGCTGTGGCAGATCTGAATGTGCGCCCAGTTGCGCACTCTTATACCTTACGTGACAGAGCGCAGCAATGCAACACGACGTACAACATCCAATTGACCTTGCATGTCGTCGATCCCGGTAACACTTCGACAGACCATGCACCTTTTTGGGACGGAGGCTATTCCGCTATAGGTATTGATGAGGAATATGATAACGATTTCAATCCTTTCTGGCATACCCCTTCGGATTCACTTGCGAAATTCAATTTAGACTTTTATCAGAAATGCTGTAAACTGGCTTACGCGACTCTGGCAGAGCTGGCCTTAGATACCCTGAATACAGTTGGACTCGGGGATTGGAACGACGCCAGCTCGTTTAAGATTTTTCCAAATCCCTTTTTGGACGAATTAACGGTTCAAACCTCGTTGTCAGAAGAGCCCATCGAAATACTCATCTTTTATGACTATATGGGACGTCGTGTATTGGAAAAACGCGTAGAAGTACCTTCTGATAAAGTGTCGCTTAAGGTGATCACTCACACGGGGATTTATTTTCTGAAAATAGCGACAGCCAAAGGATTTTATTTAACAAAAGTGATCAGACAATGAAGAAACTAAGCATGTTCGTGCCACACACCCTATCCATTCTGGTTGGTCTTTTTTTTGGCATTCAGAAAGCTCCGGCTCAATTTAATTCTGCAGAGCTTGGAGTAAATGGATTAACCTGTTCTCAATGTTCCCGATCTGTTGAAATGAGCCTGCTTAAGCTGGACTTTGTACAAGAGGTAAAAATGAACCTTGAAAATACCGCCGGAAAGATTGTTTTCAGAAAGAATGCACTCATTAAGCTTAATAAAATAGCAAAAGCGGTAACAGACGCAGGGTTTTCTGTCGGCTCCTTAAAAGTCTCTTATACCCTTTCAGACGATCTCTCCGGTGCATCGCCTGTAAGCTTTAAAGGTGTGAGCGGTCTGTCTTGTTTCGTAAAACCGCTTACAGGTCTGCAAAAGGGAGAAATCCTGTTGGAAGTGGTGAATAAGGAATTTATGACAAGAGAAGAGTTTAAAGTATGGAAGAATTTAATTAAAAGTCATTGCACTATTAAACATCAGGAACTTTATTACCTCGCGCCCGCAGATTAAACTGCAATCTGATAACCTCATGCTTACCGGAGATCATAGTCTTTTTAAACAGCCTTTTTGGAAACGCCTTATTTTAGCGTCGATGATGTTATCGCTGTTTCACAACACGACCTCTCAGGAATTATTTCCCTTCACAGAACCGGCCAGTACAATTCCGAAAGGCGTTATCGGAATACGGCCTTTTTACAGGATGTACCCTGAAGTGGATATTAAGCGTAGAATGTTTGCCCTCAGAGTTATGTATGGTCTGCTGCCGAAACTCACGGTAATGGCAACCATTTCCGTAACAAATCATCACGGCAACGATTTGCCACCCAATCTGGTGACCCATACCCATTCCGGTAACCAAACGTTCTATTTCACGAACACAATTCCCCGAGGAATACGCTACCCATATCAACTTAGTGGTCTTTACCTGTATGCAAAATACCGCTTTCTGACCATTGACCGGAAGCACCAGCACTTCAGGATGGGGGTCTATGCGGATTGGTCCAATGTCGGCGTGGCTCACGATGAGTCTGAGCCGACACTCATGGATGATACCAGGGGCTATGGCGGAGGTCTGATAGCAACCTACCTGAACAAGCATTTTTCGGCTTCTTTAACCGGTGGGCTGATTATCCCGAAATATTACGACGGCTTTTCTCCTGACTTCGGAATACCGGTCGAAACGAGGATACACTATGGCCGGGCAGTGCTCTATAACCTGTCATTTGGTTACCTGGCTCATCCCAAGACATACTCCGATTATGGCCAAACGAATGTAAACCTCTATGTGGAGTTGATGGGAAAATCTTTTGAGGCGGCTACGGTAACCCAATTCGGAAATGTGAACGTACCCATACAAACGCCTATACTGGATAAAGGCTATTATGTCGAAGTTTACCCTTCCGTACAGGCGATCTTCGATTCCAATCTCCGCGTAGACTTCTCTGTTGGTTTCCCAATCATTAAGCGATCTTACGCCCGCTTTTATCCTGTGTACTCCGTTTCGCTGCAACGGTATATTTTCAGGGGAGAAAGAAAGTTGAAAATTAAGAATGCTAAAGCCCGCTACGGACGCTATAATGGTTAAATGCCTGCACATATTAGCGATGACAGGCATGTTGTTTCAGACTTTCGGTAAGCTCTTTATTCTTGTGAATTTCAAGGTCAATCAGCAGGAGATAGCGGCGACACTCTGTGTGCGTAAAGACGAACCTGGTAACTGTTGTAAAGGCAAATGTTACCTGAATAAGCAATTGAAGGAACACACGGATCGGGAAGAATCCGGTAAGTCACCAGAGCTTAAAATCAAAGAGGAAGTCCAGTTTTGTCAGGATCCATATCAATTTACATTTTACACCTATCAGGAGCAGGAATACGCAGAGCCTAACCAACTGCTCATTCTGAAGGGAATGAACAGCTCCGTTTTCCGGCCACCGAAGCAGGGGAAGCTGGTTTAAATCTCTATTTATTTATCTTAAATTTTATAATACCCGATGAAAATATCATTATTGGTTGTTAGTGCTCTTGTATTGTGCTCTAACGACGTCTATAGTCAGTGCGCTTGTTGCGCAGGCGCAGGCTCTGCTTTAAACACAGATAACGCAAGCGGCGTGTTTACACTAAATAAACGTCAGTTTGCCGTAGAAGCGGTTGGTGATTTCCGAACCATCCGCATACAAGAAAGTTCGGGGCACGACTCCGGAGAAGGAATGGCAGAGGAAACGCCTTTGTCAAGTATACTTCTGGGCTCTCTGGGAGTTAAGTATGGCTTAACTGACAGGCTCACACTTTCGGCGATGATTCCCTATGCCGTGCTCAATACCCGCATGGGCAATGACAAGGGATTGGGCGATCTGATGTTATTAGGGACCTACAATCTTATCCGGAAAAACAACTTCAATCTGGCATTGTCTGCAGGTGTTGAATTGCCTACCGGCGTTGAGAAAGGTTCTGCTTTTGATGAAACGACCGTTGTTGTTGGTTCCGGCTCTTATGATCCGATCCTGAGCATAGCTGCCTCCCAAAGGTGGAATAAGTTTGCCCTTATCGGGAGTGCTTTTCACCGCCAGACAACACGCGGATTTGGAGGCACAACCTATAGCAGTGTGTCATTGCAAAACGTTCAGTTGTCTTATACACTAAAAGGTCATGGTGAGGCTTGTGCCGATAGCTGTGCTAAGCACGATTTTGGCTGGTACCTCACAACGGGCTATTATGGCGAATGGCTTGGAGCGATCAAAACCGAAGATGAAACGGATCCTAATTCAGGATACTACATGGGTTTTGCAACGCTTGGGACAGCCATAACGCTGAAGGCCTGGACGATACCTGTTACAGTCTCTCTTCCATTATTTCAGAACATGAATGGTGATCAGAACAAAGCTGGTTATCGTTTGCGTCTGAGTATTATCCGGAAATTCTGAATCATAAGGCCCTGCTGCGAGGCAGGGCCTTATACTATACCGAATGCATGTTATCCCCAATCTTACATTCTATGAAAATATATACTTTGAAATATACGGTAATAACGTCGTTGGCTATGTTGGCGGGCAGTGCCTGGTCCTGTACGAAAGACAAGGGGAAATCGGATTATTCCACTGCGGGCTTTCCGCAAGAGGTCGGTGAGATCATTATTAAGAAATGCGCCACAGCCGGGTGTCACAATGATGTCAGCCGTAGCGCAGCGGCTGGGGTATCGTTGACTTCATGGACCCGGATGTTTGAAGGGAGCGTGAGCGGGGCTATTGTTATTCCTTACCGCCCGGATCTGAGCACCTTAATTTACTATGTGAATTCCTACAGAGAATTTGGGGAAATACAACTTAAACCCAGGATGCCGATCAATAGCTCCGCATTGTCTGTTGACGAAGTGAAGATCTTACACGATTGGATTAAAAATGGAGCGCCAAACGCCAATGGTGAAATACGTTTTTCTGAAAAAACAGCAAGAAAATTCTATGTTTCCAACCAGGGTTGCGACATGGTTACAACTTTTGATGCACAAACGATGCTTGCCGCAAGGGCAACGAACGTAGGAAAGATCGAAGGGTACGTGGAAGCCCCTCATTTTATCAAAATATCACCAGACAATCAGTTTTGGTATGTATCCTTCTTAGCAGCGGGGGTTTTTCAGAAGTACCGGGTGAGTGACAATTCATTTGTCGGAGAAGCTAATATAGGCCTTGGTAGCTGGAATACCTTTACGCTGAACTCTGATGGCCAATACGCCTATATAGTCGACTGGTCAGCGAGCGGTAAGATCAAGAAAGTTAAAACAGACAGCATGATTGTGAAACGAACGATTTCCGGTTTAACCTGGTCTCACGGAATTGCCATTAATAAAACGGACGATACGTTGTATGTTACCTCCCAGATGGGAAACTACCTTTTCAAGATCCCGGCTGATTTTTCTCAGTATGAAGAAATTGTGTTAGATAATAGCGGGCAACCCAACAATGCATCCTCGCTGGACCCCCACGAGATACTATTTAGTCCTGATTACAGCAGGTATTATGTTTCATGCCAGGAATCGAATGAGATCAAAGTCTTGGATGCAAATAACGATAATCTTCTGGCAACTATAGCGGTCGGGAATTTTCCACAGGAAATGGCTATTTCGGTCTCCCGGAATTACCTCTTTGTATCATGCATGGAGGACTTAAATCCCTCCTATCCAACAAGGCGGGGTTCCATTTATATAATCGATTGTGTAACAAATACTGTTATAACAAGCCTGTATAGCGGCCACCAACCTCACGGTGTTATGATCGACGAGCAGCATGGACGGGTATATGTTACAAACCGGAATGTTTCCACGGGCGGACCCGCTCCGCACCATGCCTCTTTGTGTAGTGGTAGAAACGGGAATGTAACGGCTATTGATTTAAAGACATTAAAAATGATACCTGGATATCGGGCCGAAGTGTCTGTAGACCCTTATGGTTATGCGATTATGCGTTAAGCTTTTAAACTTTTTCGCAATCCTTTAAGCGCAATCTTATGAATGAAAAAATAGAAATAAGACATATCAAATTAGTTAATAGAAATATATACTGTCTTTACAATCTCCTGATTGTAGGTAAGGCTTCCATGTTATACGGACAGGTTCAGGTCGCGCCAACTCTTAGAATGTATTTGTAATCAGATTTATATTGGTAGAATTCGGCGTCATATCTGTTACGCATTGTAATTTACTTGCGAAGCTACATAATGTTTCACTGATGTAGTACCATTCACATCCTTTGAGCACGTTCTTTACCCGCAGCACCTAATTCTGGCTGTTCTCGATAGTGTTAGCTAATGCACTCATAATCAAGGGTACTGTATGTATTCAATGTGGTGATTTTCAGATAAAGAAAGAGGAAAATCGTCATTAAAAGAAAAATTAATGACGATTTTAACGAAAAACGGGTTCCAGAAACCTCTGAAACCCGTATCGTTGTTAGTAGCGGGAACGAGATTTGAACTCGTGACCTCAGGGTTATGAATCCTGTGCTCTAACCAACTGAGCTATCCCGCCATTTATTTATCAACAATTTAATTTTCGTCATTAAATCGTCATTGCAATTCTAAAGAACGTTATCAATCTCTTGACTGGCTTGGCTTTCAGGACTTTTGAACTTCGGGTTATGAATCCGATGCTCTAACCAACTGAGCTACCTCACCATATTTTCAAAAATAAAACCCTCTGCTTTCAAAGGGTTTTAGTTCGTGATCGTGTAGGGATTCGAACCCCAAACCTTCTCATCCGTAGTGAGATGCTCTATCCAGTTGAGCTACACAACCATTCCAAAAAATTGGAGTGCAAATATACATATTTTAGTTAACTTGCCAAACATTTTTTAAACGAATTTTCATGCAATCTCTCATTGAAGCTATTTGGAACGACCGCGAGCTGTTAAAAGACGCTGCTAATCAACACACTATCCGCGAAATCATCGATCAACTCGACCGCGGCATCTTGCGCGTAGCCGAGCCAAAGACCGACGGTACCTGGCAGGTAAACGACTGGGTAAAGAAAGCCGTGATCCTCTATTTCCCCATCCAGCAGATGGAAACAATGGAGTTGAAGCCCTTTGAGTTTCATGATAAAATGAAGCTAAAGACCAATTTTGCAGAAGCCGGCGTAAGAACCGTGCCTGGGGCTATTGCCCGTTATGGCAGTTATATTGCCAAAGGTGTGATTGTGATGCCCGGTTTTGTGAACATCGGCGCTTATGTGGATGAAGGGACGATGGTAGATACCTGGGCCACGGTGGGGAGCTGCGCCCAAATAGGAAAGCACGTGCACCTGAGTGGTGGTGTTGGCATTGGTGGAGTGTTGGAGCCCGTGCAGGCGGCGCCGGTGATCATCGAAGACCACTGCTTTATCGGTTCGCGCTGCATTGTGGTAGAAGGCGTGCGTGTAGGACGCGAAGCCGTGCTGGGCGCCAATGTGTGCCTTACCATGTCCACAAAAATAATAGACGTCACTGGCAGCCAGCCGGTGGAAATGAAAGGCTATGTGCCGGAGCGGAGTGTGGTCATTCCAGGCTCTTATACCAAATCATTTCCGGCAGGTGAGTTTCAGGTGCCTTGCGCGCTGATTATTGGTAAGCGCAAAGAAAGCACGGATTTGAAAACCTCGCTCAACGACGCCCTGCGCGAACACAGTGTGGCCGTTTAGCCAGTTGGATATATGTTTTTAAGAAGCTGCCTTTACCGGGCAGCTTTTTTAGTTGGGAGGAATGGCGTAGAACATGATGCTTAATCCCATGTTGCAGCGGGCAGCAAATTTGCATTGCCGGGATATGGTATCTCGAACGCGACGAATAGTATGGGTAGTTATTGCTGCATTTGTAGTATCAGCAGGCATTACGGTTGCTGTTTTATTCTTAAATCCCAAAAAGGCCCTGAAACTGGTACTCCCCGATCTGGAAGGCATTTCATTGGTGAATGCGTCCATACAACAGGATACAGCTTATGTATCCATCGGTATGCACCTGGAAAACAAAAGTTTGTTCACCCTCAACCTCGATACCTTGTTTTACCGCATAGCGCTGGCCGATTCGCAGCTTTTTAACCGCAAACAGGTGTTGAACATCCGGCAAAAGCCCGGAGATCTCGATACATTCAACCTGCCGCTGAGAATTCCGGTTTCAAAAACCATGCGCACTATCCGGAGCCTTCAGCAGCAGGATTCTACTTACCTCGATGTAGATGCTTATGTGGTGTATAATACTATTTTTGGTAGCAAAAAAATACCCGTTTCGAGGCGCATACGCATCAAAGTGCCTGTTCCGCCTGAAATCCGGGTAAACGATGTGGAAATTACCGGTATC
>DAIUED010000112.1:0-9459 GCA_036845295.1 Bacteroidota bacterium
ATGCCAACTGCGAATTGGTTGCTGTGTGCGACGCGTTGCCGAAAGAATCGCTTGGCCTGCAAGACCTGAAAGAGCAGTTTTATACCTCGGCGGAGGAGCTCCTCAAAAACCATCCTGAAATTGATGTGATCAACGTGTGTACGCCAAACGGCTTGCACGCGGAGCATTCGCTATTGGCCTTGGATCATGGTAAACACGTAGTGGTAGAAAAGCCAATGGCACTTAGCAAAGTGGATTGTGAGAAAATCATCTACTCGGCTTTATCGCACAGTAGAACGGTATTTTGCGTGATGCAGAACCGCTACTCGCCGCCAAGTGTTTGGTTGAAAGAGGTTGTCGATAAAAAAATCATCGGTGACATTTACATGGTTCAATTGAACTGTTACTGGAACCGCGACGGGCGGTATTATAAAGCCGGCGGGTGGAAAGGCACACAGAATCTCGACGGCGGGACTCTATTCACCCAGTTCTCGCACTGGATCGACATCATGTACTGGCTGTTTGGCGATATCAAAAACATACAGGCCAAATTTGCCGATTTCAATCACCAAAACTCAACGGACTTTGAAGACAGTGGTTTCGTAAGTTTCGATTTTATTAACGGCGGTATGGGAAGCATCAACTACTCTACAGCCGTGTGGGATAAAAACCTGGAATCGTCGCTCACCATTGTAGGCAGCAAAGGAAGCATCAAAGTTGGAGGGCAATACATGGACCAGGTAGAAACCTGCAACATCGATGGCTATACATTACCAACACTGGAAGCAACCAATCCGGCGAATGATTACGGTGCCTATAAAGGCTCAGCCAATAACCATCACAATGTGATTGAAAATGTGGTGGATACCATTACAGGAAAAACAAAAATAACCACCAATGCCCTGGAAGGGCTCAAAGTAGTTGATATTATCGAACGGATCTATGCCCTGCGCCCTGAAACTGTTTTAAAAAATCAATAATCAATTAATAATGAAAACAAAACCCGTGTTCCTGGTCGTTTTAACCTTCGTTATTTTATCCTGTCAAAACGAATCTCATTCTTCGGATGCAGATAACAACGCAGACTCTGTAAAAGCTGTGGTTAGCACTGCACCGCAACAAGCTAAACAGGCAAACGTGAGCAACCCATTCGACAACTTCGATATTGGTGAATTGCATAAAAAATTAAACCTTAACACATTTCATTCGTCGCTTGGGCCACGCATAGAGGACAAAACGAAACCAGCTTATCTGGTGGATTTTTATCCCAAATATACCGCTGCGGGTTCGTGTGACAACGAAATTTCTGCCCTCGGCATCGAAGATCCGGAGTGGCATTACGAAATCATCCCTACAAAAGTTTACGATTATAATAACGACGGCATCATGGACCTCGAAGTGGAATTTATCGATGCGGCTACCCATGGCACCTACGACTCGAAAAGCCAGCTGGTGATCAGCAAAAACGCCGATGGAACGTATTCATGCATCCGGGAACTTAATTTATCAGCAAATTAATACTTAATCTTATTACATATGGCAATTTATAAAAACATCATAGACAAAAAAGCGTCGGTAGCAGTAATCGGACTCGGTTACGTTGGCTTGCCTATTGCGCTGGCTTTTGCCAAAAAGGTAAAGGTTGTCGGTTTCGACATCAATGCCAAGCGCGTGGCTATGATGAATAAAGGCATCGATCCGAGTAACGAGCTTCCGAAGTCGGAATTCGCCAAATCGGACATTGTATTTACCCATAAACTGGAAGACCTTAAAAAGGCCAACTTTTTTATTGTAGCGGTGCCTACGCCAATCGACGAGCATAATCAACCCGACCTCAAGCCGCTCATCAGCGCTTCGACAACGGTTGGCAAAGTCTTAAAAAAAGGCGATTATGTGGTGTTCGAATCTACAGTATATCCCGGCTGTACCGAAGAAGATTGTATCCCGGTGCTCGAACGCGAATCGGGCCTGAAGTATATCAAAGATTTCAAGGTGGGCTATTCGCCGGAGCGTATCAACCCGGGCGACAAAGAACACACAATTACCAAAATCCTGAAAATTGTTTCGGGCTGCGATGCTGAAAGTCTCGAAAACATTGCCAAAACCTACGAAATTATTGTAGAACCCGGAACCCACCGCGCTCCAACCATTAAGGTTGCCGAAGCGGCCAAGATCATCGAAAACACACAGCGCGACGTGAACATTGCACTGATGAACGAGTTGTCTATCATCTTTAACCGCATGAACATCAACACTTACGATGTACTGGCGGCAGCAGGTACTAAGTGGAACTTTCTTAAATTTTCGCCAGGCCTCGTGGGCGGACACTGCATTGGCGTTGATCCGTATTACCTCACGCATAAAGCCGAATCCCTGGGCTATCATGCCCGCGTAATCAATAGCGGCCGTTATGTGAACGACAGCATGGGCTTTTATGTGGCGAAAACCTGCGTGAAAAAAATCATCGCTGCGGGCAAGAACATCAGCAAATCGAAAGTATTGGTGATGGGCGCCACATTCAAGGAAGATGTAAGCGATATCCGCAACAGCAAGGTGGCCGACATCGTAAAAGAATTGAAATCTTTTGGTGTGAAAGTAGAAATCGTGGATCCTCATGCTGACTCAGAAGAGCTGGCACACGAGTACGGCTTTGGACTCAACAAACTCGGCAAAGGATACGACGGTGTGATTGTAGCCGTGAACCACAAAGAGTATAAAACACTCGACGAGAAATTCTTCAAATCTATTTTATCGCCAAAAGGCGTGTTGGTAGATGTGAAAGGATTGTATAAAACAAAAATGAAATCGCTCACGTACTGGAGCCTGTAATACCCTACTCAACCTGAAGGATGAAAGAAATAAGAAAATGCTAAACTTAGTTCTTTCATCCTTTGTTATTTAACACAGCTATTCACTTTCTAAAACCCAGGAACTTGTCATATAAACTCAGCGGCCTTGATCCCGAACAACAGATCTTATTGGATAAAGGGATGCACCTGCCCCTGATGGAAGAGTTTTATACCATTCAGGGCGAAGGTTACAATACTGGAAAAGCAGCTTATTTCATCCGCATAGGCGGCTGTGACGTCGGCTGTCATTGGTGCGACGTCAAGGAAAGTTGGGATGCCAATATTCATCCGCTGACACCGGCCGATACCATCCTCGCCCATGTACTCGACAGCAAAAGCCCAGCAGTAGTTGTTACAGGCGGCGAACCGTTGATTTACAACCTCGGTTACCTCACCCAACAACTAAAAGATAAGGGCATTCAAACATTTATCGAAACATCCGGCGCCTATCCGCTCAGTGGCTCCTGGGACTGGATCTGCCTCTCTCCTAAAAAAACCATGCTGCCGCAGCAGGAAAACTATGAGAAAGCCCACGAACTGAAAGTGATTGTTTTCAATAAACACGATTTCAAATGGGCAGAAGAGCAAGCTGCGAAGGTTTCAACGAATTGCTTCTTGTATTTACAGCCCGAATGGAGCAAGCGCCATGAGATCACACCGCTGATTGTGGAATATGTGAAAAACAACCCGCGCTGGATGATCTCCCTGCAAACCCACAAATACATAGACATTCCTTAATAAGACCGGAAAAATTTGGAACGGCCTGCTACCGGGCACATCACATCGAAAACGGAAAAAACACGTGTAATGAAAAAGATACTCTGTATAGATTCCAACCATGATGTATTGCATGAAACACTCATACAACATGGTTTTCACTGCGATCTGTTCTGGAACCGTAGCAAAGAGGAACTCATGTCGCTGCTTCCGAACTATGATGGAATTGTGATCCGCAGTAAATTCAAGATCACGCGCGAGCTTATTGACACTGCGCCTGCCCTCAAGTGCATTGGACGTGTGGGCGCAGGCATGGAGAACATTGACGTCGCCTATGCGCAGGAAAAGGGCATTATCTGCCTGAGCGCTCCCGAAGGCAACCGCGATGCCGTTGGTGAACACGCGCTGGGCATGTTGCTCATGTTGATGAACCACCTGAAACGCGCCGACGCCGAAGTAAGACAAGGCATTTGGAAGCGGGCTGAAAACCGCGGACACGAGATCGGCGGCCGCACCGTGGGTATTATCGGCTACGGAAATATGGGCTCGGCCTTTGCTTCGAAATTGCAAGGCCTCGGCTGCACGGTGCTGGCACACGACAAATACAAAACAGGCTTCGGCAACGACCATGTAAAAGAAGCCTCCCTGGAAGAAATACACGATCAGGCCGACATCGTCAGCATTCACCTGCCGCTTACAGCAGAAACGCATGCCTACATCGACGATGCTTTTTTGTCGTCATTCCGTAAAAACATTTATGTGGTGAACACAGCGCGCGGCAAATGCCTAGATACCCAAAGCCTCGTGAAACACCTCGAAAGCGGAAAAGTGATTGGCGCCTGCCTCGACGTACTCGAATACGAATCCGTATCGTTCGAGCAGTTGGATACGGCGTTACTTCCAGAGCCGATGCAATACCTCCTGCAAAGCGAGCGTGTGATCCTTACTCCGCACATTGCCGGCTGGACACACGAGTCCAATTACAAAATGAGTAAGGTTATTGCAGAGAAAATGATTGCAGCACTAGGCACGGCATAGTGCTTACTCAACGATTACTACCCGCTCGGAATAACGCTGACCATTCTTTATGAAACTCACAATGTAGGTTCCTGATGAGATGCCATGTAGTTCTACAGGAATGGTATAACGGCCTGTATGTTGCGATGGTACTGAGCTAAGTTGCTTTACCAACGCGCCGTTCAAATCGAACACAGCGATGCTTACATCTGCCGTACTCGTAAGCTCATAGGCAATAGAAAACGTACCGGACGACGGATTTGGATATACCAAAAACGGACTATGTGTAGTTAGAATCTGGGTATTCTTATTGCGGGCCGAATCGACCACAACGACTGAAACACTATCGCTTTGGTTGGGCGTGAAATCAAAAACTCCCATCACCAGAGGAGATTCTTCTTGTATCGCCGGTTTTTCCTCTACCACTACAGACTCAAAAACACCAATACCTCCGCTTATTGCAACCTCCTGGCACACAGACAAGCCGATCGCCGGAATACTTTCCGATACCGGCGCCTCGCTCTGAATGAGTTCTTCCTTTGCAAGTGGCGCCGGTAAGTCACTATTCATATTTCCCAGGACATATTCCTGGCCGGAAGCCACCGGCACTTGCTCAACATCGCGTCCATGCTCATCTTTACAACTGAACAACATGGAACCGAATACCAGGAACACGGCAATGACGAAAGCATGCGTCAAGCGGTTCACGTTTAGTTTTGGAGAGGACCGGTTAACGCCTTGCAATGGCCGATCGAGTTGCGAAATCTTGAAATGCCCGCAAAGTTTTTGTCCCTGATTTGCAGCAAGAATGCTTAAAATTTCAGCTCTTGGCTGTAAAGTCAACAACGGATTTACTGCACGAACAGCAAAACCGGCCCCTGGCGTCAGGGTGCATCTGGTTCCAGTCTTCATGGCAGGGTTCCTGGATTCGGACCATTGGATTCGTCGGTAGCATGATCTTCGGGTTTAAAAGGTGCGTTTAGCATCGGCACCGTGTTATGTGCACAAATGTATCAAGCGCTTTTCGCATGCAGAATGCCGTTTTGGTAAGTGGCCGGAAATTTATAGCAAGTGGCATCAACGGTAGAGCGACACAGGAACTGAATCGCTGTCACACACTATTGAATGCGCCGGTAAGCTATACCCTGCTCTTCAATCTTCTTCAATCTAATGGCTCTTGTGGATGCGGTTTTGGGAAATTGCGGCCGCCTTCTGAATTAATTTGCCTAATTCAAACGTCCATAGTATCTTGCCGCATCTAACTTAATTCTTTTCATGGCTACTACATCCGATATTTCAAGAGGCTGCTTCATCCGCTACAACAACGAACTGGTTCAAGTGCTGGACTACGACCATATTACTCCCGGCAAGGGCAATGCGATTTACTCCTGCAAATGCCGCAATGTAGAAACAGGCAAACAAAGTGAGATCCGCTTTCGTTCGGGTGAAAAAATAGACTTGATCCGTGTGGACGAACACGAAATGCAATATTTGTTCATGGACGGCGACTTTCTGGTTTGCATGAACCAGGAAACCTACGATCAGCTGCACATCCCCAAAATCCTGTTTGCAGACAGCATTCAGTTTTTGCAGGAAGGCATGCTGCTGAAAATCCGTTTCGATGAAAATGAGAAACCGCTCAACGGTTCCCTGCCTCAGTATGTAGAATTGACGGTAACTTACACCGAAGATGGCGTGAAAAACAAAACGCTGAAAACCGCGGAGGTGGAAGGCGGCATTAAAATACAAGTGCCCGTGTTCGTTGTCAACGGCGATAAGCTGAAGATCAACACTGAAACCGGGGAATATGTAGAGCGCGTAAAATAAGACATGCGCCGCCTGGCTGGCTGTTTTTATTCTTTACGGATGTGTTCCTGGCTTGCCATTACAAAACGGATCTCGCTATAAGAAAATGCGTCGCCCAACACTTCTTTAAGCGCGGTTGCGGTACGTTGATCTTGTGAACGGTACAGTTCGAGGATACGGTGCACCTTTTCCTCTGTCACCAATGCCGTTACGGGGATCATGCCGAGACTAACATAATGCCTTAAATGGCCTTCGATGGTACTAAGGGCCATGCCCCGCTCCTTGGCAATTTCCCGGGAGCTTTTCCCTGCCTTATACAGTTCGAAAGTTTGTTGCTTGCTGTCGGGTTTTGATTCCTTTGCCGCTTTGGGCTCACGCGACTTTTTTTCTTTTTTTGCAGATTTACTTTTCCTGTTTTTTCGCTCGTCGAATGCCGCTTTTTCGGTTACGGCAATGGTTTGGCGCACCAACTCCAAACGGGCAGCTTGTGCCTCAGTGTGTTGTTCCGATGGCTTTTGCAGCGGTGTCCCATCGATGACATGGCTGAGCAACACCGACATTTTGTCGAGCCGTTGCAAGTGTTTATACAACAGGTTTTCCAGTTCCAGCAATTCTTCCAGGTATTGTTTGATTTGCTTTTCTTCTTTCAGCAGTTCAATATGCACCAGTACTTTTTTGGAAAGCGTTTTCAAAACCGGGTAAAAATAGTTTCTCGCGGCCAGATGTCGCTCCTGTATTTTGCGGAGATACCCGTCGGCCTTCGCTTCAAAAATAGCTTGCACCTGGTGGCCAAATTTATCGGCATTGAGTTTCAATGGCTCAAATGTGGCTACCAGCTCCTGGGCCCAGGCCTGGTGCCGTTGCTTCGCCGACTTGTTTTCTGCCATGGTATAGCTGTCGAGGTGCCTTTGCAGGCTGTGGTGAAGCCACACAAAGTCATATACATTGAGCAGACTGTTTTTCAAGAACAAAATCGTTTCCTGATCCACCAGTTGCTTCACACTATCTGCCGACGGCTTGCTGCTTTGGTAGGCTTCAAGGGCTTTGTCTTGTGATATAGCCTGGAACTGCACCGGCGCTGTAAGCACAAGGCCATCGAGCGACTTAAGACGCGATAGCGCCACATATACCTGGCCGGGAGCAAAGGCGCGATTGATATCGAGAATGGCTTTCTCAAACGTCAGGCCCTGGCTTTTGTGGACGGTAATGGCCCAGGCGAGTTTTATCGGGTATTGGTTGAATTCACCAATGTCTTTTTCCTCGATGTCGTTGGTACCCGGGTTCAATTCATATTTGATATTCCGCCACTGGTGTTTTTCGAGTACAAACGGCTTGCTGCCATCACCAAAATCCACCTCAATTTCTTTTTCGCTTAGCGCCGACACCCGACCGATCTTTCCGTTAAAATATTGCTGACGTCCACTCAGGTCGTTCTTGATGAACATGATTTGCGCATCAACTTTCAGTTCCAGCGCGGCATCTGCCGGATAAGCCGATTCGCTGAACTCACCTTCGATGCTTGCCCGGAATATGTAAGAACGGCCTTTCAATTCCTGCAAAGCGGTTCTGTTCATGGCATCAGCCGTGTGATTATGGGTGGTGAGTGTGATGACGTTCCGCGCCGAACGGACATCGAAATTTGGTCGATAGTGGCTGTTAAGCAAATCAATATCGGCTTGTGTTACCGCATTGTTCCGAAGGTTATTCAACAAATTGATGAACTGCGCATCGGTTTGCCGGTAAATTTTATCCAATTCGATGTACACCGGCTTTTGTTGACGCAACACATGGGCGTCGAAAAAATAAATGCTGTTGTAGTACTGTCTTAAAATTTGCCACTCTTCGTCTTTCACTACGGGCGGCAGTTGCATCAGATCGCCTATGAAAAGCACCTGCACGCCACCAAACGGCACATGCTGGCGGCGGCGGACACTTCTCAGCACGAAATCGATCGTGTCGAGCAGATCGGCCCGCAACATGCTCACTTCGTCGATCACTAATAATTCAAGTTCCTGCAAAACCCGGCGCTTTTGTTCGCGCATGTTCAGGTGCTTGAGCATGGTATAAGGCGTATTTACTTTTACCTGCTCAGTAGCTATTTTATAACTACTGTCCGGAATAAAAAGCCCGAAAGGAATACCGAACTGGGAATGAATGGTGACACCGCCTGCATTGATGGCCGCTATGCCTGTGGGGGCCACGATAATGGAATTTTTATGCGTATGCCCGATAATATTCCTTAAAAAAGTGGTCTTTCCGGTGCCGGCCTTTCCGGTAAGGAATACCGGCTTAGCGGTTTGATTGATAAATTTTGCCGCAACTTCCGCGGCATGATATTCCCCTCCCGATGTATTCATAATTTCGACGAACGCAAAAATAATCCATTAAATTATGAATGGAAATTTGTTAAATTATTAATAATTAGTAACTTTCGTATCTGTCTGTTACCCCTCTAACCAAAATATATGAGTGAACGAATACTAAGGGCTTTAATGCAAATGTTTGCCATCATCGCAAAGGTTGATGGCATCAGCAATACAGGACGTGCCATTGTCGAGTCTTTCCTCAAGCAACAGTTGAACAAAGAACAGGTTGAAAAATACCTCGTGATTTTCGACGAATTTATTGAAGCACAACAAGCCAGCTCGAAGAAAAAAGACGGCACCGCCAAGCGTACCTCTCTGAATTCGGTGAAGGTATTGAAGATTTGTACTCAAATAAACCAGGAACTCGAGCAGCCGCAAAAAGTGATCGTGTTGATCCGTTTGCTGGAATTTATTTACTCGAGCGACGAGATTTCGGAACAGGAAAACGAATTTGTCATTACGGTGGCTGATACGTTCAACATTTCCAATGAAGAGTTTGCACAGCTCAGAGCTTTCGTAGAAGACACGGCCGAAAAAATACCGAATACGCCACATATTCTCGTTATCAACAACAAACCGGAAGGTTATAACAACGCCTGCAAACACATTTATTGCGAAACACTCACTTCTGATGTGCGGGTCATCCAAATTGAAAGCGTAGGTATGTATGCCTTGCGCATCTACGGCAACATTGAATTGCAACTGAACGGACAAGGCATTTCGAA
>DAIUED010000113.1:0-7487 GCA_036845295.1 Bacteroidota bacterium
GGCAGAAATACCTGAACGGACGAGCAGGTCGGTCGCATCGCAGGCGCAACGGTAAAGCCCGGAATAGTTTATGCTGTTACCTTCCGATATAAGCGCTGTGTGGTTTGGGAACCGTCTTTCGGAATGAACAAGGAGATCGTGCAGCTTTTTAGCCTTTGCCATTGATTTTTTTATCAATGAAATCAGTCATGAGGTTAATCGTGTTCAGGTTATCCCGGTCAACCTCATGCGCCTCAAAATCGAATTGATAGGTTTTCTCAATGAAAACTACCACTTGCATGGTTAGGATAGAATCTATCAGGCCTCCTGAAATCAACGGCGTATCATACGTGAGCGTTTCCTGCTCCTTATTCGCCAAAAAATTAGTGATGATAAAATTTTTGAGCGTTTCCCTGATGGTTTCCTTAGTCGCGTTCATAATATTCGGATAGAAGTGAACTATAAATTTATCCTTTTTTTTCGGAATATCCGCCCTTCATGTTTCAGTAATTCGTTGTAAAAACGGTTAGCGATCAACTGTTGCCCCAGTTCGTTAGGGTGGGTGTTGATATCGGAGATGCGGATTTGCTTGCGCGGAATAGAGCCGTAAACATCACCCAGGTCGAGCGTCACGTAGCCCGCCTGCATGGCAAATTCGCGAAGCCTGTTGTATTCATCCCGGTCAAACGCGTCCTCCGTTGTTACAAGATACGCCCACACTGGGGTTGCATGGTGCTTACGGCTGATGGCTGCCATTTCCATATAACTCCATTGAAGAATGCAATCCATATACGGGTTTAGTAATTCTTTTATTTCGGCCTCATCCGAAGAAGGCTTTATGCGGGCCAACTTCACGATCTGTTCCAGGAACGGGTATTTGAGAGGTATATGTCTTTTGAGCACGCCGGTAAGATCCCTGATCATGTTTTTGCTTTCGCTGGAATGTGCGAAATAGATCACGCCATCAGGGTTGTATTTAAACACTTCACTGTTTAGCAGCTCAAGATGTTCGATGAGGTAATACCCGCCGCCTGCAAAGTTCCATATTTCAATGCCTTTGTAATCGCCGGGTGGGAAGTTGCGATTGAGCTTATCTTCGGTAATATATTCGAAATTGCGGTGGTTGCTCACGCCCGATCCCATCTCGTAGGAGCCGCCCATAAGCGCTAAGCGAAAGATGCTATCCGGTTTTTCCAGGGCGTATTGCTTGTCCCGGATGCCATAGCTGTTCGTTATGAAATCATGATCCAGACCTCTTATTTTTAAATCCGGCTTCATCCTGCGGTTCAGCAGGTTGTTGGAGTAATAGTACGCCACCGTGTAAGGATTACTACGGAGGTGCTTCTTAAATCCATTGCTGCCAATGCCGATGGCAATGTCTTCATCACCTTCAATGATCCTGTCGTAGTAGCCGGCTTCGGCATCCGCTTTATCTTTGCGGTTCGGCGAATCATCGGAAACAACCTGCACGAGCGATACAGCCGCCGCCGGTATGTGCATCTGCACCGGTTTTGTTTGCATGGCGAGCAGCAGGGCGATGGTGGGCGCGGTTAAGAAAAACGTCTGGGATGGATTAAGATTGATCAGTTGCTGCACCGGTTTTAGGTGAACGACAACATGCAGTATAACACCACCGGCAATGATCAGAAAAATACCTGATACAATGCCCAATGGGCTGAGACCGGAAAGGATGTTGGCATGGCTCATTAAAAATAGCCAGCTGCCCATGGTTTTGCTGTTCCACAACGACCACATGGTAGCCATGAAGGCGATCATGCCGAGTATTTTCAGCGTACTGATGAGGTAGCTCAGCAATGGCGGCCACTGCCTGGGCTTTCGTTGCGCCAGGGTGTTTCTCTCAATAATCATCGAATTTATCGTGATAAAAAAGCCGATGGTGATCCAGAAAACAAGATCCACCAGTTTCAGGTGAAACGAACCCGTTATCCAGAAGAGTTGGTAGCTGTGAAGAAGAAAGGTGATCACAAAAACACTCATCATCGTAACCGGTAGCAGCCATTTTTTTATCCGCTTTTTATACAGGAACATCACCGGGTAGAAGAAGATCTTGAGCACAAAGTCCCGCCAGTATATATTGATGCGCCTCCACAGGTCCACGAAGCTGGTGGCGATAAAGTAATTGTCGAACACCTTCGGCAGGTTCATGCCAAACATACATAAAAAGCCAATCGCGAAATGAAAGATGCCTGATAGCCTTACGATCAGAAGATAGTTGGATAAGATATACACCGCAAGCGATGGAAGGTCGTGCACATCCGATGGGAGGTTGAGAAAATACGTGCAGATAAGCCTGTAGGCAAACAAATGGAAAATACCCCTGAGCATCCACCGGATACCTTTTTGCCAGATGTCTTTTTCGGGTGCATTATAATATGTTCGTACATAGTTCTTGTAATCAATGATGGGAAAGAAAAGAAAAAAGATATTGGGCAGCATGAAAAAATACACAATGGATTGCCAGGCCGATTTTATGACAAGCCCATGCTTCAGCTCATACAGGTATATGACGATGCGGAACATGAACATAGGCATCAGGTAGGAGATCACGAGCGACACTCTCGGGAAATAAAAGATGTCGGTACGGAAGATCGCCAGCCCGAAGAATAAAAGTGCTATCAGACCCAACTTAAAGCTGTGCCGGATAGTCAAATGGCAAACGCCGATGAAAAGAAATCCCGTGAGAAACATGGAGCCGCCGGCAATGAAACCAAATGCATGAACAATGATGAGCACAAGCGCGGCAAAAAGCAGGGGAAGCCTGTAACGTAAAGGCGAAAAGCTGTGCAAAGCGAACAAAGCCAGGATGAATATACTGTAGAGGGAAATACCTGACGCTTTTTCGAAATGGTAGAGTTCTACAATCGTGAGGATGCCCGCAAACTGTAGAAATTGAATGATGAAGTTGGTCAGCCGGCTTTTCTCAAAAATGCGTTCTTTCACTACAGTATCCGGTTCACTAAAAAAAGAAGTCGTTGAGCTGGCGGGTAATTCCATATATGCGGCTATTAACAAATATATAAAAATAATATTACATTTATGGCTAAGAACAGAACCCATGCCTGAGCGATTACCGAATCAACCATTGCCCGAAATTGCCTTTATTGTCGGGATCGGCCGCTCAGGAACGACCATGCTCACCAGTATGCTCAACATGCATCCGCAGGTGATCGCTACCCCCGAAAATGAATTCATCTTATTTTCGCACCGCTCGTTTGCTTATAAAAATTTCAACGATCCCGGCGTCGTCAAATCGTTCATTGCCATGTTCGACTACAACTACAATCAGGTGATCAATATCTGGAAACCTTCTTCGGATTTCGAAACAAGCCTGGCGGAATTACCTATCCGGAATTTTTCTAACGTATGCAAGCTGGCGTATCTCCATTACCCGCTTTCGCAAAAAGATAGACCAGGTGTTAAGTGGGTCATCGACAAAAACCCTTCGTATTCGATGCACATGAATTTGCTGCACCGTCTGTATCCCCAAGCTAAATTTATCGTGATCGTGAGGGATTACCGTGACAATGTGGTTTCACGCAGAAAATACTCCGACAAGCCTGTTTCGCTGCTCAACCTGGCCGCCGCCTGGAATTTCTTCTATGAGCAAATTTTTCGCTCTGTAAAAGCACTCGGGATCCAGGCCCATATTGTCAGGTATGAAGATCTTGCACAGGCGCCGGAACAAACGCTGCAAAGCCTCTGCGATTACCTGAGCATTGCCTACGATCCGCAAATGTTGGAGTTCCAGGGCTTTTCCAAAGCAATCAAAGATCACGCGCGGGTGACGGTATCCGGCGAAAAGTTCGAAAAGATTGCTTCCATGCATGCTAACCTGGATAAGCCGGTGAACACCGACCGCGTAGATGCCTTCCGCAGCGAATTATCGCCGGCAGATATTGCCCTGTTGGATATGGCGTGTAGCCGTTATGGCAAGCAATTCAATTACAAACCGGCAAATGATCCCACCTACCGCGTGTCCTTCATGGATCGGTTGAAATACAAGTACGCTTTCTTACAAGTGAAAGTGTTTCATCTTCTTAAAAACTTGTATTACAACATGCCCGTATCGCTAAGGCTGCGGTTTAAACAAAAAAGGCGTTGGGATCACGGAAACCAGGGTTGATGCCTGATACGAAGACTAATCCTTGATGAAGCCGAGAAGTTTTTGCCGGCGGATGAACCGTTTCATTTTGTAATGAATCGGTAGGTAATAAATCAGAAGGTCTTTTTCAATATCGGCCATGGCGCGCACGACCTCAGGTGTATGGCTCATGAGCGAAGCTGTTTCGTTGGTTTGCACGTCGTATTTTTCATAGCCGAATTGTCGGGCAAAGTTTCCGCAGATCCGCTCGCAGATCTGAATTTCAGTGGGACTTAATTCCTTTTTCCAGCTTTCTACGCGATCGGCATTGATTGGTTTGCTGAGGTCCGAATACTTTTTGATCATCCGCTGTTCATGCTGTTTTTGGGTCAGGAACCCACTGATATTTCCGGGTACGGCCATTTCCGTGTTGCTGATGGCGGCAGGCGCCACGCCCAGAAAGTCGTAGATACGTGCAACAGTGCGGTCGCTGTCGTACACCAGGTCTTCATATCTCACCGGCAGCACCTTGCCGGGATTGTTTTTGTGAAAGGCGGCTGCTATCTGGTTGAAACGCTTCCAGCGCATGGCATTATAGGCTACATGCGGCGGTTTCAGGTAAATACTTTGTTTCCTTGAAAGCACATTGGCACGGTAATCCCGGATGAGCCAGATGAATTTGGAGTCAGGAGACAAGGCAGCGATTTTGTCGAGGTAGATGGTGTATCCCGGATTTTTATCGATCAGCACCGAAGCCTGTGATTTGTCTTCACCGTTCACCTTGAACCGTTCGTAGATGTGCTTGCATAAGTCGAGGTAGCTGAGCGTGGGCGTCGATTTGCAAAGGGCTATGATCTCCGCTTTCGCCCGGTCTTCGTCAAATTCCCAACCCACAAACGGGTGAGAGTATGCATAAATGTGGATTTGGCGGAAGATCAGCTCAATGTCTGCCTCGCTGAATCCTTTTTGCTGCCTGAAGTGGTGCAGGAAAAATACCAGGAAATTTGCTTCCGGCAGGCAGTGAAGCGCCTGGTGCTTATTGAGAATGTTGGTGAGCAGGGTAGTCCCCGATCTTCCGATTCCGACAATAAAGTGCAGCTGCTTCATACCATGTTTTTTAACGAGCCCTTTTTTGCAGGCTGTATTGAATAAAGATAGTAAAAATGAAAGATGTTTGGCTTTACCAGGGAAATAATCCAGTGCCTGTTTGTCCTCTCACCAATGGATGTCCACGGCAGATCAGCGGCAACAGCCATCCGTTGCCATCGCCTTAGTGTTTGCCCCTGCCGATACTGATGTTGTAGCGCACGCAGTCCCAATACTCCTTCGAATAACTAACAAAGATTTCGGCACCAGCCGGAATGTCTTTGGTGGCTACAATAAAACATTTATCGCCTTCAATTTCGTAAACAGAATTATTGGTAAGTCCCTTCACGCGGCTAAGCCCGGCAGCATCGTTGGCATAACGGGCTTTGTACTGCGGCGTCGGGTAGGCATCGATGCAGCGTTTTTTATTAATGAAAAACAGATAGCCGTCTTCATCTCGCTCTACACGCTTTTCGTATTCTTTCCAGTCGATGATCTCGCCTTCGTATTCAATGATCTTTGTTCCTTTTTTGATCGCGGTCGTCGTAAATAAGCCTTTCCCCGAGTTTGGTAATTGAGACGTTTTTACTGTAAGTGCCATAGTTTCGTAAATATATGATTGGTTAATATTGATTTTTTAAATTCAGAGTTTTTACAGAATCCTGTAGCCGCTACGCCAACAGGCTCATTTTTTAAGAATTTCTTCGAGCGCCGCTTCTGTAAGTGTTTTTTCGTAGAACAGGTTTTTGCCTTTATTCCGGCTCGTAACAAGCGTTGCCGGAATGGCTCCGCTCCAGCGGCTATCGATCCGGTCGATAAAATCGTTGCCATTGCTTTCGTTGAGCAGCACGACTTCACAGGCCGGGGGATGTTTTTGCAAAAAAGGGATTAATCTTTTTTCCATGTCTTCACGGAAATCAAGGCTCACCAGGATGACCTTTACGGTTTCGCTGGTATGTGCTTTTTGAAATGCGTTGAATGCCGGGAGCTCAGCAACGCAGGGTTTACACCAGGTTGCCCAGAAATTTACCACGTAAAGCGTGTCGCTAGCATTATGAATACGTTGCAAGAGGCTTTCTGCGGTGTACACCGTTACATTTGGTGTGGCGGGCTGCTGTTGCGCCAATGCGTTGTTCCCTAAAAATAGCAACAAAGAAAGTGCAGGATAAAAACGAACAGGTTTAGTCATGAGCCGCCTGCTTCTCCTTGTAACGGTACTCCTCAAGCAAGAGTTCGATGTCGGTTATGAGCCTTGATACTTCAAGGCTGTCTGTGCCGTCGTAGAATCCACGCAACCGGCGTTCTTTATCAACAAGTGCAAAATTTTGGGTATGGATAAAATCTTCGGTACCGCCATCGCCTTCTTCGGCATTCAGCAGGTAACTCTGTCGCGCCATTTCATACAGGTCTTTTTTGTCTCCCGTCAGAAAAAGCCATTTCTTATCTTTCACGCCATGCATGGCGGCGTAGTCTTTCATCACAGACACCGAGTCTTCTTCCGGATCTACCGTATGCGACAAGATAAGCACAGTAGGGTCGTTATGGAATTTTTGATAAACCCGCTCAAGCTGATTGCTCATGATTGGGCAGATGGATTGGCAAGTCGTAAAGAAAAAATCAGTGACATAGATTTTTCCTTTCACGGTTTCTTCTGTCACGTGTTCGTTATATTGATCTGTGAAAAGAAAAGGTTTTACAGTATGGTAGGTTGTGTCGCCGCTTTTCATGCTTCTTTTTTTTCCGAAGTAAGCAAGCGTACGCAATGGCTTTTCTTCCTGTTTGTTCGAAAAATACCATACGGTAAACGCAGCTGGTATTAATAACAATAACCAATAATAACTACCTTTAGTTTTCATTTGACAAAGGTATGATTAAAGAGGGTTTAAACAATAGAAAAAAAGGGGAGGCCGAGCTGGGTTTCGGCTCCAAGAGCTATAACGAGTCGGTGCGTTTCTTCAATCGCGATGGCTCTGTGAACGTTAGGCGGCGGGGTGCTAAAAATCACATTGGCTTTGATATCTATCATTGGTTGATATCCATTTCCTGGACAAAATTCATAGGTCTTGTTTTTCTGAGTTACATCGTCGTAAATACGCTTTTTGCGCTCATTTATTTTTCACTGGGTGCATCGCGGTTTGGTGGGCTGGAAACCATGGGTGAGTCTTCCCATTTCATGGATCTTTTCTTTTTCAGTGCACAAACCCTTACTACGGTGGGTTACGGGCATGTGTATCCGGTCGATCCCTTCACCAATACGGTATCGGCTATAGAGTCGATGCTCGGCCTTATGGGTTTTGCATTGGTTACGGGTTTGCTTTAT